>JALYZO010000180.1 GCA_030945745.1 Actinomycetota bacterium
GCCCGGCACCGACCGGGTGGCGGCCGTGCGCCACGCGGCCCGCATCAGCGGTGCCGTCGTCCTGCTCAAGGGGTCCACGACGGTGGTCGCCCACCCCGACGGGCGGGTGCTGCTCAGCGACGCCGGCTCCTCCCGCCTGGCCACCGCGGGGACCGGCGACGTGCTCTCGGGGGTCATCGCCGCGCTGGTGGCCAGGGGGGTCGAACCGTTCCAGGCCGCCGCCCTCGGCGCGCAGGTCCATGGCCGGGCCTCCGCCCTGGGCCCGCCCCAGGGGCTGGTCGCCTCGGACCTGCCGGCGCTGATCTCCCGCTGGCTGTCCGGTGCCCGCAGGCCGTGGGCGTGAGCGCGGCCCTTCCTGGGCCCCGGCTCCTTCCTGGGCCCCGGCTCCGCCCGGCGTGGGCCGAGATCGATCTCGACGCCGTCGCCGGCAACGCCGCCGCGCTGGCCGCCATCGCCGCCCCCGCCGAGCTGTGCGCGGTGGTCAAGGCGGACGGGTACGGCCACGGCGCGGTGCCGGTGGCCCGGGCCGCCCTGCGCGGCGGGGCCACGTGGCTGGGCGTCGCTCTGGTGGAGGAGGGCGTCGAGCTGCGAGACGCCGGCATCGACAGCCCCATCCTGGTCCTGTCGGAACCCACGCCGGGGGCCATGGGTGAGGTGGTGGCCCGCAACCTGACGCCGACGCTCTACACCCCCACGGGCGTGGAGGCGGCCGCGGCCGAGGTGTGCCGATTGGGGAGGCGGCGACCGCTCGCGGTGCACGTGAAGGTCGACACCGGCATGCACCGGGTGGGAGCGGCACCCGACGCCGCGCTGCACCTGGCCGTCGACGTGGCCCGACGCCCAGAGCTCGACCTCGAGGGCTGGTGGACCCACTTCGCGGTGGCCGACGAGGTCGACGACCCCTACACGGCGGCCCAGATGGAGCGCTACGATGCGTCCACCGCCCGCCTGGCCGAGGCCGGGGTCATCCCCCGGTTGCGCCACGCCGCCAACTCGGCCGGCACCCTGTGGCACCCGGCGGCCCGGCTGGAGCTGGTCCGCTGCGGGATCACCCTCTACGGCCTGGCCCCCTGCGACGTGGGGTCGGGGGCGTCGGGCATGGCCGACCTGCGCCCGGCGCTCAGCCTGCGGGCCCGTGTGTCGCACGTGAAGACCCTGGAGGCCGGCGAGCGCCTGTCCTACGGGTTGCGCTACCGGCTGGAGGCACCGTCGGTGGTGGCCACCGTGCCCATCGGCTACGCCGACGGGGTGCCCAGGAGCCTGTCCGCGGCGGGAGGCGAGGTCCTCATCGGCGGGCGTCGCCGGCCCCTGGCCGGCACCGTGACCATGGACCAGATCCTGGTCGACTGTGGGCCGGCAACCTGTGGGCCGGCAACCGGCGACGCCGTGGTCGCCGTCGGCGACGGCGTGGTGCTGCTCGGTGCTCAAGGTGACAGCCACGTCGGGGCCTGGGAGTGGGCAAGGCGGACGGGAACCATCTCCTATGAGATCGTCTGCGGCCTGAGCCAGCGGGTGCCCCGGACCTACCGGGAGGCCTGAGGTGGCCCCGCGCAAGAGCCTGATCGGCCTGGCCGTGGCCGGAGCGGCCGTGGCCGGCGGCATCGCCGCCGAGCGGGCCATGATCCGGGCGCAGCGCCAGCGCCTCGACCCGGAGGCCGATGTCGACACCGCGCTGCGCCCCGAGGTCATCGAAGCGGTCCTGACCATGTCCGACGGGGCTCGCCTCCGGGTCCTCCAACAGGGGACCGGCCCGGCCATCATCCTGCTGCACGGCATCACCTTGGCCGCCGCCATCTGGCACTACCAGCTGCCGGCCCTGGCCGCCGCTGGGTACCACGTGGTCGCCTACGACCAGCGCGGCCACGGGACCTCGACGGTGGGCCGGGAGGGCGTGTCCCTTGACCGCCTGGCCGCCGACCTGGCCGAGGTGCTCGACGCGCTCGACCTGCGCCAGGCCGTGCTGGTCGGACACTCCATGGGGGGCATGGTCGCCCTGCGCTACCTGTCCGGCGACCCCGACGCGGCGTCCGGCCAAGGCCGCATCGGGGCCCTGGCCCTGGTGGCCACGTCGGCCAACCCGGCGGTGGGCAGCGGCATCCCCGGGGCGCGGGCCGTGGTCGCAGCGGCCCGGCCGCTGCTGTCCCGGGCGGCGTGGATCACCTCCCGGCTGCCCGGCCCGAGCCTGGGCGACGGCGACCTGTCATTCCTCCTGGCTCGGGTCACCTTCGGCGACGAGCCGTCCACCAGCCAGGTGGCGCTCACCCGCGACGTCACCGCCGCCGTGCCGGCCAAAGTGGCCGCCGGGCTGCTGGCCGAGATCGTCCGCTTCGACGAGACGGCCACCCTGGCGTGCCTCGACCTGCCGAGTGCCATCGTGGTGGGCACCAACGACGTGATGACCCCGGTCCGCCACGCCCGGGCCATGGCCGACATCATCGGCGGGGCCGACCTGGTCACCCTGGAGGGCTGCGGTCACATGGTCATGCTGGAGCGCCCGGTCGAGCTCGGCGCCGCCCTGGCCGGCCTGGCCGGCCGGGTGAAGCGGTGAGCGGGGCCGGTTCCGCGTCGACGGCGCCAGGCTGGGCGGAGCCGACGCAGACCACCATCGGGGTGGTGTGACCAACGGGCGACTGAGCAAGGTCGACGCAGCCGTGCCCGCCACCGTCGACCAGGGCCACGGCCCGCCATCGACCGTGGATGGCAGCATCGACCAACCGTCCGCAGACGCCCTGAGGGGAGATGGCGGCCGCCACCAGCACGTTGGTGTCGGCCACGGCCCGGGGCGGGGCCATCTACGCCGTGTGGCGGGAACGGCCTGCTGTCCGTACAGCTCGTACCTCATCCACGGCGAGCGCCATGGTGTCGTCGTCATCGAGGCTCTCCCGCTTGGCTACCCGGTCCATCAGCGCTCGCAGGTCGGCCCCCGCCGCCTCGAGCTGGCCGTCGCCCAGGTAGGCCCGCAAGGCGTCCTCTACCACCTGACTCTCGCTTTGCTGACGGGCAGCGGCGACCACCTTGGTGGCGGTCAGGACATCGGAGTCCAAGTAAACGGTCGTCTTGCGGCGTGCCACCGCTCCATGTTCGTCTTTCGCCGTCATGACGTCAAGACGGCTGATAGACCCGTCCGCTGAGGGATCCCCAAACGGCCGCTTGTGCTATCATTGCTAGCAGGAGGTGATTGGGTGTGGCAGCGATCAGCGTGCGCGACCTGGACGAGGACGTGGCGAGCCGGCTGAAGGTACGGGCGGCTCGCCACGGACGGTCAATGGAAGCTGAAGTCCGGGCGATCCTCACCGATGCGGTCGCTGCGAGGGAGGATGAACAACTCAACCTGGCCCAAGTGATCCGAGAGCGCTTCGCTGCGATCGGCGGGGTCGAGCTAGAGATCTCACCTCGGCAGGACATGCCCCGAGCGGCCGACCTGCCGGAGCTGTCGTGATCATCATCGACACCAACGTGATCTCGGAAATGATGCGCGAGGAACCCGACCCGGATGTCCTCGCGTGGACCGCCACGGCGGGTCGCTTGCACACAACCGCGATCACGCTCGCCGAGGTCGAGTACGGCATCGCTCGGCTGCACGGTGGCCGGCGTCGGGACCAGTTGACAGCGACAGCGGCCAGAGTCTTTGCCGACTTCGACGATGTGATCGTGTCATTCGACGCTCGTGCTGCCCGTCGATATGGGGTGATCGTCGCCGGCTGTGAGGGGGTGGGCCGTCCCATCGCTACCGCCGACGCGCAGATCGCCGCGATCTGTGTGTCTCGGGAGGCGAGGCTGGCCACCCGCAACGCCTCTGACTTCGACGCCACCGGCGTCAGCCTGACTAACCCGTGGGAAGGTCCATCCCAGTAGACGATGGTCATCTGAGATGGGCGGCCAGGTTTGTGGTGGCGCGGGTGACGCTGTCCGTCCAGGTGCGTAGGTGCTCGACGAGCTCGGGTGGCCCGTGGAGGGCGAAGTTTGCGCCGGTCGCCCCGAGGGTCAGGGTCGCCCAGTCCAGCGATTCGGTCCTGATCTGGAGCCTGCAGGTGCCGTCGGCGCGCTCGTCGATGCTGGCCCATCGGCCGACCCGGCTGCGTATCACGTCGGCTGGCGCGGCGACGACGGCGTCTACGACGACGGGCCGCGGAACCTGGGCGATCCCGGCCCGGACGAAGTCGGCGGCGTCGTTGGCGGGCAGGTCTCGGGGTGCGAAGCGCGCACCGCTCGTGCGGGGAGCGGCGAGGCGGTCGAGGCACCAACTGGCCGTAGCGTCGTCGATGACACCGATCACCGTCATCAGTGGAGGCCACATATGTTCGTTCCGGGCAAGTACACCGAGAGCGAGGTGCTCGCCGGCTACCTCGGCCAGCAGCTCGCTGCCATCCGCAGCGCCGCTCACGGGCTCACCGAGGACCAGGCGCGCCAGACACCGTGTCGGAGCGCCCTGTCCATCGGCGGGCTGGTCAAGCACGCCACCTACGGCATGCAGCAGCGTGAGCGTCGGAACACCAACCCCGGGACGGTGCTCGACGATGCGGGGTACGCGTTGTTCATGGGAAGCTTCGCACTCGGCGACGACGAGACGCTCGCCGTTGCGCTCGAGGCCTTCGACGAGGTCAGAGCTGCGTACCTGGCCGACGTGCGCGCCACTGATCCGGGCGCCGACATGACCGCCCCCGCCGCCCCGTGGGACGGCATCTATGCGACCACCGACTCCGTGCAGCGTTTCGCCCTCGTCCACCACGTCGAGGAGTTCGCCCGCCACGCAGGACACGCCGACATCATCCGAGAGCAGATCGACGGTGCCAACGCGGCGTCCCTGCTGATGGCGGTCGAAGGCCGAGAGGGCAACGACTTCGTCCAGCCCTGGACGCCCGCCAGGTAATGGCGCGGTAGACGGACTGCTCGTCACAATGCCCGTAACGGATCGGGCTACGGCACACCGGAAGAGGGCCTTCGCCGAGTCGCCGCCATCGTCGCAAGGGGATCCGGCTACGGGACGGTGTTTACCAAGACGGTCGTAACCGGCCGGGTGCTGTGATCGTCTCAAGGGCCGCTTGAAGCCCTGCGAACTCCGCTGGGCGCAGGTGTGACCTCCACTGCTCGACGGTTTCTCTGGCAGCGGCTTCTGCGGCCTCGGTACACGCCCGTCCTCGCTCCGTGAGCGCAAGCAGTCTGGCCCGGGCGTCGCCGGGAGCAGGGCGGCGCATGACGTAACCACGGTCCACCAGGTAGGCAACAAGTTGGCCGGCGGCCTGTTTGGTCACCCCTAGGTGTTCCGCCACGTCCGCCGTGGTGGCATCCCCGGAGCTGATCCGAACGAACGCAAAGCCATGGGCAGGGCGAACGTCGGCGAACCCGCTGAGCGCAAGACCCTCCTGGACCCCGTCGACCAGCTGGTTGGCGAGCCGCAGTACTGCCACGGCCGTCCCCCAGTCATCGATCGTCACACCACCCATCTTGACACCAGGTTGGACAGGACGCTTGTCTATACAGACAAGCACCTTGTCTACAGGAGGCTCAACATGCCCATCGTCCGCTCCACGGAGAGCATCACCTTCGAGACCCACGGCTCCTGCTTCAACTCCTACGTAGCGCCATCCCGAGGGAGCCGTCAGCTCTGCGCCTGGCGTCTCGACGTACCCTCAGGCCTTGATGGCGTCACCCACCGGCCCAGCCGGGAGGAGGTTCTCCTGGTTCTCAGCGGCGAGCTTCGGGTCACGCTCGACGGCGTGGAAAGCCACCTTCAACCAGGAGACGTCGCCCTCGTCCCCGCCAACAGCGAACTCCGCGTCGAGGCGGGGACGCAAGGGGCCAGCGCCTGGGTCACCACCACCCCCGGCCTCGAAGCCATCACCGACGACGGAACCCGGATCATTCCTCCCTGGGCTGCCTAACGCACAGCTTCCCCCCCGGCCAACGACCTGAGCATCTGTTAGCGGCATCTTTATGTGGCCACGGAACTTGTAGTTCGGGCAACGCTGTTTGACGACGATGTTCTCGGGCTTCCTCGATGAGCCGTTGTCAAGGCCGGCCGTAGGCCGCCCAGGGCTTGGCCTTGACAACGGCTCTACCAGGAACGACCGCAACGCCCACAATCGAGATGGACCCCCGCCAGGGGGTCCTGGATGCCCTGGAGGCCTTCGCACCGACCCTTTGGCCGTTCGGTCGTACCTTCCACAGCATCACCCCGGTGCCGCCTGGTGATCACGCAGCGATGACGCGGGATGTGCAGACAGCTCGGCCGGTAACAGCATCCACCCGGCCCAGTTCGCAAAGGGATCCCTGAGTGACACAAACGTAGGTTCCCCTCGAGCGGCCGATCGTCGTCCCGCAGGGCGTTCGGCTTACGGGACTATGCCCGTTGACCGGATCCCGACTCTGACCTCGCCACACGGGAGAAGCTCATCCTGCCCGCCGTCCCGTGACACTCGCCTAGTCGTAGATGACCGCAAGGCCCCCGGCGCCCGAGGTCCGCAAGGCCCTCACGCATGGCCTGTAGTTGCTCGGGCGAGTGGCTCACCCAGTCCACAAGCTCACCGACGACCTTGACGGGCTCGCAAGTGCGGTAGGACCGCGTCGGGTTGCCAGGGAACTTCTTGTCCGTCACGTTGGGGTCGTCCTCCATGGCACCCAGCGGTTCCACGATGTAGATCCGGCCACGGCCGTCTCCGACCGCCAACTCGGCGCCCCACGTCGCGGCGTCCAACGTGCCGTCACGTAGACGTGGTTGGCAATCCTCCCTCCGCCGAAGTTCGAAGGGCGTCCGGGCACCAGCCGGTCGCCTACCGCCAGGTCGGCTTTTGTCCCGTGCAGCAGCGCCCCCTGACTCGTGGAGTTCGAACGCCACTGGCCTGCTCGTCATGCGTGCTCCCCCCAGTTCTGGCCGGGAATCGTCCTGTGGCGAGTCCACGACATGGAAGCCGATACCCGCCGCAGGGATCCCTCAGCGGTCGTAGACATCGCGGCGGTGTCCGAGAGAGACGACGACTACCAGGAGCACGTCATCGGCGACCGTGTAGAGCACCCGGTAGGCACCGACTCTCACCCGATACCCCTCCCGGCCTCGTAGGCGTCGTGACGAGGGAGGTCGGGGATCCTCGGCCAGAAGAGCGATCGCGGCTTGGATTCGTGGCCGTACGTCGGGATCGAGCCGCCGCAACGCCCGAGCGGCGGCGGGCCGGACCTCGATGCGGTAGCGGCTCACTCCCAGCCGAGTTCGGCTTTTACCTCGTCCCAGGGAAGGTTCGGCCCCTCTTCAGCCATGGCGGCATCGAAAGCTGCGATGTCCTCTGCTTCCTCGAACGCCTCCAGGAGCTCGTCATAGCGGTCTGGGCTCACGAGCACAGCCGCGGGCCGGCCGTAACGCTCCAATATGACCGCCTCGGTCTGGGCCGTCTCCACGACCTGGGCCAGGTTCTCGCGTGCGTCGCTCACGGGCATGCTCGCCATGACGATATTGTACGTGATACCGGGTCAGTCGTACAACACCTGCTGGATCCGATGCCCGTTCAGGGATCGGCGATCGCAACATGTTTTCAGAGATCCCATCATCCCTCCTACTCTGGTAGTAGAGTTTACCCATGCCTCGTGGCCGTCCCTCACCCAAGCTCGCCATCACCGTTGACCCCGACGTGCATCAAAGGGTGAAGCAGGCGGCCGGCGAGGACCAGGTGAGCGTCTCGGCCTGGATGACCCAGGCCGCCCGGGCTGCCCTCACCGTCCGAGACGGGCTATCGGCCGTCGCCGAGTGGGAGGCCGAGAACGGGCCGCTCACTGAGATCGAGCTGTCCGAGGCTCGCCAGCGGGTGACAGCCCAGCTTGGCACCGCCGCGCCAGCATGAACGTCGTCTATGACGCTGGCGTGCTGGTTGGAGCAGACCGCAGCGATCGGGTCACCTGGGCCGATCATCGAGCCCGCTTGGACCTCGGGCTGGCCCCGGTGACGACAGCGCCCGTCGTGGCCCAGGTGAGCCGTTCCGGGCGCCAGGCCCAGCTGCGCCGTTTCCTCCGCGGCTGCGTGGTGGTCCCGTTTGAGCCGCACCAGGCCCACGTGGTGGGTGCCCTGCTTGGGGAGGCGGGCAGTTCGGACGTGACCGATGGGCACGTCGTCGCGGTGGCAGCGTCGGTCGGGGCCACCGTACTCACCGCCGACCTGGGCGACCTCACTCGGCTGTCGGGCTGTCTCGGCACCCCCGTTCCCGTCGTGCGGATCTGACCGAGGCCCGTCGCTGATCCTTGAAGGGTGCGAAACAGCCGCAACGGTGTACCCTTGCCTTACCAAGAGTAAGGAGTCGCCATGCCGTCTGCCACCGTCACCAGCAAGGGTCAGGTCACGATCCCCGTCGACGTGCGCACCAAGCTTGGTCTGCGACCAGGGTCTCGGCTCGCCTTCGTTCCCACCGACACAGGTGGTTATGAGATCCATCCGCAGGCAGCATCGATCCAGGATCTCAAAGGTGCCGTGCCGAGGCCGTCCGGGCTCGTCACCCTCGAGGACATGGACGAGGCCATAGCCTTCGGCGCCACGACCTCTTCTACGTGATCGGCCTCGATACCAACGTCGTCGTGCGCTATCTGGTTCAAGACGAACCGGATCAGTCGGCGGCAGCGTCGACGGTGATCGACGCACTGAGCGAGAAGGCCCCGGGCTTCCTCAGCCTGGTTACCGTCGTTGAGCTGCACTGGGTACTGCGACGCGCCTACAAGATCAGCACCGCTCGCTGTGCCGCACTGGTCGAGGGCCTCCTGAATGCCCGCGAGCTCAGGGTCGACCAGGACTCGATCGTCCGTGCCGCGCTGACCGAGAGTCGCGACGGTATCGACTTCGCCGATGCGGTCATCGCCGAGCTCGGCCGAGTCTCCGGCTGCGAACACACCGTGACCTTCGACCGACGGGCCGCACAGTCGGATGAGATGCGACTCCTCGAGCCACGAACCTCCACCGGATGATCATTCCGCAAGCCCATCCGTGCGGTCTGTACAGCCTCGAGTCCCGAAGGTGACCAGATCTCGCTGGACTACGACTCTCTCAGCTCAGCTGTTCTCGTCCGAAGCTCCGAGTCCCAGTTCGCCGATCCGGGCGAAATCTCTGCCGGTGCGGCAGCACCCCAGGTCGCCTGCCCGTCATGGACTGCGGGACCGAGCGGGTGAGCGTTCGGGTGCGCAGGGCACTCTGGCCAACTCGTCGACATGCCGTAGCTGTGGAGCGTCTCAACGGCACATGTCTGCGCCTGGCCCGCCAGCTCCGCTACCTGCTCCGCAACGGGCCGACCCACGACCACTCCCACCCCAGCTCTGGAGCCGTCCGGAGCGTGGAGCACCGCCACACGTATTCACCGTGCTGACCGGCGCCGCCTCCTTCCCGCACGTCGGGTGGGAACGGGTAGGCGTCCTCGAAATCTCGCAGCACGACAGACAATGCGAGCAGTAGCTCCGGATGCACCAATACTCCTTCCGTCTCGCCCCGGCCCGACAGGGAGGATGGGGATGTGCCTTTGGCCCCCGATCCTCGACGCAGCAACGATGGCGGTTTGCCCATGGTCGAGCATCCCCGACGCGAGAGCGGCGGGGGCGTAGGGTCGGGAGTCCTGGGTCCCGGTCTGACCGCCGAATCGGCTGACGCCGTGTCGAGCTGTTGTTGCGAAACGATCTGTCGACCGGGTCCCAGGATTGTTCCCGGCACCCACCGATCACGCCGGCGCTGGCTGTCCGACCTGTACAAGAGGTCGGGCCTGACAGCTCCGTCGGCCAGCAGGTGCGTGCCACCCCTCAACCTAGAAAGGGATGGCCGAATGACCATCGTAGAGACACGCGCCGTCACTGGCGGCGTCAACACTCATGCCGACATCCATGTTGCCGCCGCCCTCGACCCGATCGGGGGTCTGCTCGGCGTCGAGTCGTTCCCGACGACCCCGGCCGGTTACGCCGATCTGGCCGCCTGGCTGGGCGAGTTCGGGACCGTCATTGTGGTCGGGATCGAGGGCACCGGCAGCGACGGGGCCGGCCTCGCCCGGCACCTGGCAGCCGCGGGGATAGCGGTGGTCGAGGTCGACCGCGCTGACCGAGCGGACCGTCGTCGGGCCGGGAAGTCCGATCCCTCGACGCTGTCAGCGCTGCTCGGGCCGCCCAGTCCGGCCGGGCGCGGGGTACAGCGAAGGGCGGCGACGGGACCGTCGAGGCGATCCGGGCGCTCATGGTCGCCAAGCGATCGGCCACCCGCGAGCGGACACGGACGATCAACCAGGCCCGGGCGCTGCTCGTCACCGGTCCCGACGACCTACGGGCCCGCTTCGCCGCCCACCCAGCAGCCGACCTGATCGCCGAGACCGCAGCGCTGCGCCCCCGCCCCGGAGACGTCGTCGGCTACTCCACCCGGTTCGCGCTGCGCGAGCTGGGCCGGCGCGCCGAGTTCTTCGACGCCCAACTCGACCGTCTCAACGAGCTCCTCGGCGCTCTGCTCGAAGCACACGCCCCTGCCCTGCTCGCCATCTACGGTGTCGGCCCCGACACCGCGGCGTGGGACCAGCCGCCAGCGGGCAGCGCCCCGGTGGACAACTACTACGTCCAAACGTCGACAAGCGTTGGACCACCACCGCCCGTCGTTCCCGCCCGTCGAGAAGCGCACGGTTGAGTTCACCTCAGGTGACTCGAGGTGCGACCCTCTGCCGCGGCGGCGGTCAGCCAACACCTCACCGGTAGTCTCCCTTTCCATGTCCGCGCTGGCCGATCTGCGAGCGACCGCTCTCGGTTGCACCCGTTGCCCGCTGGCGAAGGGCAGGACCCAGGTGGTCTTCGGGGAGGGGGCGGCGGACGCTGCCCTGCTGGTGGTGGGCGAGGGCCCGGGACGGGAGGAGGACCTCTTGGGACGTCCCTTCGTCGGCCGATCCGGCCAACTGCTCGACCGCCTGCTCGGCGAAGAGGCCGGTCTGGAGCGCAGCGACGTGTACATCGCCAACGTCGTGAAGTGCCGGCCGCCGGGCAACCGGGACCCCAAGCCCGACGAGATCGCCACCTGCCGGCCCTACCTGGACGCCCAGATCGACCTGATTGCCCCCCGCGTGGTTCTGACCTTGGGCAACTTCTCCACAAAGCTGCTCCTCGACACCACCGACGGCATCGGCAAGCTGCGGGGCGTGGTCTATCCCTTCGGTGAGCGGGGGGCGGTCCTGGTCCCGACCTTCCATCCGGCTGCCGCCCTGCGGGGCGGGGGAGAGGTGCTGGCCAAGATGCGCGCCGACTTCGTCCGGGCCAAGCGGGCCCTGGCCAGCCGCGGCCCAACGGCTGGGGAGCAGCCGTGAGCGCCGCCACCTCCGCCGGCCCGGCGCTGCTCGTTCGCTGCGGTGACGTCGCCGCCACCCGGGCCGTGGCCGCCGCCTTGGTTCCCCACCTCCGAGCTGGCGACGTGGTGTTGCTGATCGGTGATCTGGGGGCCGGCAAGACGGCGTTCACCCAGGGTCTGGCGGCCGCCGCCGGGGTCAGAGAACCGGTGACCAGCCCGACGTTCACCCTCCTGCGGCCCTACCCGACCGATCTGGGCCTCGATCTGTTGCACGTCGACCTGTACCGCCTGGACACCCCGGCCCAGGTCGCGGACCTGGGCCTGAGGGAGCTGATCGAGGACGACGCCTTTGCGGTCATCGAGTGGGGTGAGCGGGTCGGCGACGTCCTGGGACCGGACCACCTCGCGGTGCGCTTCACCCGTCCCCGTACCGACGACCAGCGGGACCTGGAGCTGCGCCCGTCGGGGCCGGCGTGGACCGGACGGTGGGCGGCGGTGGCGGCCGATGTGGCCGTCGCCGGCGGCAGGGGCAAGCGGTGACCGGGCGACCCGCTCCGGCCGCCCCGCCGGTGGTCCTGGCCATCGACACCGCCACCCCCCAGGTCAGCGTGGCCCTGGGCGGGGCCGGCGGGCCGCTGGCTTCCATCCAGGTGACCGGGGGGCGCCGCCACGGCGAGCTGCTGGCCCCGGCCATCGCCGAGGTCTGCCGCTTGGCCCGCACGCCCCTGCAGGCCATCGACGCCGTGGCCGTCGACGTCGGGCCGGGACTGTTCACCGGGCTGCGGGTCGGGTTGGCCACCGCCCGCGCCCTGGTCTCCGCCCTCGGCGTGCCCGGTGTCGGCCTCACCAGCCTGGAGATCCTGGCCAACGCCCACCGTCACCAACGGCGCCCGGTTGTGGCGGTGGTCGACGCCCGACGTTGCGAGGTGTTCTGGGCGCCGTTCCGGCCGGGTCCCGACGGGCTCACTGCCGAGGCACCGGCCGCTGTCGCCACCCCCGAGACCGTGGTGGCGGCCCTGGGCGTCCTGGGCGACGACATCTTGGTCGTGGGCGACGGGGCGCTGCGGTACCGGGACGCGTTCGCGGCGCAGGCCGGCGTCAACGTCGCCGAGGCCGACGATGCGCATCCCTCCGCCACCGATGCCGCCCGGATGGCCGCGACCCGCCTTCTGGGCGGCAACGCGCCGGGCGACGCCGGTGCCGGCATCGAGCCCCTCTACCTCCGTCAACCCGACGTGCGCATCGGCTGGGCGGCCCGGCCCGAACCCGTTCCTGCGCCAACCGTCGAGCGCGATGGTTGAGCCCGGCGACGATCCGGCGCAGGTCCCCGGCTCCCCGGCGATGGGCCCCGACGAGGTCATTGCCCCCCTCCCCACAGAGAACACCGAGGTGACCGTGCACCTGGCGCCCCTGCGGAGACGGCACCTGCGCTCGGTCCTGCGCATCGAGGCCCAGGTCTACCCCCGACCATGGTCCCTGCCGCTGTTCATGAGCGAGCTCAACCTGCGCACCAACCGCGCGTACGTCGCCGCCCGCGTCGAGGGGGTCGTCGTCGGCTACGCCGGGATCATGCTGGCCGGCGAGGAGGCCCACATCACCACCATCGCCGTCGACCCGGCCTGGCAGCGACACAAGATCGGCAGCCGTATGCTGGCCCACCTGGTGCGCGCCACCGTCGGCCACGGCGCCCGCCACCTGACCCTCGAGGTGCGGATGTCCAACGCCGGCGCCCAGGCCATGTACCGGCGTTTCGGCTTCGAGCCCGCCGGTGTCCGCAGGAACTACTACGCCGAGACCAACGAGGACGCCCTGGTCATGTGGGCCCACGACCTCGACAACCGCAGCGCGCTGGCCCGCCTGGCCGCCATCGAAGCGGCCATCCCCGGTGCCACCGTCGATGACACGCTGACCCTTGACGACACCGGGCCGGCAGTCCCCGGGACGAGCGAGGAGCGACCGTGAGGATCCTGGCCATCGAGACCTCCTGCGACGAGACGGCGGCCGCCGTGGTCGACGACGGCCGCCACGTCCGCTCGTCGGTGGTGTCCAGCCAGATTGACCTCCACGCCCGCTTCGGCGGTGTGGTGCCCGAGGTCGCCGGGAGGGCCCACGCCGAGGTCGTGGTCGCGGTGGTCGACGAGGCCCTGGCCCAGGCATCCACAACCGGTTCGGACATCGACGCGGTGGCCGCCACCATCGGACCCGGCCTCATCGGGTCGCTGCTGGTGGGGACGAGTGCGGCCAAGGCCTACGCCCTGGCGTGGGACGTGCCGTTCGTGGGGGTCAACCATCTCGAGGGCCACCTGCACGCCGCCTTCCTCGAAGACCCCGACCTGGTCCTGCCCGCCGTGGTCCTGCTCGTGTCGGGGGGCCACACCCTGCTGGTCGGCATGGGCATGGGGGGCGGTCCTGACTGCGGCCGGTACCGGCTGCTGGGCCAGACGATCGACGATGCCGCCGGGGAGGCGTTCGACAAGGTGGCCCGGTTCCTCGGCCTGGGCTATCCCGGCGGGCCGGCGATCGATCGGGTGGCCGCCGGCGGCGACCCGACGGCCATCTCCTTCCCCCGGGCCATGAAGGGACAGGGGTTCGACTTCTCCTTCAGCGGGCTCAAGACCAGCGTGCTCACCTGGGTGGCCAAGCACCCCGACGCGCCGAACGCGGATGTTGCCGCCTCGTTCCAGGAGGCGGTGGTCGACGTGCTGGTCGACAAGGCCAGGAGGGCGGCCGCCGCGACCGGTGCCCGGGCCCTCTGCATCGGAGGGGGCGTGGCCGCCAACTCCGTGCTGCGGACCCGGATCGTGGAGGCGGCGGCGGCTGACGGCCGGGCGGCATTCGTGCCGGCGGTCGCCATGTGCACCGACAACGCGGCCATGGTCGGCGCCACCGCCTGGTACCGGCTGCGCCTCGACGGCCCGACCCCGCTCGATGCCGCAGCCGATCCGAGCCTGCGCCTCCCCCTGGTCCTCTGAGACCGAGGCCGGCCTGCGTCCTCAGTCCCTCAACGCCCTCACGCACTCAGTCCTCAATGACCTCGATGTGAGCAGCGTCGCCGGTGGACCTCGACAGGCGCGCGTCACGGGTCACCAGGGGGCAATCGAGCGCCTCGGCCGCGGACTCCCCACGACCCGGTTGAACTACTCCGGGTGGGTCGCTAGAGTTAGCACTCGTTCGGTGAGAGTGCTAACGAACCACGCGAGCATCCGTTCCCAAACGCCAATGGAGGCGCAACACCATGAGTCTGCAGCCGCTCGACGATCGTATCGTCGTCCGCCCGAGCGAGGCCGAGGAGAAGACGGCATCGGGTCTGGTCATTCCTGACACCGCCAAGGAGAAGCCCCAGCAGGGTTAGGTCCTCGCCGTTGGCCCCGGCCGCCGGGCCGAGACCACCGGCGAGCTCATCAAGCTCGACATCGCCGTGGGCGACAAGGTCGTCTACTCGAAGTACGGCGGGACGGAGTACAGCCTCGATGGCGAGGATGTGCTGATCCTGACCAGCCGTGACGTCCTTGCCAAGGTAGGTAAGTAGTGGCCAAGCAACTCCGCTTCGACGAGAACGCGCGCCGGGGCCTGGAGGCGGGGGTCAACAAGCTGGCCGACGCCGTCAAGGTCACCCTCGGCCCCAAGGGCCGCAACGTGGTCATCGACAAGAAGTTCGGGGCCCCGACCATCACCAACGACGGGGTGACCATCGCCCGTGAGGTCGAGCTCGAGGATCCCTTCGAGAACATGGGGGCCCAGCTCGTCAAGGAGGTGGCCACCAAGACCAACGACGTGGCCGGTGACGGCACCACCACCGCCACCGTCCTGGCCCAGGCCCTGGTGCGCGAGGGACTGCGCAACGTGGCCGCCGGGGCGTCGCCCACCGCCCTCAAGCGGGGCATCGACAAGGCCGTTGCCGCCGCCGTGGCCGACATCGGCTCGCTGGCCCGCGACATCGACGACAAGAGCGAGATCGCTCAGGTGGCGTCCATCTCCGCCGCTGACCCGTCGGTCGGCGAGGTCATCGCCGACGCCATCGACAAGGTCGGCAAGGACGGCGTCGTCACGGTCGAGGAGTCCCAGACCTTCGGCCTCGAGCTCGAGTTCACCGAGGGCATGCAGTTCGACAAGGGCTACCTGTCGCCGTACTTCGTGACCGACCAGGAGCGCCAGGAGGCCGTCCTCGACGACCCCCAGATCCTGATCGTCAACGGCAAGATCAGTGCGGTGCACGACCTGGTGCCCGTCCTCGAGAAGGTCATGCAGGGTTCCAAGCCGCTGCTGATCATCGCCGAGGACGTGGACGGCGAAGCGCTGGCCACCCTGGTGGTCAACAAGATCCGGGGGACCTTCACCTCCGTTTCGGTCAAGGCCCCCGGCTTCGGTGAGCGCCGCAAGGCCATGCTCGCCGACCTGGCCATCCTCACCGGCGGACAGGTCATCTCCGAGGAGGTGGGTCTCAAACTCGAGAACACCACCGTCGACCTGTTGGGCTCGGCGCGCAAGGTCGTCGTGACCAAGGACGATACGACCATCGTCGATGGCGCTGGTGACTCCAAGGAAGTCAAGGGCCGGATCGCCCAGATCAAGCGGGAGATCGAGGACTCCGACTCCGACTGGGACAAGGAGAAGCTCCAGGAGCGCCTGGCCAAGCTGGCCGGCGGCGTCGCCGTCATCAAGGTCGGGGCCGCCACCGAGGTGGAGCTGAAGGAGAAGAAGCACCGCATCGAAGATGCGCTCTCCGCCACCCGGGCCGCCATCGAAGAGGGGATCGTCCCCGGAGGCGGCACAGCGCTGCTCCGGGCCCGCCCGGCCATCGACAAGGTGATCGGGTCCCTGACCGGTGACGAGGCCACCGGTGCTCGCATCGTACGCAAGGCCGTCGAGGAGCCCCTCAAGTGGATCGCCTTCAACGCCGGTCACGAGGGTTCGGTCGTCATCCAGCGGGCCGAGACGGAGTCCGGTGCGATCGGCCTCAACGCCGCCTCGGGTGAATGGGTCGACCTCCTCAAGGCCGGCGTCATCGACCCGGCCAAGGTGACCCGCTCGGCGTTGCAGAACGCGGCGTCCATCGCCGGTCTGCTCCTCACCACCGAGGCGCTCGTGGCCGACAAGCCCGAGAAGGCCAACCCCGCAGCAGCGGCCGCCGCGGCCGCCGCCGGCGGTGGGATGGGCGGCATGGGTGGTATGGGGGGCATGGGCTTCTAGCCACCCTGCCGGTTGGACTGGTTGCAAGCTCTGTGGGAAGGATGACGAGGCCCGGGCCGCTCATGGCCCGGGCCTCGATCCGTCCCGGGGAACTCAACCGCGTGACCAGAGAGTGCACCGGTGCGCCTTCTCGCAACACCGTTCCCCGCTTCGATGCCCTGGGGGCCCCCGATGGTTGGGGGAATGCGGGGCAAGGATCGGATCCGGGCTGGCGGCGGTAGCATGGAGCCATGGAGAAGCGGCCCCCGGATCTTGCCAAGTTGCTCGAATCCTGGATGGAGTGGGAACGCGGCCACAACCCGCCGGGTCGGACCCTCGCCGACCTGAAGATCGCCGGGATGCGCGAGATCCTCGAGGGCCTCGTCGCTGAGTTGCCCGTCACCGTGGCCGTCCAATCCGCGGATGCCGCGGCCACGGAGTCGTGGACGCCGGTTGTCTGACCGTTGAGGTCCCGGCCACCCAAGGCGCTTCAGCAGATACCGCGACCGGTCTCTGCCCGCCCTGGGCCGCCGACACCGTGGGTCGGTCTCGAGCGAGTCACCGTTGACGACGTGGTCAAGGCGGTCCGGGACCGCACACCACCCCGCACACCACCCCGGGAGGTCGTTCCCTCGGGAAGCCACGACCCTGCGCCCTTGACCTCAGCGGTCCTCTGCGCCGTCTTTGCTGAGGGTGACCAGGCACAGGTGGTCCTGACCCGCCGGTCCGCCAAGCTGCGGTCCCACACGGGGGAGGTGTCGTTCCCGGGCGGTCGCCTGGAGAGCGGCGAGTCCGCGCTCGACGCTGCGCTGCGCGAGGCGCACGAGGAAGTCGGCCTCGACCCCGATACCGTCACGCCGGTAGGTCGTCTGTCGCCGCTGACCACGGCCATCAGCCCGGCGCCGATCACCCCGATCGTGGCCACCCTGCCGGAACGTCCCCACCTGGTGGCCAACCCCCGCGAGGTGGAGCGGGCCTTCACCGTCACCCTTGCCGGGCTCGTCGATCCGGCGGTCCACCACAGCGAGCTGTGGACGTGGCCGGACGGAAGGCAGCGGCGCATAGACTTCTTCGAACTGGAGGGCGACACCGTGTGGGGTGCTACGGCGCGCATGCTCAGCGAGCTGCTCGACTGGATCGCCGGGCCGGTCACCGCAAGGGGCGACAGACAGCGCCCCCCTCCACCCCTGAGATGGCGGTAGCCTGTCTTTCTTATCATGTTCTGTCCACGGTGTGGAACCACCCAAGCCGAGCACCGGGATCGTTGCAGGCGATGCAGCGGGCTCCTGGCGCGTCCCCATGATCGGCCCCTGCCACCCCCCCGCGTGGTGGCCGCCCCGACGCGCCGCGGCGAGTTGGCCCAGCGGGCCGCCGGCATCGTGGTCCCGCCCCGCCCGCAACGACGCCCTGAGCCTGTCCCGGCCGCCCAACCGGCGCCGCAGGAACCGGTGGCGCCATACCGCCCTGCTCCGTCCTACCCGGCACCGGTGACCCCGGCGGCCACCGCCAGCCAGGCCTCAGGGCCCGAACACGGTCCCCCGACCGGCGCCCCCACGGCCGCCTACCCACCGCCACCGGGATACGACCCGCCGACGGCGTCGGGCCCCCAGCCCGGCCAGGCCGAGCCCCGGCCGGGTGAACCCGGGTGGCCACCCCCGCCCGGACCGTGGCAGGGATCGTCACCGGCCGGTGGGCAGGCGCCAGGTGATCGCCGGGGCTCAGGCTGGGCACCGCGGCCCAACGGCACGGACTGACGGACAGCACACAGCCTGATGGACAGCACAGCCTGATGGACAGCACAGCCTGATGCCGGAGATCGAGATCGGACGGGGCAAGTCCGGACGCCGGGCGTACAGCCTCGACGACATCGCCATCGTCCCCAGCCGCCGGACCCGTGATCCTGAGGATGTCGACATCTCCTGGGAGATCGACGCCTACCGTTTCGAGCTGCCGTTGATGGGGGCGGCGATGGACGGCGTGGTCAGCCCGGCCACGGCCATCGCTCTGGGACGCCTCGGTGGGGTTGGCGTGCTCAACCTCGAGGGGATGTGGACCCGGTATGAGGATCCCGACTCCCTCCTCGACGAGATCGCCCACCTCGATGCCGACAAGGCCACCGCCCGGATGCAGCAGATCTATGCCGAACCCATCAAGCCCGAGCTGATCACCCGGCGCATCGCCGAGATCAAAGACGCCGGGGTCGTCGCCTGCGCGTCGCTGACCCCGCAGCGCACGGCCCGCTACGCCGATGCCCTGGTGGCCGCCGAGCTCGACCTGTTCGTCATCCAGGGGACCGTGGTCTCCGCCGAGCACGTTTCGAAGGGAAGCGAGCCGCTCAACCTGAAGCGGTTCATCCGCGAGCTCGACATCCCGGTCATCGTCGGGGGCTGTGCCTCCTACCAAGCGGCCCTGCACCTGATGCGAACCGGTGCGTGCGGCATCCTCGTCGGTGTCGGGCCGGGCCAGGCCTGCACCACCCGGGGCGTCCTCGGCCTGGGCGTCCCCCAGGCCACGGCCATCGCCGATGCCCGTGCCGCCCGCGCCGAGCACCTCGACGAGACCGGCGTCTACGTGCAGGTCATCGCCGACGGGGGGATGGCGACCGGCGGGGACGTCGCCAAGGCCATCGTCTGCGGCGCCGACGCCGTCATGATCGGATCGCCGCTGGCTGCCGCCCGGGAGTCTCCCGGCCGGGGCTACCACTGGGGCATGGCGACGTTCCATCCCACCCTTCCTCGCGGCGCTCGCGTGCAGACGACGACCCGTGGCACGCTGGCCGAGATCCTGGTGGGACCGGCACACGAGAACGACGGCCGGCTCAATCTCTTCGGCGCTCTGCGGACGTCGATGGCCACGTGCGGCTACGAGACGGTCAAAGAGTTCCAGAAGGCCGAGGTGATGGTCGCTCCGTCGCTGCAGACGGAGGGCAAGGCCTTGCAGCGGTCGCAGGGGATCGGCATGGGTCACTGAGGGAGGAAGGGCGATCGCAGGCACCCGGTACCTTGGGGAGAGATGTCATCCGAGCCCCAGTTGCCGAGCGATCCCACATCCCGTAGCTCGGGCGACCTGGTGGTCGGGCTCAACCCCATCCAGGCCGAGGCCGTCACCCACCCCGGCGGACCGCTGCTGATCGTGGCCGGGGCCGGATCGGGCAAAACCCGAGTGCTGACCCATCGCATCGCCTGGCTCATCGCCGAGCAGGGGGTTTCCCCTTTCGAGATCCTGGCCATCACCTTCACCAACAAGGCCGCCGACGAGATGCGCCAGCGGGTCGCGGCGTTGGTGGGCCCGGTGGCCCGGCGGATGTGGGTGTCGACGTTCCACTCGGCGTGTGCCCGGATCCTCCGTCGTGACGCCAGCCGGCTGGGCTACAAGTCGTCGTTCAGCATCTACGACCAGGCCGACGCCGTCCGCCTGACCGGCTATGTGGTGCGGGACCTCGGACTTGACGCCAAGAAGTTCCCGCCCCGTCAGGTGCACGCCACCATATCCGCCGCCAAGAACGAGCTGATCGACTTCGAGACCTACGCCACCGGGGCCCGGGGCATCTTCGAGCGAAAGATCGCCGAGGTGTACCGGGAGTACCAGCAGCGCCTGCTGGCCGCCTCGGCCATGGACTTCGACGACCTGCTGGTCGTCACCGTCAACCTGCTCCAGGCCTTCCCCGACCTGCTGAGCTGGTATCAGCACCGCTTCGCCCACGTGCTGGTCGACGAGTACCAGGACACCAACCGGGCCCAGAACGAGCTGATCCTCCTGCTGGGCGCCGATCACCGCAACGTGACCGTGGTGGGCGACAGCGATCAGTGCCTGCCTCCGGGGACGCTCATCGCCACGCCCGGCCGACAGCGTGCCATCGAGGAGCTGGCCGTGGGAGACCAGGTGCTCGGCACCGCGGGTCGTGCTTCGACGGCGGTGGGTACGGTCACCGCCGTCAAGCGAGGCACCTACGCCGGCCGGCTCTACACCGCCGGGGTTGCGGGGAGGGTCCTGTCTGCAACCCCGCACCACATGGTCCTGGCGCGCCAGGTCCTCGTCGCCGACCGGTGGATCGTCTACCTGATGCACCGGGGTGACCGAGGCTGGCGTGTCGGTCTGACCAAGAGCGTGCGAACAAGCCGACAGGGCGTCGATGACCTGGGACTGCACGTGCGAGTGCATCAGGAGCAAGCGGACGCCGCTTGGGTCGTGCGCCAGTGCGATTCCCGATCCGAGGCCGCTTACTGGGAGGCATTGCTGGCGGCGCGCTACGGGCTGCCGACGGCGTGCTTTCACGGACTCGGCCGGAGTCCGGTCCTGGGCGAAACGGACGTGGCTCGTCTCTTTGCCGCGCTGGACACCGATACCGCCGCCAAGACGCTCATGGACGACTTCGACCTCCATCCGGCGTTTCCCCACCACCGTCCGCAAAACGGTCAGAGCGGGCAATGCCTCAGCCTGACGATGTTCGCCGACTGCCGAGGTCGGGTCAGCTACCACAGGGTGCAGAGCTCGACGAGCGGTCCGGAGCTCTCGAGCCGTTTGGAGGATGCCGGCTTCGCTGCCCGCTCAGGGTCCAAGCGGGGCACGGGCAGCTTCGAGACCAGCCGCCGGGACTACGACAAGGCGGTGGCCTTGGCGCACCGGGTGGCGTCGGCGGCCGGCCTGGGCGTCCGACACCTCGCGTGCATCGAGGGTCAGATCTACGACTTCGTTCCGTTCGCCCATCTCCGTCCCGGCATGCGCATGCTGGTGGCCGACGAGGATCGTCTGGTCGAGGCCGAGGTCGAGTCCCTCACCTCGGGGGACTACGGCGGTCCCGTCTACGACCTCCAGGTCGACCCCATCCACACGTACCTCGCCGGCGGTCTTTTGGTCCACAACTCCATCTACCGGTTCCGCGGTGCCGACATCCGCAACATCTTGCAGTTTGAGGAGGCATACCCCGACGCCACCGTGGTGGTCCTCGAACAGAACTACCGCTCCAGCCAGACCGTCCTGGACGCGGCAAACGGGGTGATCACCAACAACCTCCAGCGCAAGCCCAAGGCCCTGTGGACCCAGGCGGGCAACGGGGAGATCATCGTCCGCTACCACGCTGAAGACGAGCACGACGAGGGTTCGTGGCTGGCCGGGGAGGTCGACCGTCTGCACGGGACGAGCCGCGGGGTGGACGGTGACGGCCGGACCTACGCCTGGGGGGACGTGGCTGTCTTCTACCGCACGAACGCCCAGAGCCGGGCCATCGAGGAGGAACTGGTGCGCAGGGGCATCCCCTACAAGGTCGTCGGGGGCACCCGCTTCTACGACCGCCGGGAGATCAAGGATCTTCTGGCCTACCTGCGCGTCGTGACCAACCCGGCGGACGAGGTGTCGCTGCGGCGGATCGCCAACGTTCCCAAGCGGGGGGTTGGCGACACGAGTGTCGAGCGGGTCGAACGCTGGGCTCGGGACCATCACGTCGGCTTCGGGGAGGCGCTCGCCCGCGCCGGGGATGCCGGGGTGTCGGGCCGGGCGCTGAGCGGGATAGCCGAGCTCCTACGGTTGCTCGATGACCTCCGGGCCCTGCGGGATGAGCCGGCCGACGCTGAGCCCGGTGACGACGCCACCGCCGGTGATGATGCCGAGGCGGGTGATGATGCCGAGGCGGGTGACGACGCCGACGCCGACGGGGCGGGCGCCCGGCGGGGCCCGGCCGCACTGGTGGAGGTCCTCCTGGAGAGAACGGACCATCTGGGGGAGAGCGCCGCGGAGCATTCCGTGGAGGGCGCCGGGCGGATCGACAACATGGAAGAGCTGCTGGGCGCCGCCCGCGACAGCGATGATCTCGACAGCTTCTTGCAGCAGGTCAGTCTGGTGGCCGACGCCGACGAGCTCGACGGGGACGACTCGAAGGTGGTGCTGATGACCCTCCACACCGCCAAAGGGCTCGAGTTCCCGGTCGTGTTCCTGGTCGGTCTGGAGGATGGGGTGTTTCCCCACCTGCGCTCCCTGGCGGAACCCGACGAGCTTGAAGAGGAACGCCGACTTGCCTATGTGGGCATCACCCGGGCCCGGGAACGGCTCTACCTGTCCCATGCCTGGTGCCGGAGCCTGTGGGGCCAGACCCAGTACAACCCTCCCAGCCGCTTCCTGAGGGAGATCCCCGACCACCTGATCCGTACCGCCGAGGGTGGTCATCAGGCGGTGCGGGCCAGCGTCACCGGAGGTGGCCGGTGGTCTGGCCGGATAGGGCGCGACGAGATCGTGGAGTCAGCGCTCCGTCGTGGGCGGCGGGCCACGGCATCGAGCAGCGGGGCGGAGGACCTCGGGCTGCGGACCGGGGAGACCGTCGTCCACGCCAAGTGGGGCGAGGGCATCGTCACCGAGTTGCGAGGGGTCGGGTCGAGCGCTCAGGCCACCGTGCGCTTCCGCGGCGTGGGCGACAAGCAGCTCATCCTGTCCATGGCGCCGATCAAACGGGCCTGAGGGGCCGCTGTGGAACTCCTTGCCCGGCCGACCAACACTTGCCCGCCCCGACGGGGGATCAGGGGGTGCAGTCGGCCGGGGGGAGCTGGCCCGGGGGGGTGCCCGGCAAGACATAGGTGCTCGACGACGTGCCCCGGGCCGGCGGCGCCGTGGTGGTGGTCTGGGCCGCAGCGGAAGGGGCGGTCGTGGCCGCCCCCGCCTTGGCCAGACCGGAGTAGCCGGTACCGGTGATGAGCTCCAGGTTGTAGCTCGTCGAGCTCAACGCAGGGTCCGCCGCCAGGGTGGCCCCGCCGGCCAGCTTGCTGGCCAGGAGCTGAGCCGAGGCCAGCGCGTCCGGTGCGTAGCGGATCTGGCTGGCGGCGCCCCCATAGGCACGCGACGAGGCATTGGTGGTGGCCTTGTAGCCGGCGCCGGTCAACGCCGCGGTGGCTTGCCCGGCCTGACCGTTGACCCCGCTGCCGTTGACCACCTCGACGCTGACCGACGACGGGCTGGGAGCAGCGGCCGGAGCGGAGGTGGACGAGCTGGTCGGCGCCGCAGACGTGGTGGAAGAGGGCGCCGCCGGGGTCCCGAGCTGATTGAAGGCGGCAATGTTGGTCTGGGCCTCGGGCTGCGCCAAGGTCAGCACGTCGGCCCCGTTGATGGTCTGGGGCATGGTCGGCAGCGTGGCGGTGGGGATGCCCGTCGAGCTGATCCCTCGAAACGTCCTGGCCAGGGAGAGGATGAGGCTGGTCGAGAAGTTGCTGTCGACCGTCAGGTTCTTGGTGACGCCGCTGACGATGCTGTTGAGTGCCAAGGGGTTGGTGAACTGGCCCTGCGCCTTGTCGACCATCCGCTTGACGAACGCCTGCTGGCGTTGGATCCGGGCCAGGTCACTGGCTGCTTCGGGGCGGAACTCGCCATTGTGGTAGTACTCGTAGTGACGGGAGCGGACGAAGGCGAGGGCTTGATCTCCGGTGAGGGGAATGCAGCCTGCCTGGTGGATGAACAGGCCGGCCAAAGGGTCCCGGACAGCAGTGGGGACCCAGAAGCGCACGCCGCCGATGGCATCGGTCACCTGGCGGAACGAGTCGAAGTTGACCTCCACGTAGTGGTTGATGGGGATGCCCAGGTCGTTCTCGATGGTCTGGACGAGCAGGTTTGGCCCCGCGTTGAACGCCGAGTTGATGCGGGTCTGGCCCATGCCCTGAACCGGGACATAGAGGTCTCGGGGGACGGACATCAAGGTGATCTGGCGTTCGGAGGGGACGACGCGAGCCAACATGATCGTGTCGGAGCGCTGCCCGGCGGGGGCCGAGCTGGCGCCGAACGCCTTGCCGTCAGCGAGCGCCCGAGTGTCGCTGCCCACGATGAGCATGGTGAACGGCTTGCCGGAACCCTTCTTGGCGAGCGCGGAGATGTGGGCGGTCTTGATCCGACCCAGCTGCACGTTGATGTACCCGTAGGCGCTGGCGATGCCGATGACGGACACGGCGGCGAGCATGTTGACGCTGATGAGGATCCGGCGGGGCCAGCGCCGGCGCCGGCCGGGTCGGAACCGAACGGGAGCGACCCGCGAACCGCGGCGGTCGGTCGAGCTCGAGGAACCCGGCGTGGGGGCATGGGTGGAGGAGAAGTGCCGGCCTGATCGGGCGATCTTCGGCGACTCGCCCTCCGAGGAGCCGCCCGCAGCCGCTCCCCAGGCGTCAGGCGGTTGCCCGTCGTTCGATCGTCGTGGTCGGTTGGGATCGCTCACGGTCACTCTCGGCGCTCGGCGGTCAGGGTTGTGCGGACGCCCCCGCCCGGGGCGGTGGTGGTCGTCAGCCACCGGGGGAACCTTGGAGACTGACGAGCCCATTTCCTGGCGGGATCTTGCGATGCACCGCGTCAACCAACGCTAGCGGCGTGAGGTCGCCCGATGGTGGCATCCCCGCCGGCAGACCGGATGGGCCTGGCCAGGACATCGTGCGTAGTATCTCCAGGCGATGCGACGTCGGTACCGAGTGGTCGTGGCCAAGCCGGGTCTCGACGGTCATGACCGGGGTGCCCGGGTCATTGCCCGAGCCCTGCGAGAGGCCGGCTTCGAGGTGATCTACACCGGGTTGCACCAGACGCCCACCCAGATCGTTGAGGCCGTGCTCCAAGAGGATGCCGACGCCGTGGGGCTGTCGATTCTCTCCGGCGCCCACATGACGCTGTTCCCCAAGGTGCTCGAACAGCTCGGGGCGGGTGGCGCCGGCGACGTCCTGGTCTTCGGTGGCGGCATCATCCCCGAGGCGGATGTGGCCGAGCTGGGGCGTCTCGGCGTCGCTCGCGTCTTCACCCCCGGGGCTCCGCTGGCCACCATCACCGACTGGTTGGAGGAGGCGCTCGATGCCCGGGAGAGCGCCGGGGCCGCCTGAGCCTGACCGCTCCCCCTCCCTCCCTTCCCAACGAGGAGCAATCGTGGATCTGTTCGAGTACCAGGGCAAGCAGTACTTTGCCCGCTTCGGCATCCCGGTGTCACCGGGCGGCACGGCCGACACCGTTGACCAGGCCGTCGCCGTGGCCGAAGCGACGGGGTACCCCGTGGTGGTCAAGGCCCAGGTCCAGGTGGGCGGTCGAGGCAAGGCCGGCGGCGTGAAGGTGGCCACCAACGTCGACGAGGTCCGGACCCACGCCGGCAACATCCTGGGCTTGGACATCAAGGGTCATGTCGTGCAGCGCCTGTGGATCGAGCACGCCTCCGACATCGCCAGGGAGTACTACGCCAGCTTCACGCTCGACCGGGCCGCCAAGCAGTACGTGGGCATGGTCTCCGCTCGGGGCGGGGTCGACATCGAGACCGTCGCCGACGAGGACCCTGATGCCGTTGCCCGACTGTCCATCGACCCGGCGATCGGGTTCACCGAGGCGCAGGCCCGCTCCCTGGTCGTCGATGCCGGTCTGGACCCGGAGGCCCATGACGGCGCCATCGGGATCCTGCTGAACCTGTACCGCTGCTACGTCGAAGGCGATGCCGACCTGGTCGAGATCAACCCTTTGATCCTCACCCCTGACGGTAGGGTCCACGCCCTCGACGCCAAGGTCACCCTCGACGACAACGCCTCCTACCGCCATCCGGAGTGGGAAGCCTTCCGTGACATCGACGAGTTCGACGAGCGCGAGCGCCTGGCGCGTTCCAAGGGCCTGCAGTACGTGGGTCTCGACGGCTTCGTCGGGATCATCGCCAACGGGGCCGGACTGGCCATGAGCACCTGCGACGTCGTGAACCAGGTCGGCGGGAGCCCCGCCAACTTCTTGGACATCGGTGGCGGCGCCAATGCCCAGGTGATGACCGACGCTCTCGAGGTGATCAACAGCGATGGGAATGTCCGCGCCATCTTCGTCAACATCTTCGGGGGCATCACCCGCGGCGAGGAGGTGGCCAGGGGAATCAAGGCGGCGCTGGAGCGGGTGGAGATCAACGCACCCATGGTCATCCGCCTGGACGGGACCAATGCCGAAGAGGGCCGGGACATCCTCAGGACCGTTGAGTCCGACAGCGTCATCTCGGCACCCACCATGTTGGAGGCGGCCCGCAAGGTCGTGGAGCTCGCCGGTTCCGGCGGGCCGGGAGGACCGTCATGAGCATCTTCGTCGACGAGACCACCAAGGTTGTGGTCCAGGGCCTGACCGGCGGGCAGGGCCGGTTCCACGGTCTGCGCAACAAGGCGTACGGCACCCATGTGGTCGCCGGGGTGACGCCGGGCAAGGGCGGCGCGGACGTCGAGGGGATACCGATCTTCGACACGGTGGCCGAGGCCCGGGAGGCGACCGGGGCCAATGCGAGCTTCGTGTCCGTGCCGCCCAAGGCGGCAGCCGCAGCGATACTCGAGGCGGCCGGCGCCGGCATCGGCTTCGTGGTCTGCATCACCGAGGGCATCCCGGCCCATGACGAGGCCCGGGTGTACAACACCCTGATCGACCAGTACCCCTCCACCCGGCTCCTGGGCCCCAACTGCCCGGGCATCATCAGCCCCGGCAAGTGCAACATCGGGATCACTGCCGGCGAGATCGCCCTTCCCGGAGGGCCGGTGGGCATCGTCAGCCGCTCCGGGACCCTGACCTACCAGGCCCTCTACGAGCTGAAGCAGATGAGCATCGGCGTCACCACCTGCGTGGGGATCGGCGGTGACCCCGTGCCCGGTACCAACTTCATCGACTGCCTGTCCGCCTTCCAAGCCGACCCCGAGACCCTGGCGGTCATCATGATGGGCGAGATCGGGGGCGTCGAGGAGGAGAAGGCGGCCGACTTCATCGCCGCGTCCGTCACCAAGCCCGTGGTCGCCTACATCGCCGGCGTCACCGCTCCCCCCGGCAAGAAGATGGGCCACGCCGGCGCCATCGTGTCGGGGAACAAGGGCACCGCCCAGGCCAAGATGGACGCCCTCGCGGCCGCCGGCGCCCACGTGGTCCTCAACCCCACCGAGGCCGGCGAGAGGATGGCGGAGATCGTCAAGACCGGCTGACAGGCTCCGGCCCGTGGTCGTGGTTGCAGTCCCTGGAACTCGGCAAGGGGCTTCCGCCGGGGCCGACAAATTTGCTGCCACATGCCAAAAACCAGCCACGAGTAGCCCCCGGCCACCTGCACGGTGAACGTGCGATCGAAGACCTCGCCGACGGCGGGGAAACCTTCGAGGTTCTCGTCATTGAGAACGCTCCACGGACGGACCTCGTGGGTGGCTCGGTCGCTGGCTCGTCAACACCCCCAGGTGCGGGTCCTGTGCGCCGGAGCGGCCGACTACGGAGCCGCGCTGCGCCTCGGCCACCCTGCGGCCAAGCGCGAGTAGGTCGCCTTGTTCGATGTTGACACGCGCCGTCTTCAGCGGCGATCCACGATCCGGAGGTGAGAGTGGCGGAGGAGCTGATGGCCTCGGTCGCTCGGCGATCACCAGCCGAGCCTGCTGGTCCTTCGTTTCCGACTCAACATTTCACCACTTTCTGCGCTCGACTGGCCGCGGAGCGTCACAGACTGGGCTATGCTCTCAATCAGCCCAAGGCGGGCTATTGCGCTCCCGCTCAACGGGGGAAGATCGGCGGTTCCCCGTGGGAACCCGAACGCTCTGTTCATCAGATTCTTCGGAAAGGCCCGCTTCTGGCATGTCCCGCAAGGGTTCCGTCCTTGGAGCGTTGCTGCTGGTGCCCGCCCTTGCTCTTGTCGGAGTGATGACCGAAAGGGCTGGTGCTGCGACACCGACGACGATAAATCTCGGGACCACGGCCGCCGCATCAGTTCTCGCCGGCGCCGGGGTCACCAACACCGGGCCAAGCGTCCTCAACCGGGATCTGGACACCTACCCGAACCCTGCGATCACGGGCTTTCCTCCTGGCACGGTCCTTGGGACAGAGCACGCAGCTGACGCGGTCGCCATGTCCGCCCAGTCCGACCTCACGACCGCCTATAACCAGGCTGCGTCCGCACCGTCCACAAATGACGTCACCGGTGTCGACCTGAGTGGCAAGACGTTGACCCAGGGCGTCTACACGGCCACCAGCGGGATCGCTGTCAACGGACCACTGGCGCTGACCCTCAACGGTGGGCCCGACTCAGTGTTCATCTTCCAAGCCGGGAGCACCCTCATCACTGGCTCCAACAGCTCAGTGCTGCTGACTGGCGGCGCCCAAGCGTGCAACGTCTTCTGGCAGGTGAGCTCGTCGGCCACCCTCGGAACCAACACAGCCTTTGTAGGCAACATTCTCGCCTCAGCATCGATCACCCTCAACACCGGCGCGATGGTCGACGGCCGGGCTCTTGCCGAAACCGGGTCAGTGACACTTGACAGCAACGTCTTCACCAATTCGGGATGCGTCACGACTCCGCCAACCACCACCACGGTCCCCGGCTCGACAACCTCGGTGCCTGCGTCCACGACCACCATTCCCAGCTCCACGACCACGGTGCCTCGGACCACCACCACAGCCCCGGTCAGCACAACCACCACCGTGCCTCGGACCACGACCACCATCCCTCGGACCACGACCACCATCCCTCGGACCACAACCACCGCTGCCGCGACCACAACGACCACTGCTCCGGTGGCCAACGTCGCTGCCTCGGGGAGTAGCGGCACGTCAACCGGCGGCCCCTCGGGCAGCGGGCTTTCAGGGGGCGGGGGCGCCACCTTGATCGGAGGAACGAACGGACAGCTAGCTGGCACCGGCGTCGAGGTGCGGCCCCTCGTCGAGATGGCGCTGTTCCTGGTCTTGGCCGGAACAGCGGTCCTCATGGTCCAAAGTCGCCGACGCAACCACCGGGGGAGGGCTTGAGCCCGACAGACAGATGAGTCTCCGGTGGTAGCTCAGGACGGCGGGCAGGTGCCGAATGGATCCCAAGTCCTGCCGTCCTGGACCGCTCCTGGCCTGATGACGCCAGCTCTTGCGAAGTTCCAGTGCGAGTTGGACGCCTCGTTCTCGTAGCTGGCTGCGCACGAGGGACTGGCAATGATGATCTCCGCGACCCCGTCAGGACAAGAGAAGCCTGTGCCGGGAACACAGGTGTAACCGGCGGAGGCACCCAGGGCGGAGTGGAGGCTTCCGGGCCGGCAGAAGTGGGCGAAGCCGGGGGGGGGGGGGGGGGGGGGGG
>JALYZO010000204.1 GCA_030945745.1 Actinomycetota bacterium
GTGCGAGCTGAGGCTCGGCGTTTGTTTATTGGTTTCCGGCTCTTTAGCGTGGTTCCGGAGACCACGGCTCGCTTCTCCCGACGCAACAACCAAAGTCGAAGCCGATCACCCCCATGTCAAGGTGCAACGGCGCCATCCTAGCGGCTGGCGACACCGACGCCAGCGCCGGGAGATGCACGGGTCAGGATTAGCGCCGATTCTCGCGCAGCGTATTCGACCCTTGTCAGTCGAACTCGAAGCGGAGGGTGCGTCCTTGCCACCAGGGGACGGCGACTTGGGGGATGTCGGCTTGGCGCAGCACTGGGGAGTAGGTGCGCCGTTTGAGCCGGACGACGGTGGTGGCGCCTTGGTTGATGATGTGGCCTCCGGTGGAGAGGAACCGGCGCTGCAGGGTGTCGGGGGTGGCGTGGTGGTAGCCGGTGAGACGGCGGCGTAGCGAGGCGCACACGGCGCCGGCGAGCACGGAGAGGGCGACGTCGAGGTCGATGTTGAGGGGCACCGAGCCGGCGAGGGCGTCGACGTGGAACGAGCGGATCGATTCGGCCAGGCGTTGTTCGATGTTCATGCGTCGGGCGTAGCGCTCGATGATCTGTTTGGCGGTCGCCGCCCGGTCGTTGGTGATGATCACGGTGGGGGCTTCTCGGCCGAGGCCGGTGACGATGAGTTGGCGGACGGTGCCGGGATAGGCGGACAGGGCGGTCTCCTCATCGATGACCTTGGGGCGTCGGTAGGCGCCGTCGCGGTCGAGGGCAACGGTGCGCCATGCGTTGGCGGGCACCGCTGCGATGTGGCGCTGGAGGGCCACAGAGCGCATGCGCAAGGTGACGAAGGTGATGCCGCGGGCGTCGAGCTCGCCGAGGACCGGCTGGGTGGTGACCTTTTGGTCCATGACCAAGCGGACGGGCCAGGCGCCGGTCAGGGACCGCCAGTGGTCGGCGAAGACGAGAACCTCGTTCGCTTGGGTGGCCTTGGTCAGATCCGCGTTGGCGTAGATGAGGGTCTGGCTGGCCCCGTCTTGAGCGAAGAAGCTCAGCACACTTCGGGTGCGTTGGCTTCGGCGGGGCACGTAGTGCTTCTCCAAGGCGACGTCGTCGCCCCAGTGCATGATGGCGTGGAAGTCCAAGTCGATGTCGCCGCCGCCGTCGGTGACCAGATCGGCGGCGAGCATGGCTTTGCCGAGGGCGACGAGCAGGGCGGTTTGGCGGGCGTGGTCGAGCCGGTAGGAGTAGGTGGTGAGCGCGGTGGCCTTGGGCAGGGCGACCAGCCCGGCGAACAGCCCGGCGCCGACATCGGCGGCCAGGTCGTCGACGTGGGAGACCCGTCGGAGCCCGACCAGCTTGAGCGCAAGCAGCGAGAGCAGGTAGTTGATGGCCGGTATGACCGAGGTCCCGGGGTAGCCGGCAGCGGCGACGATCCCAGGCAGGTCCAAGGCGACCAGTTCGGGGACGGCGAGGAGCAGCCCGGCCACCTTGGTCTCGCCGGCCGGCGCGGCCGAGGCGAAATCGATCAGGCCGGCCCGGCGGGGATGGTCGCGGTAGGGGGCGCCACGTTCGCCTGGCGGTCGCACCGGGAGTCGACCGAAGCCGGCCTCGGTGAGCACCTCGGCCACCCCGGTGCGATTCAGCGGTGTCGGTGTGCCGGCCAGCGCCTCGGTGATCTCGGTCGCCGAGTGACCGGCCCGGCGCAGCTCGATGATCCGATCCCGCGCCGCGTTCTTGGCCGGCGCCCGGGTCGGCCCGGGCCGCGGGTTGACGAAGAACCCGGTCTTGCCGGAACGGAAATCTCGGACCGCTGAGCGCAAGGTGGCGGGCGAGTAGCCGGCCCTCGCTGCCGCTTCTTCGGCCCTGACCCCTTCCCAAGTAGGCCCGCAACGCCTCGTAGCGGCGGTGGTTGGGTCCGGTCGGGTGGGCGAAGAACTCCCCGCCAGGACGAGCCGCTTGCCCCTTGGTTGGGGTCGATTTCGCTGTACGACCCATGCTGCTACTTCACCAGACCTGCCGGACCAAGTCAAGCACCCTCGCCGATATGACTTACACGACGGTGATTCATAGGCCTTCTGTTGACCGCCCCTGCCGCACATTCCGGCCTTCACTCCGCCGACGGGCCCCGACTGCACAGCGAGATCGGCCCCACTCCTGAGCAAAGGCTTCGAGATCGCAACGCTGTTTACCCCTACAACCGCAAGGGATCCTCAGCTCGGATCGACAGTCAACCATCACCCCGGCGCGGACCAACCCCCAACGCGAGAATCGGCGTTAGTGCCCGTGTTGCAATTAGTTGAGCGGTTATGGGGGTGCGATCGTGTAATTCCATGCTGGTTGCCAGTCGTGGCGGCGCATGGGGATGGCGGCCAGTTCCTTGTCGGTGACTTTGACGCCGGTCGGGTAGGAGCGGTCGTCGAGGTCGGCTTCGATCCGCAGCCCGGTCTTGGTCGTCGTTGCCGCGATGAGCTCGATAACGGTGCGGTAGGTGGTGAGGGGCCTGGCCCGCCAGTTCATGGTGATGAAGCTGAACATGCGGTGCTCGATTTTGTTCCACTTCGAGGTTCCTGGCGGCATGTGGCACACGGTGATGATCAGGCCGATCGTCGCGGCAAGCTTGGCCAGTTCGGTCTTGAACACCCGGGAGCGATATGCGTTGGACCCGCCGGCATCCGCGGTGATCAACAGGGCGGTGGCGTCGGGATAGCGGGCAGCTCCCATGCGTTCCCACCAGCGGGCCACGCTGGCCACCGCGAACGCCGGGGTATCGTGGTCGTCACCGACGTTTACCCACCCCTCGTTCGCTTCGATGTCAAGGATTCCGTAGGGGATCGCTTTGCCGAGGTCGCCAGGGAAGTCATGGACGTCGACACGGGTGGGGTGCCCGGCCGGTTCCCACTCCGCGCCCCCGTTTTTGTAGTCGCCGACGTTCTCTTTCTTCTTGCAGTCAATGCTGATCACCGGCTGGCCCGCGCCGAGATGCTGGGCTGCTTGGTCGTTGATGTAGCGGAACTGGCGGTCGCGGTCGGGATGCTGCTTGCCCTCGGTCACCTTGGCGTTGGCTTGCAAGCTGTAGCCCAGCTGGTGCAACAATTCGCCGACCAAATGTTCCCCGACGCGATGGCCGAGACGGGTCAGCTCGCGGGCCAACACCCGGGTCGATTTCAACGTCCAACGCAGGGGCCTCATCGGGTCGCCGCGACTGTCGGGATCGACCAGAGCCTCCAGGCTCGCCAACAGGCCCGGGTCCTCATCGACGCGGCGTTTGGCACCAGCCCCCGGCCGACGAACCCGCTCGCCGAGCACCGGCCCCTCCGCCAAGTCCCTGGCACCGTCGATCAACGTGTTGCGGCTCACGCCCGCCGCTTCAGCCACCCGAGCTTGGCCGCCCCGCCCCATAACCGCAACCGCCGACGCTGCCACCAGCCGACGCTGGCGCTCATCGAGGAACGGCGACGTCAGCGAGAAGAACCGTGCCAGACCCTCCTCGCTGAGTTCCACCCCAAAAGCCTACATCGCGCGCGTAATACATACACGGACCCTAAGGGTTGCTCTCCGATGAGACCAGGGTCCGGCCTTGTGGGCCCTCGATGCGCTTGAGTCACCCAGGACGCTCTCCGCTCGACATCAGCGCCACGCAATCTGTACCGGTTTCGGCTGTTATATCGGACTCTCCACGTCTACACTTCGAGCCTGATCGACCACGCTCCGCGTCGGGTTACGGGAGGTGAGTTCCAATATCTGCTGCAACTGATCCGCCGAAGTCCGTTCAGGCACGTCCCTCAGAGGGGGCCAGTGAGCAAGCGGTTGCCCGCCCTTCTCCTATCACTCCCTTCGCGGATGACAACATGCTGGCCGAGCTCCGGGTCGGACGGGTCAACAAGGCGGGCTTGGTGTGGCGGTTCCTGCGTTCAGCGGGCGTCATCCTCGCCGTTGACATTCTCGCCATCCTCGGCGGCATCCTGCTGGTCGACCGACTGGATTATGCCACCCTCACCTACCTCGTCCTGGTGCCGGCGTGGTTGGCTCTGCTTGGCTCTTACCGTCCGCGCATCGCCCCGAGTGTGCAGGCCGATCTGGTGCCCCTCCTCGGTGCGTTGGCTTGCCCCATGCTGGTCTTGGCGTGGACGCACACGCCGACCGCAGTCGACCTCCTCCACGACGTACCGGTGGCTACGGGTTTTGTCCTCGTCGGACGCCTTGTCTCCTATCGCTTGCGACGCTTCGGTCGGGCGCGCACGACAGCGACGGAGCCGACCCTCATCGTTGGCTCCGGGGTCCTCGGTTGCGATATAGCCCGGGTCCTGCTCGATCATCCGGAGTACGGGATGGCCCCGGTCGGCTTCGTGGACGGCTTCCCCGACGAGAACCACCTT
>JALYZO010000207.1 GCA_030945745.1 Actinomycetota bacterium
TCTCGACCGTGCTGGAGCAGAAAGCGTGGTGACTCGGGAATCCACCGGTTGAGGGCCACCAGGACCACGCTGACGGGGATGCCCACCAGCCACAGCACCCGCCAGCCGTAGCGGTCGGGTGCGCCGACGGTCGAGGCCAGCCAGCTCATGATGATGTAGGCGCCGGCCACGTCGCCGCCGATGAGCACGATCAACCAGCCCCGGTGGCGGGCCGGGATCGTCTCAGAAACCAGGGAGAAGATGATGGGGAGCATGCCTCCGACACCGAGGCCCATCAGGAAGCACATCACCAGGTTGACCGGGTAGGTGGGCATGGCCCCACAGGTAGACGTGGAGATGAACATCACCGCAGCGAGCAAGATCGACGCTCGCCGCCCCACCCTGTCGCCCAGCCAACCCCACCCGAACGATCCGGCCACGGTCCCGGAGATGCCGGCCAGGGGGTACAGAGCGATCGGCAAACCGGCGGCGTGCGGGTTCAATGGCGATCGCAGGCCGTACTCGGCAGCGGCGCCGGGGGCGACGAAGGCCAGGGTGGTGGGCTTCATGACGTCGATCGTGATGGCGGCGGCCATCACGAAGATCAGCCCCACGTGGGATCTGGTGATGGGGGCGTCGTCGAGGGCGGTGACCCTGATCCGCGACACCGCGTCTTGGGTGACGTCGGAGAACCGGGGAAACAGGCCGTAGCCGGTGACCACGGTGCCGACCAGGATCAGGGCCATCCCAACGATCATGGTGGCGTCGTAGTGCATCCCTCGCAGCCGATACCCCGCGTCCTTGGCCCCGAAGAACATCGGGAGCTGCATGAGCGTCCCGGCAATGACAGCGGTTACCCCGGACCAGAAGGCGACGCGATGTTCATAGGTGACCCCGAGGGCGGAGCTCTCCTCGCAGCGGGCCCACGCCGTATCCTTCGTCACCGCTATCTCCCGTGACCGGCGCTGGCGCCGGTGGCGAACGCTTGGACGAGGAGTCGAGCGTGGACGGTAGTCCGATCACTGGCTACTGGCGGCGGAGACAACGACGACTGCGGCACCCAGGACGTCGATGAACGAAACCCCAGGAAAGGCGCGGTGGTTCGCGCTCTCAGCCCGATGAGCCGACTGGCACGCCGGTGGCATTGCTCACGGCATTGCTCACCGGCAACCTTCGGGGTCACTGAGCATCGGCCCACGAGACTTGCACCCACATCAGGGCGAACGCGAGGACAAGCACCGCCGAGGCGCTGTGGAAAATAGTCGCCCACCAAGGAGCCTCGTCGTGTACAGCCTGAACCACGAGGGGAAGGTGGGTGGCAGTCATCCACAGCCCTGCCAGGGCCATGACCAAGCCGAGACCAAGCATGGACACTTCCGACATCGGGCTGCGCCGGCCCATCACCAGCACGATTGCCGAGACTGCCAGCACTACAAGTCCAGGAATGACGTGGTCGGCGATCTCGACATCGCGGGCCACGCTCAGCCGAGGGCCTACCAGCACGGGCAGGATGGCACCGATTCCCACCAACAGGCCGAGCGCCGGACGCAGCGGCCCGGTCCTGTCCTCAGGCGGTTCGGGCATAGGGGACAACCCCGGCCGTGCCTGACCGGATCCGCTGCCCTCAGTGATGTGGTCAGCCATGTCACGATCATTGCTCGTTCGGCCAAAAGGCGATAGTCGCATCTGACAAGGCGGGTCAATGGCAGCGGAGGAACCGGTCCACCCGACGATCGATCGTCGGTTTGATGGGGGTGGTCGCCGCCGGGTCGCACCTCCGCAGGACATCGAGCTCGCCACCCAACAGGACGGAGCGCCCACGAGCGCCAGGTCCAGACCGGTCGTTGTACCTCTCGGAGCCTTTCAAGACCACACCTCCATTCGTCCGGCTACTGTCGGCGACGGTCCTCGCGCCCGTGCATCCGCCCTCCGCCCGCCAGGACGGCTGAGTAGCCGGTGCGGGAACCCGTCGCTTGGCAGGCGAAGGCAGGTTGCGCGCTACCCATGCCCACGTGACCCCCGTCAGCGGGTCAGGCTCTGTCGCCAATCTGGGCCGACGAATCGGCACCTTCACGACATCGAAGACCACGAAGGAGCTCGACAACGCCGGCCGCACAGACGTCAAGGGCTTTCTCCCCTGCCGGTGTGAGTGAATACACCCGCCGCTGTGGAGCCGGACGCATCGACGCCTGCCACCGCGACGCCATCAGCGAGTCCTCCTCGAGACAACGCAGCACCCGGTACACCCTGGAGGCATCGACCAGGCCGACGTCGGTGGCCACCAACGCCTCGTACAGCTCGAGGCCGTGGCGGGAGGTCTCCCCCACCAACAACAACAACCAGCAACGCAGCAGCGGCTTCGGACACGGCGCCGCGTCACCGCGTGGCGCGGTGGGAGACGACCGTT
>JALYZO010000211.1 GCA_030945745.1 Actinomycetota bacterium
AAAGAACACCGGGTCATCCAACAGGCGGTCCACCCGGTCCAGCTCGACAGGCAGATCCTCGAAGCCCGGCGGCAGGATCGCCTCCCACAAGGTCCGGTTAGGATTGGTGGTGCGAAGCACGATGGCACGATCCCTTCTCATACAAGGGGTTTTTGCCATTGTGCTCGCATTCGGCCCCCAACACGTGGACCCTCCCAACCTAAAAGACCAGCTCAGAGGCCATTTTCAGGTTGACTATTTCGGGGCGAAGTAGCTCACGCGCTACGTTGCTCTGCCTCATCGGCGACGAGATCAGCCAGCACCTGGGCATGCGACACGTTTGGGCCCGCTTCGGCGGCCGCTCGGCGTGCAGCCTCCAGGTCTGCGGCGTCCTCGGCAGCCTCCAGGTCGCGCAACACTTTAATCGGTACCAGAGCCGCCACTGCCCTTCCGTTGCGGGTGAGCACGATCCGTTCCTCGTTGTACTCCGCTCGGCTGACGAGCTGGCCGAACTGGTCGCGGGCCTCGGTGACGCCAATCTCAGACATGGGCCCAGCCTACCCATTCTGTACAGGTTGTGTAGCTGAGCCGTCATAGTTGTCACCAGCTGCGCCACACCTGCTTCACCCGTCTCCGAGAAGCGGGCATGGCGTTGGAGGCCATCCAGGCGCAGGCCGGTCACGCCTCGATCGACTCGACGCGCCTCTATCTGCATCTGGCGAACGACTGGCTTGAGAAAGAATACCTGCGAGCGGCGGAGGCAATTGAGGCCCAGACCGCCCCGCTGGCCGAGGCAGCACCACGATGAGCGGGCCACGAGCGCGACGTCCCGACGTCGAGGAACTGGTCGATGCCTATCGGGCCGATCTGGTGGCGGCCGGGATGTTTGCCGGTCACCCGGTCATCTCGGTGGCCCGCATGTTCTTCACCCGGGTAGGAGTCGACGGGTGGGCCCGGTTGCCGCTGGCAGCGCAGTGCGGCTTGGCGCTCAAGGACCGGCGGGTGGTGGGCTGGCTGATCGTGACGGGGCGGCTCCGGCCGAGCCCGGACTACCTGGTGGCGTGCCGCCCCTACCTGGGTGAGGTCGCCGCCAACCATCATCGGGCGTTTTGCGAGCGCTTCACCGCCACCTCCGGCGAACTCGGCTTCGATCGGATCGTGACCCGCCTGCAATGGTCTGCGTTGGCCAAGATGACGGCACTGGCCGGTCTGAGACCCGAGCAGGCGACGCAGGCCGTCATCGACCAAGGCCGCCAGGCGCTGGTGGCCGCCATCGGCGTTCACCGCCCCGAGAGCCACGGCCCCAAAGCGTTGAGCGCAGCGCTGTTCGGCTTGCAAACCACCCTGTTCCACCTCGGGCCTGCTCGACGCCGCGCCCCGCAAGACCAACCGTGACCACTCGGCCGAGCGGGCCGCCGAGTGGGCGTCGGTCCCCGCCCGCCTGGCTGCCACACTGACCGGCTACATCGCCCAGGTGCGCCTGTCGCTGCGAGCGTCGACCATGGTGCGCGTCGAGGGCGTGCTGCGCGAGTTCGCCTGCTGGGCCGCCGCCAACGCCGCCGACGTCGCCTGTGTCGGCGACGTGCGCCGCCACCACATCGAGGCCTACAAGCTGCACCTCGCCGCTCGCCCCTCCGCCCGGGGCGGCATGCTCACCAAGACCAGCCTGGCCGAGCACCTGGGCGGGCTGCGCACCTGCTTCGAACGCCTGGCCGAGTGGGACGGCGCCGACGTCCCCGCCTCGGTGCTCGTCTTCGACGGCGACCTGCCGATCCGCGACGACCCCCTGCCCCGGTTCCTCGACGACGGCGCGTTCGCCAAGCTCCTCCAAGCCACCCGCTCTGATCCCGACCCGTTCGTGCGCCTGACCGTTGAGGTCCTGGCCCGCACCGGCCTGCGCAAAGGCGAGTTCTTGGACCTCACCGTCGACTCCGTCGTCCAGATCGGCTCCGCGTACTGGCTCCACGTCCCGCTCGGCAAGCTCCGAACGGACCGCTACATCCCGCTGCACCCCCAGCTCAAGGACCTCCTCGACACCTGGCTGGCGGAACGGCCCGCCAGCCTGCGCACCCCCTACCTGTTCGTCGAGCACGGCCAGCGGATCGGCCAGGGCCGTGTCGACCGGGCCGTCGCCAAGGCCGCCCAGACCGCCGGGATCGGCCATGTCAGCCCGCACCGATTGCGCCACACGCTGGCCACCCAGGCCATCAATCGAGGCATGAGCCTCGAGGCGATAGCCGCCCTTCTCGGTCATCGATCGATGCGTATGACCATGGTCTATGCCCGCATCGCCAACCGCACCGTGGCCGACGAGTACTTCTCCGTCGCCGAGAAGGTCGAGGCCCTCTACCACGACGAGCCCCGGGAACTGCCCGCCGACGCCGAGGGCGCCGAGATGCGCCGCCTCCGAGCAGAGATGCACCAACGCATGCTCGGCAACGGCTACTGCGCCCGCCCCGTCGGCCTCGACTGCCACTTCGAGTCGATCTGCGAATCGTGCACCTTCTTCCAGACCACCATCGAGTTCCGTCCCACCCTGCAACGCCAACGCGATGACGCCGCCACCAAAGGACAAGTCGGACGCCAGCGCGTCTTCGACGGACTGCTCGACCGGCTCGGCACGGAGGCGTCGTGACCCACACATTGCGTTACACTTCTGACCCTCCTGAGCGACAGGGATTCGAATGTGCCCACTGCGGGCGCTTCTGCGTGACAGCTGTCGAGGGTCTCTTCGCCAACCCGAACGTCGGCTCCCCACCCCGATTCTGCTCCTCCAGCTGCCGACAGGCCGCCTATCGGCGCCGGCGTGCCGGGGTCGCTGAAGACACCGCCACCCAGCGCAAGGGTGGACGCCGGCGGAGGCTCCGCAACCCGCCTCCGAACGAACAGCAGCTTGGGCCTTGACAGGATCACCCGCATAATGGCCGAGGCGGGCCATGAGTTCCTTGGTAGTCGCCCCGGTCCGGGCGGCCAGGGTTCCGGCTGTGTGGCGGAGGTCGTGAAAGCGCAGGGCAGGCAGTCCGGCCGCCTTGATGCTCGGCAACCAGACGCGGTACCGAAAGTTGCTCGCCTCGATTGCCTGACCCTCGACCGAGGTGAAGACGTAGGCGTCCGACCCCTTCGGGACATACGAATTCAGGTGTTGCTCAAGCTCGGCGACGAGCGGCTCAGGGAGGGCGACGGTGCGCAATCCGGCCTTACTCTTCGGTGGTCCTTCGATCACCTCGCCCGAGGCCAGGCGGAGCCTCTGGCGTCGGACGGTGATGGAAGCACCGACCAGGTCGATGTCCGCTCGGCGGAGGGCGAACAGCTCGCCGCGTCGGAGCCCGGCCAGCCCGGCTGTCAGGACGAGCGCTCGGTATCGCTCGGGCACGGTGGCGGCGAGGTGGTAGAGCTGGCGGAGCGAGGCGAACTGCTGCTCAGGATGGGTCTCGGCGCCGCCGCCGTCGATGCGGCACGGGTTCTTGGCGATCCGGTCATCGTCGACGGCTTGGCGCAGGATCTGGTGCAGCCGGGTGTAGGCCTTCGCCGCTGACGAGGGGCTTTTGGTCGAACGAAGGGCCGCGTACCACGCCCGCACGGTCTCGGGGCTGACGGCGCTCAGCGGCAGCTCGCCGAGCGCTGGAAGCCGAGGGTCGATGGCCGGCAAGATGTGCAGACGCAACTGCGCTGCGTAGATCTCCCGAGTACGGGGTGCCAGCGTCACCCGAGCCGTCAACCACGACCAGCTGTACTCGGCCAGGGTCACTCTTGAGCCGGACGGGTCAAGCCACAGCCCACGGAACTGGTCGGCTTCGGTGGCGGACAGCCATCGGTTGGCGTCTCCCTTGGTCGGGAAGGTCCTCGGGGCCGTCACCATGGTCCCACCCCGATTCCGGTGTCGAGCCTGCCATCTCCCCGACGGGAGCCTCCGTACGGTCCCGAACATCCGCTTACCGCTCATCGCCGATCTCCTTGCTGCTGCGCGCTCGTCTGGAGGTGGGCGGACCAGTGGGAAACCAAAAGGGGGGTGCGCCCAGGGCAGGCGGCTGGGCCACCGGGATTTCGGGCCGAGGGTCTGCGATGAGGTCGAGAGCATGCGAGAGCAGCTCGTGACCGGCTGGTCCCAGTATGCCGAGACCGGCACCTGAACGGGCGGAAGCGAGCGTTCATAGGTGTCCTTCCTCAGAGCAGTCGACCGCCGCCCCCACCTGGGCGACGGGCCTGATCGAGCCATCTGGCGATCTCTTCGGGATCGAAGCGGACCAGCCGACCGACCTTGATGTAGGGGACCCGTCGCTCAGCAATCTGACGACGGACGTGGCGCACGGTCACCCCGAGGTGGTCGGCGACCTCTTCGACCGTGAGGAGATGGGGCAGGGGCTTGGCGGTCACGGGGCGCTCCTCTGCAGTGGGTTTTCCGGGTCTGCCGGGCCGCTGCTGTAGTGGCGATAGATCAACGACGCGTGCGTGACGACGACGAGGACGAACCCCGCCCTGGTCAGGGCGTCATGGAGCTCGTCGGGCGCGCTGCTGGCGGCGATGACCACGTCTCGGGTCGCTGTTTCGGCGCGCCCGCTCATGACCTGCTCCGACGGGCGGTCGTACGCGTCTGGTGAAGCCTCTGGATCCCTCGCAGCAGCCCGCCCGTTCTGCGACGAAGAAGATCGCCAAGTTGCTGGCGATGCTCGGTCGCTGGCGGCGGATAGAGGCTGATGGTGTGGGGCGGGTGGTTGGTGTGAGCGAGGAGGGCGACGCCGGGCGGGAGGGTGTTGATCTGTTCTGGGGGGATGACCGGACGCTGTTGGATGGTCTGGGACCAGCCGCCGCGCAGGCCTTGGCCGTTGCGGGTCTTGTAGGTGGCGTTGTAGCTGCCGGCCAGATACGACAGTTGGGCCAGGGTTTCGCGGTCCGCGATGCCGCCGAGGGCGAGCTTGGCGGCGAAGAGGGTGAGGAACCCGTCTGCGGCTTGACCCCACCGGACTCTGGCCTGGTGGAGGTCTTGGAGGCAGGCGAGGGTGATGAGTCCTTGGCTGGCGCCTTCGGCGACGATGGCGGGCAGGTCGGG
>JALYZO010000041.1 GCA_030945745.1 Actinomycetota bacterium
TCCGTTCGGCGACCATCGAGTCCACACACCCGGCCACCGGATCCCACACCAGCTCCGGCAGCCCCGGCGCCAACCCGAACGGGTCCAGCACCGCCACCGGCCGGCCCCCCGACGAGCGGTGGTCCACGGTCAACAACAGGTCCTCGACCTTCGTCAACGTCACCAACGCCGCCCCCGGCGCGGCCAGCAACGCCGGGGTCAACAAGTCCAACGTCTTGCCCGAACCCTGCGGCCCGTACACCCCCGTGGTCCGGTCGAACGGCACCCACAACGGCCCCGTCCGGGGGACCTTCCCCACCCCCAACCGCCAACCCACCGATGCCGGCGTGAACCTCGAGCGGCGCTGCGCCGGAGCGTCGCCGGCCAGCACGGCAGCGTGGGTGGCCTGCCCGGACGACCGGCTAGCGAGCCGCCGCCCCGCCAGCCGGGACGGGCGTGCCATCACCGTGACCACGTCACGCCGGCGTCCGGGGCGCCCGTACACGTCGGGGCGGATCAGCGTGCGGACCCGGCGCAGCCGTCCCACCCCCAGCACCGTCTCCGCGTCCGCGCGGGTCGCCATCCCGTGCCGTCGTCCCGGCCCCACCGTCGACCAGAACCGGACCCCCGCCCAGACGCTCAACGCCAACAGCGCCAGCTCCAGGACGACCGCCAGCAGGTACACCAACGCCGGCGCCGGAAGCCCGGCCGGCGCGTCAACCCCGACCCCGACCTGACCGGTCAACAGCCCGCCCAACGCCGGAAACAGCCGCGGCGACCCCGGCCACAACCAGCCATGCCCAGTCACAAACCCCGCGGTCCCCTGGCCGGCCAACAACATCGCCGCCGACAACGACAACCACGCCAGGCCCGCACCGACAGGGACCTCCCAGGTCCACGGCAACGGATCCGGGCGGCGGCGGCCGATGCTGTCAGGGCTCATACCCCGGTAAGCACCAAACCCCCCTCCGGGTGGACATCCTCCCGAAGACTTTTTTCAAAGAGTCGTCATTGCGTACACCAAGCGGTGAGCGGTGAGCGAGGGCATGAACGCAGACTCAGCGGCATGAGCGCGCGTTCCCGAAGGAGGCAGGAGCGGGGGTCCGATTCCTCGGCAAGGTCCCGCGTCACCGCTCTCAGCCGGCCGCTGCCCGTCAACTAGTGGTGTGTCTCCAAAATGGCCGGCGCCTTTGGCGATAAACTTTTGGGGTGATGACACCTGCCGCTGCGTTGTCGATGTCCGATGGTCAGCGTGCGGCGTTGGAGGTGATCGCGAAGTCTCGGACTGCACCGTTTCGGCAGGTGCAGCGGGCCGAGGCGCTGGTGCTGGCCGCGGATGGGGTGGCGAATGCGCGGATCGCGCAGCGGGTGGGGGTCAAGGCCGCCACGGTGCGGGCGTGGCGGGCCCGGTTCGCCGAGGAGGGCCTGGCCAAGCTGGGGAAGGTGCGGCCGGGCAGGGGTCGGAAGTCGAACATCCCGCAGTCGAAGATTGATCAGATCGTGGAGCTGACCCGTAACAGCAAGCCGGACGGGCAGACGCATTGGACGTGCCGCACGATGGCCAAGCAAGTGGGGGTCTCTGCGGCGACGGTGCAGCGGGTCTGGGCCGCGCGCGGGCTGAAGCCACACCTGGTCCACTCGTTCAAGCTGTCCAACGACCCGCGGTTCGAGGAGAAGCTGATCGACGTCGTCGGGCTGTACATCAACCCGCCGGATAACGCGATCGTGTTGTGCCTGGACGAAAAGTCGTCGGTACAGGCCCTGGACCGCACCCAGCCGTCGCTGCCGATGAAGAAGGGCCGGGCGGCGACGATGACCCATGACTACAAGCGTCATGGCACGACGACGTTGTTCGCGGCGCTGGATGTGCTGACCGGGACCGTGATCGGCCAGTGCCTGCCCCGGCATCGGCACGAGGAGTTCCTAAAGTTCCTGCGCACGATCGAGCGTGAAGTCCCCGCCGGCCTTCAGGTGCACTTGATCTGCGACAACTACGCCACCCACAAGCATCCCGACGTGCGTGCCTGGCTGGCCAAACATCCCCGCTTCCACCTGCACTTCACCCCGACGTCATCCTCGTGGCTGAACCTGGTCGAACGATGGTTTAGGGAGCTGACCGACAAAGCGCTACGCCGCGGCGTGTTCCACTCCGTGCCCGACCTGATCGCCAAGATCGAGGAATACCTCGAGGCGCACAACGAGGACCCCAAACCATTCGTGTGGACCGCAACCGCCGACGACATCCTGACCAAAGTCGCCCGCGGACGCGTCGCCCTCCAAGCAGTCAACCAATGACGAGACACACCACTAGATCTGTGCCGACACGACGGTCGGTGGGAGGGGCGAGGCGGATGACACGGTTCCGGGCCGAGTGGGAGCGGGCCGACCAGCGGTTCGACGGGGTGCACGGCGACGCCTTCGTCGAGGTGCTCTACGACGACGGCCGCTGGCTGGAGGGCCCGGCCTACTCGCCGCTCTGGCGCAGCGTCCTGTTCAGCGACATCCCCAACGACCGGGTGCTGCGCTGGGACGAGACCACCGGCGCGGTCGGGGTGTGGCGGACGCCCGCGAGCTACGCCAACGGCCGGACGCTCGACCGGGCGGGCCGCGTCCTCACCTGCGAGCAGCAGTCGCGGTCGGTCACCCGCACCGGCTCCGACGGCGGCGTCACCACCGTGGCCGACCGCTGGGAGGGCCACCGGTTCAACAGCCCCAACGACCTCGTCGAGCACTCCGACGGCTCGGTGTGGTTCACCGACCCGAGCTACGGGATCCGCGACGTCTACGAGGGGTTCCCGGCGGTCAGCGAGACCGACGGCTGCCACGTCTACCGGATCGACCGCGACGGCTCCATCGCCCGGGTCGCCGACGACTTCGCCCAGCCCAACGGGCTGGCCTTCTCGGCCGACGAGCGGCAGCTCTACGTCGTCGACTCCGACGCGACCCGGCGGCACCTGCGCCGCTTCGACGTCGGCGCCGACGGGACACTGAGCGGTGGTGAGGTGCTCGTCGGGTGCGACGCGGGGACCTACGACGGCGTGCGGGTCGACGACTCCGGCCGGCTGTGGTTGGCGGCCCGCGACGGGCTGCACTGCGTCGACCCGGACGGGACGCTCCTCGGGAAGCTGCTGCTCCCGGAGGTCTGTTCCAACCTCACCTTCGGCGGAGCCAGGGGCAACGTCCTGTTCGTCACGGCGACCCATCTGCTGCTGTCGATCATGGTGGGCTGTTCCGGCGCGAGGTATCCGTGAGGCCCGCCCGCTGTGCAAGGGTGACCGGATGACCGCCTCGTGGAGCACACCCGAGCAGCTCGCTGCCGCCCAGGAGACCATCGCCGCCTCGATCGACGGCTGGCAGCCACCGGCCGCCTTCGCCGTCGGCCTGACCTCGGCGACATCGTCGGCCGAGGTCGAGTTCCCGAAGATCAACGTCGGCGGGGGCTACCTCCCGGCGCTGGTGCTGGCCAAGACCATCGGGTACGCCAACGGCACCTCCACGCATACCCTCTCCGTCGCCGAGCTCACCCACGCGGTCAACGGCCTCTCGCCCGCCGAGGCGTGCGTGACCATCGAGCACCCCAACATCGCGGCCTGGCGGGAGATGCTCCACGAGGTGGAGACCAACCCCTACCGCAGCATCGTCGCGGTCTTCATCGGCGACCTGGACGACCCGGTCTCCTCCGAGGCGGACGGCTCGCTGCGCACCCAGCTCCCCTCGTGAGCCCGAGCGCTGCGGCGCGGGCCTGCGCCTTCTGCCAGATCGTCGCGGGGCAGATCCCCGCCTTCGTCGTGCTCGACGAGCCCGACCTGCTGGGCTTCCTCGACACCCGGCCGGTGTTCAAGGGTCACGTGCTGCTGGCTCCCAAGACCCATCTCGACACGCTGCTCGACCTCCCCGCCGGTCTGCGCGACCCCCTGCTCGAGGCCACCCAACGCCTCGCTGCCGCCGTCGTCGACGGCCTCGGCGCCCAGGGGTCGTTCGTGGCGACCAACAATGT
>JALYZO010000226.1 GCA_030945745.1 Actinomycetota bacterium
CATTGAGACCGTCGGCGTCCACCACGGCGGGCAGCGGGCAGGCGGCCAGCAACCGGCCGACGGGGGTGTCGGGCCCCGGCGCTCCGTCGGGACCCCGCCCGCAGGGGCCCAGACCGGGCCCGACGACCAGGCAGGAGAAGCGCTCGAGGCCCCTGAGGACGACCTTGTCCCACCCTTCGGCCGGAAGGGCCACGTTGACCAGCTCGCCGGGGGGAAGACCGGCAGCGCCCGCCTCCACCCCGGGGATGCCCAGGCGGACATAGCCGGCGCCGGCCCGCAGGGCGGCGGTGGAGACCAACCATGGGGCGCCGTTCATCCCCGGTGAGCCGGCAACGACGTGGACGGCGCTCTGCCACTTGTGGGCATCGTGGCCCCGGGACGGGACGATGGCCACGTCGTCGTCGGTGATCATCCACGCTCGGGCCACGTCGGCCACCCCGGCACCCAGGCCGATGTCGGCGACATCGACGGTCCCGACAGCCTCAGCGCCCGCCCCAAGCACCAGGCCGGGCTTGAGGGCAGCGAAGGTCACCGTGGCCGTAGCCGGCAGGAAGCCCCCCGCGTCGCCGCCCACCACCTCCCCGGTGAGCCCGGAGATCCCCGACGGGATGTCCACGGCCAGGACGTCGCCTGTTGCGGTGTTGAGCGTGGGAGGCCGGTAGGGCCGGGACAGGCCGGTCCCGAAGGCGGCGTCGATGACCAGGTCGGCGGGGGGAAGGGTGACGGTGCCGGCGACAGCGAGGTCCGTGGCATCGACGATGGTGACCGTGGCGCCGCGAGCGGCCAGGCGGCGGGCCGCGTCACGACCGTCGGCACCGTTGCTGCCGGGCCCGGCGACCACCACCACCCGGGCCCCGTAGACCAGTCTGCGCTGCGACGCCCGGAGCATGGCGACCGCCGCGGTGGACAGGGCGGCGCCGGCCCGGCCCACCAGGACCTCGACCGGTTCGGGAGCGGAACGGTCGACGCCCGCCATCTCCTCGGGGGTTACGACGGGGATCACCGCTGGGTCCGCCACCGTTCGGCCAGCACATAGACGGGCTCAGTCAACAGGTCGACGATGGGAACCAGGCCGAGCACGGAGTCGTCGACGGTGGGCTCCGTCTCGGTGATGGCGTCGGCCAGCGCCGAATACCGCCCCCGGTAGCCCGACAGCACGGCCCGGGCATCGGCAGACAGGAGGTGCTCGGGGAAGCGCACATGCAGCAGGGTCATGCCGACGACGGCGTTGGCCTCCACCTCGGGAACGAGGACCACGGTTCGCCCGTCGCGCCGGCCCCGGGCCACGGTGACCTCGCGCTCATCCACAGCGCGGTGCTTGGTCCCCCGCAGGCGAGGATCCCGCCTCGTCCGCGAGCCGATGCTCAGCGCCACCCCGCCCTGGTCCACGACCTCGATGATCGGCACTGCCGTGGTGGCACTCTCCCGGATCTGATACCGGGTGTAGCCGGTGACCTCTTCGACGGCCCGGTCCAGGACCCCCAGCGTGCGAAGGGCCCGGTAACCGAGGCGGTCGGGACTGGCCCCGGCAGACAGGGTGTGCTTGACGAGCGGCAGGTCGAGCAGCTCGTCCTCGCTGCGGGAGATGCCGACGGTGACCGTCTTGGCCTGGTGCTTGATGGCATCGACGGGCCGGGTCAGCTCGTCGATGCCGGTGGTCAGGGCGGCCAACAGGTCGCTGATCACCGCAGCGGGGGTCCCCACCTTGCCGGACTCCAGCTCGTAGGTCTCGATGGGCACCAGACCGGACGCGTAGCGCAGCAGCGAGACCAGGGACACGGCGGTGGACGCTTCCATCGTGCCGTTGTAGGCGCCGGCTCGGAGGCCTTCCACGAAGGGCTGGGCGGCCCGGCCGACCTCAGGGGCCAGGGCGTCGAGAATGCCGGGCCCGTGCGTGAGCTCTCCCCCGGCGACGGCCTCGATGGCGGCGCGCGCGGCGCGCAGGGGCCGGGCCTGGGCGTCGATGGCCAGTGCCGCCTCGTAGCCGAAGAGGTGACCGACCATGGCTGAGAGCACGAAGCTCAGGTCGGGGTCGACGTCGTCGACCCCGATCACCTCGAGGGCGACCCCGTAGCGCTCCGCCTGGCTTCGGCGGGCGATGACCACCGGGGCGGCCTTGTGCGCCCGGTAGATGGCCACCTCCTTGGCCACATCGGCGGCGATGGGTCCCGACAGAGAGGCCGCGCAGACGATGATCAGGGGTTCCGAGGACAGGTCGATGTGCTTCTTGTCCTCGATGACATCTGCGGCGATGGCCTTGTAGCACAGCTCCGACAGCTTGATCCGCAGCTCGGCGGCCGCCACCCGGTCCGGGCCGCTGCCGACCAGGGCCCAGTAGCGCCGCGGCGGGGCCAGGGATGCGGCCACCCGGGCCACCACGGCCCGCTCGTCGAGGACGCTCTCCATGGCCTCGGGCATGTCCCGGAGAGCACCGAGGATGGCGCTGACCGGAGCCGGGCCGGACGAACTACCGGACCCGGCGGGCGGCGCAGACGCCCCCAGGGCGGCGGCCAGCAGCCAACCGGCGGCGACCTGGGCGTAGAACGCCTTGGTGGAGGCCACACTCATCTCCACGTCCCGCCCGTCTGAGGTGTAGAGGACCCCGTGGGACTTGGCCACCAGATCGCTGTTGCGCCGGTTCACCACGGCCACGACGTGGGCCCCGCGGTTGCGCACCAGGTCCACGGTCCGGTTGGTGTCGGTGGTCGTCCCCGACTGGCTGATGGCCACGACCAAGGTGTCGGCCATGTCGTCGCGCAACCCGAAGCCGGACAGCTCGGTGGCCGGCAGGGCCCGGACAGGCACCGTGGGCACGCAGCGGGCGAAGGCCGCGGCCGTCGCCTGCCCGGCGACGGCCGCAGTGCCCTGGCCGATGATCAGGACCTCGCTGATGCGCCCCGAGGACCAGGCGGCCAGCAGGGCGGGCGGCAGGGTGTCGGCCCCCAGCCGGGCGGTCAGGGACCCGTCGTCAGCCTCGACGATCCGCCCCCGGAGGGTCCTGCGGAACGATCGCGGTGCCTCAAAGATCTCCTTGAGGAGGAAGTGGGGGAATCCCGCCCGGTCGATGTCCCTGGTCGTCACCTCGGCGGTTCGGACGTGGCGCTGGGCAAGGGGGATGGGGGTGCCGTCGTAGCGGGCCAGGGACACGCCCGCGAGGGTCCCGGCTCCGGCCCGGTCGAGGACCGCGTACTGCCCCCCGGTCGAGTCACCGTCCATCCGCAGGTACCGGCAGGTCTCCTCGACCAGCCCGTAGGGCTCGCTGCTGACGATGAAGGCGTCGCCGGTGATGCCGATGCACATCCCCTGGCCCGACCCCTTCAGGGCCAGGTGCACCTGGTCGGGGGTGCTCGCCGCCGAGGCCACGATGGCCACCGACCCCTCGAAGCGTGCCACCGTGGATGCGAAGGCGTGCTCCATGGCCACCCCCTCGGTCAGGCGGTGGGAGATCAGGGCGGGGATGACCTTGGCATCGGTGGTCACCTCCTCGGGGAGGCGCAGGACCTCGGAGAACCGCAGCGTGGCGTGATTGTCGACGTCCCCGTTGAGGGCGGCCGTGACGTAGGGAGCGGACGGCCCACCGACCTCCTCGGAGTTGAGGGGGTGGGCGTTGGCCTGGGAGATGATCCCCACGCTGGCCCACCGGGTGTGGCCGATCACCGTGACCACCGCCCCGGGCTGGGCGAGGGCCAGGGCCAGAAGGGGGTCGGAACGGATTGCGGTCCGCAGGGAGGCCACGTTGGCGCCCAGCTCACCGATCTCTGCTGCCGCCTTGTAGACCAGGCTCAGGCATCCTTCCGGGACCCGCACGGCAAGCGACGTGAACAGCGGGTCGTGGACCCGGGCTCCCAGCAGGGGAGCGACCTCGGGATCAGCGGCGTCCAGGCCGTGCCCGTGGATCAGGACGTGGATGCCGGCCGAGTCCCGACCGCGCACCTCCAAGCGGTCGATGCCGGCCAGGGCGACCTGGATGGACCACAGGGCATCGAGTGCACCACCTTCGGGTGCGGGACCGGACGGCCCGACCCGCTCGTGGTCCGCGCCGTCGAGGTGCATCCCGGCCAGATCGGCGATGCCCCGGGCAGCGTTGACCCGGTCCCGTCCAACGGCCCACCATCCGTCCTTGAGGCGCACCAGCGCAGCGTTGAGGGCCTCTTGGGCGACCGGGCCGACCGCCAGGCGGCCCTGGTCCAGGTCCGCCTCCAGGGCGCCGAGCACGGCATCGGCTTGCTCGGCGACGTCGATCACGGAGCGCAGCACAACACCGGCGGTGCCCTGCGACTGAGCACCGGCGGTGCCCTGCGACTGAGCACCGGCGGTGCCGAGCAGACAGGCCACACCTGGCGGTCCGCGCAGGATGGCGTCCACCGCTTCCACCGCCGAGGCGGCGCAATCCAGGGCGTCGAGGTCCACACCGCCGGGCCTACGGGCACCTTGGGCCAGCCGCAGTGCGGACCCCAGGTCATCGAGGACGGCGGTGGCGGAGGGGACCGCTCGCTGGGAGGGGCGAGCGACGACGGCGACGATCCCACACATGGCCAGCGAGAGTACCGGCCCCCGGTCCTCGGCCACCTACCGGACCTTTGCTTGTCACGCAGCCATGCTTAGACTGCAAAGCTGCACGGTCTGCATAACTTGCGGCTATCCTGGATCCATGCCCACACTCCACGACGCCGAGGTTCGACCTCAGGCGGCTACGACCGAGGAGGCGCTCGGTAGGCGGGAACGCAAGAAGCTCGCCACCCGCCAGGCCCTCCACGAGGCGGCGACGGACCTCGTCGAGGAGCGGGGCCTGGCCAACGTCACGGTCGAGGCCATCACCGAGCGGGCGGACGTCGCCGTTCGGACCTTCTTCAACTACTTCCCCTCCAAGGAGGAAGCCGTCCTGGAGCGCGAGCCGGATCGGACGAAGCGCCTGTGTCGGGCCATCGCCGACCGGCCGGCCGGCGAGGATCCGCTCACCGTCCTCCGCCAGGTGGTGGTGCACGACCTGCTGCTCCGTGAGCTCGACCCCGCCCACCTGCTGCGCCGCATGCGCCTCATCGCCGGCGAACCCACCCTCGTGGCTCTGATGGCGGCCCACTTCGAAGAGATGCACACGGCCGCCGCCGCAGAGATCGCTCGGCGCCTGGGTGACGATGTTCCTGGGACCTACGCCAAGCTCGTCGTGGCCGCGGCCTTCGCCGCTTGTCGGGTGTCGCTGGCACAGTGGTGCGAGATCGGCGGTGGCGGCGGCGACGCCACCGGTATCCTCAACGACGCCTTCGACGCGCTGGCGACCGGATTGACCCCGCCTCCCTCCTCGTCCACGCCCGCCCCTTCCCACCCGGAGTCCCCTCGCGCATGACCACGACGACCGCGGCTCCGGCCACCGCCGCCCCCAAGCAGTACTCCCACCGCCAGATCCAGGTCATCATGTCGGGGCTCATGCTCGGCATGTTGCTGGCCGCCCTCGACCAGACCATCGTGTCCACCGCGCTGACCACCATCAGCCGGGACTTCCACCGGCCCGACCTGTACTCCTGGGTCGTCACGTCCTACCTGCTGACCTCGACGGTGACGACGCCGCTGTACGGCAAGATCAGCGACCTCTTCGGCCGCAAGCGGATCTTCCAGTTCGCCATCGTGGTGTTCCTGATCGGCAGCGTGCTGTCGGGGCTCAGCCAGAACATGTACCAGCTGATCGTGTTCCGGGCGATCCAGGGCCTGGGCGCCGGCGGGCTGATGTCGCTGGCCTTCTCCATCATCGGCGACGTCATCCCACCCCGTGAGCGCGGCCGCTACCAGGGCTACTTCGGCGCCGTGTTCGGGGCGTCGAGCGTCCTCGGACCCCTGATCGGCGGGTTCCTGGTCGACTACGCCTCGTGGCGCTATGTCTTCTACGTCAACATCCCGCTCGGCATCGTCGCTCTGGTGGTCATCAACCGGGTCCTCCACCTCGACCACAGGCCCCGCAGGGCCCACATCGACTGGATCGGAGCCGTGCTCCTGGTGGTTGGCATGTCGCTCCTCCTCGTCGGCGTCCAAGACGCCGGGCAGAAGGCGGCCATCACGTCCACCGCGCTGTACTACGCCGTCGGTGGCCTGCTCATCGTGGTCGCCTTCGTGGTGTGGGAAACCCGGGCGACGGAGCCGATCCTGCCCCTGCGGCTGTTCCGCAACAAGGTGTTCGCGGTGTCGAATGCCCTGGGACTGATCACCGGTGCGGTGATGTTCGGGGCCATCATCTTCCTGCCCCAGTACCTCCAGACCGTGCGCAGCGTCAGCCCGACCCTGTCGGGTCTTCGCCTCCTCCCCCTGCTGGCCGGCGTGCTCCTGGCCTCGATCGGTTCCGGGCAGCTCATCTCTCGCTGGGGCCGCTACAAGAAGTTCGTGGTCGTGGGCACGGCCATCACCACGATGGGCATCGGGCTGCTCACCCAGATCACCGTGTCCACCAACCCCGTGGTGTTCTCGATGATGCTCTTCGTGGTCGGCATCGGCCTGGGCCTGTTCATGCAGACCCTGGTGCTGGCCGTGCAGAACTCCATCGACCCGGCGGACATGGGCGTGGGCACCTCCGCGGTCACGTTCTTCAGGACCCTGGGTGGGGCCATCGGGGCGTCGGTACTCGGCGCCATCCTCATCGAGCAGGAGAAGGTGTCGGTCGGCCACTACGTGGCCCAGTATGGGCCCAAGGCCGGCCCGCTGCACGCCTTCACCCACGGCATGGATCGGGCCTACCTCTGCGCCGTCCCGGTGGCGGTGATCGCCTTCGGCCTGTCGTTCCTGCTGCGGGAGATCCGGCTCCGCGGCACCAACTCGGGAGAACCGGCATGAGGCCTCGCGGTCTCGACCCAGACCCTCGCCCTCGAGTCAGCTCCCGGTTTGACCGCCGCCCAGTGCGGCCACCAGAGCCTGCTCGAGGCGGTCGACAGCAGCCGACGCCACCTGCTCGGTGGGCGCCTCGACCATCACCCGGATGAGCGGCTCGGTGCCACTGGGGCGGAGCAGGACCCGCCCCGCCTCGGCCAGCTCGCCCTCCACGGCGGCCACCTCGTCCCACACTGCGGTGGCGCCATCCAGCCCCGCCCGATCGGAGACGGTGACGTTGCGCAGCACCTGGGGAACGCGGTCCATGATCCCGCCGGCCCACTCCGCAAGGGTTCGTTGCTCCCGGCACACGGCGTCGAGGAGGGCGAGCCCGGCGAGGATCCCGTCGCCGGTGGTGGCCAGGTCGGCGAAGATGATGTGGCCGGACTGCTCGCCACCGAGAGACCAGCTGCCCTCCTCCAGCGCGGCGAGGACCAGCCGGTCCCCCACCCCGGTCTGATGGACGGCGATCCCCTCCGCCGCCATGGCCCGGTGGAAGCCGAGGTTCGACATCACGGTGACCACCACCGTGTCGCCGCGTAGGCGCCCGCGATGACGGAGGTCGGCGGCGAAGATGGCCAGCAGGCGATCACCGTCGACCACCCGCCCGGTACCGTCCACGGCGATCAACCTGTCGGCGTCACCGTCGAAGGCCAGACCGACATCGGCGCCTTCGGCGACGACGGCGGCGGTCAGGCCGGAGGGGTTCGTCGAGCCGCACCCGGCGTTGATGTTGCGGCCGTCGGGCTCCGCTCCGAGGACCGCCACCACCTCAGCGCCGGCTGCGGCCAGTACGGCGGGAGCCAGCGCCGACGCAGCGCCGTTGGCGCAGTCCAGGGCGACCCTGAGCCCCGTCAGGCGCCGCCCCTCGAGTCCGACATCGATGAGCCGGTCCTGGTACCACGACGCCGCCTGGGGGTCAGCGCGGACCGTACCCACACCCAGGCCCCCCCGCCGAAGCCCGGCGGAGTCGGCGCCGGCCCCTTCGACCAGGCGGAGGAGCTCCGCCTCCACCCGGGCCTCGGTGTCGTCATCGAGCTTGCGGCCCCCGGGCGCGAACAGCTTGACACCGTTGTCGGCGTAGGGGTTGTGCGACGCCGAGATCATGGCCGCCGCCGCTCCCCCGGACGCGGCCAGCGTGGCCACCGCCGGGGTGGGAAGGACACCCAGGTCGACCACATCGGCGCCTTCGGCCGTCAGCCCGGCGGCCAGGGCGGCGCCGAGCATCGGCCCCGAGCGTCTGGTGTCGCGGCCCAGGTACCAGACCGAGGGGCCGCCTATAACGATCCGGCCGGCGGCCCGCCCGAGGGCCAGAACCAGTTCCGGGGTGAGCTCGGACCCGGCCACCCCACGGACGCCGTCTGTCCCGAATCGAAGGGTCACGCCTTGGGGAGTGCCATCTGTCGGCGTGCCAGCGGCCCGCTCAGCGCTTGGAGTACTGCGGTGCCTTGCGGGCCTTCTTCAAGCCGTACTTCTTCGACTCCTTCTCACGGGAGTCGCGGGTCAGGAACCCGGCTCGCTTCAGCGGGATGCGCAACTCGGGGTCGAGCTCGATGAGAGCCCGGGCGATGCCCAGGCGCAGGGCGCCCGCCTGACCGGAGACCCCGCCACCGTCCATGGTGGCGTCGATGTCGTAGTCCTCGAGGCGCTCCACCAACCGCAGCGGCTCGGTGATGATCATGCGGTGGGTAGCCGAAGGGAAGTAGTCCTCGATGGGACGGCGGTTGACGGTGAGCGTCCCCGTGCCGGGGCGAAACCGGACGCGAGCGATGGCCGCTTTGCGGCGACCTGTGGATTGGGTGAGCGGCTTTGGCACGGAGAGAAGACCTTGTCTGTCTTTGAGGGTCAGGAAGCCTGTCGGGCCCGGGGATCGAGCGACAGCGGCTTGGGGTTCTGGGCAGCGTGGGGGTGCGTCGGCCCGGCGTACACCTTGAGCTTGCGAAGCATGGCCCGGCCCAACGTGCCCTTGGGGAGCATGCCCTTGACGGCCTTGCGCACCAGTTCCTCGGGGTTCTTGTCCAACAGATCCTGGTAGGTGCGGGTCTTGAGGCCACCGGGGTAGCCGGAGTGGCGGTAGGCCAGCTTCTTGGCGGCCTTGTCGGAGGTCATCACGACTCTGGCGGCGTTGACCACGATCACGTGGTCGCCGGTGTCGACGTTGGGAGCGAAGATGGCCTTGTGCTTGCCTCGCAGGACCGACGCCACATCGCTGGCCAGCCGCCCAAGCACGGCGCCGTCGGCATCGGCCTCGAACCAGGCCCGCTCGATGTCGCTCGGCTTGGGGGTGAAGGTGCGCACGTCGTTCCTTGTGGTCGGTCCTCGCAAGGCGAGGAGGGTCATCGGCCCCGCCGGAGCAGGAAGGGCCGGGTCGAACCGCCACCACGGCGTCGCTGGCCAGGCACGCCAGAGCATCCCCGCGGTAGGGCCGAGCAGGAAGGATAGGGCACGTGCAGGTCGCATGGCAATCGCCCGCCGGGTGGGGCGAGGCCGATGGTAGGTTCCGGCCGGACGCAGGGTGCTCGGGGAGCAGGCCGAGCTGAGAGAGACCTGTCGAACCTGATCCAGTTCGCACTGGCGGAGGGACGTCGCACATGACCGAGCATCAGACAGACGCCGTGTTGGCCGAGACCCTGCGGGGCGTCGCCGCCGACCCGCCGCTCGTGCACTGCCTGACCAACATCGTGGTGGCCGGCTTCACCGCCAACGTGCTCCTGGCCATCGGCGCCTCTCCGGCGATGGTGGAGAACGTCGAGGAGGCAGCCCCGTTCGCGGCGATCGCCGGCGCCGTGCTGATCAACCTGGGGACCCTGTCGGACGAGCGAACCCTGGCCATGCGCCTGGCCGCCGCCTCGGCCCGTGAGCACGGGGTGCCATGGGTCCTCGATCCGGTCGCCGTCGGCGCCCTGGAACATCGCACCGCTCTGGCCGTGCACCTGCTGGAGGAGCGCCCGTCAGTCATCCGGGGGAACGGGTCGGAGATCCAGGCTCTGGCGGCCGCCAGCGGCGCTGTCTCGAAGAGCGGGAGCGGGAGCGCGGGCCGGGGCGTGGACTCGCTGGCCTCCTCCGACGACGCCGTCGACGCGGCCTGCGCCCTGGCCGTCGCCCGGTCCTGCGTGGTGGCCGTGAGCGGGGCCACCGACTACATCACCGACGGAACCACGACACTGGCCATCGGTGGCGGCCACCCCCTGATGAGCAGGGTCACAGGCATGGGCTGCGCCCTGGGGGCGGTGATCGCCGCGGCCGCCGCCCGTGAGGAGGACCCCCTGACGGCGGCCGGCGGGGCCAGCGCGGTGTTCGCCACCGCCGGCGAGCAGGCGGCCGAGGGCAGCGCCGGGCCCGGGTCGTTCGCGGTGGCGTTCGTGGACCGCCTGGCCGCCCTGTCGGCAGCGAGCAGCACACCATGAGGCCGTCCACACCATGAGGCCGCAGCTCGATCTCCGCCTGTACCTGGTGACCGACGCCGGCATCGCCGCCCCCCGGAGCCTGGCCGACACGGTCCGGGCCGCGCTGCGCGGGGGGGTGACGGTGGTGCAGCTGCGGGACCCGACGGCCGGCGGCCGGGGGCTGTTCGAGGCCGCCGCCGAGCTGGTCGAGATCCTGGCCCCGACCGGCGTGCCGCTCATTGTCAACGACCGCCTCGACGTCGCTTTGGCGGCCGGCGCCCAGGGCACGCACCTGGGCCAGAGCGACCTGCCCGCCCAGCGGGCGCGGGCCGTCGCCGGTCCTGACCACATCCTCGGCTTGTCCGCCGCCGACGCCGGCCAGATGGCGTCCCTGGCGGACTGGCCGGCCGGGACCGTCGACTACCTGGGGGTCGGCCCGGTGCGGTCCACGGCCACCAAGGTCGATGCCGGCGCCCCCATCGGCCTGGACGGCCTGGCCGACGCCTGCCGCCTGTCCCCGCTCCCCTGCGTCGCCATCGGGGGCATCGACGCCTCCAACGCGGCGGCCGCCATCCATGCCGGCGCCGCTGGCGTCGCCGTGGTGTCGGCCATCTGCGCGGCGGTCGACCCGGCCCGAGCCGCCGCCGACCTTCGGGCCTGCGTGGAGCGGTGACCGGGACCGACGGGGAGGTTGCCCATGTCCTCTCGATAGCGGGGACCGATCCCAGTGGCGGCGCCGGCATCGGCGCCGACCTGAAGACGTTCTCCGCCCTGGGCGCCTACGGGATGACCGTCGTCACCGCCCTGGTGGCCCAGACGACGACGGGTGTCACCGCCGTGCAGCGGGTCACCCCCGAGTTCGTCACCGCCCAGATCGACACCCTCTTCGCTGACGTCCGCATCGACGCCGTCAAGATCGGCATGCTGGCCGACGCCGGGGTGGTGACCGCCGTGGCCGCCGCCCTGCGCCGATGGCGCCCGCCGCTGGTCGTGGTCGATCCGGTGATGGTGGCCACGTCGGGCGACCGGCTCCTCGATCCCGAAGCGGTCGACGCCCTGCGCGATGACCTGATCCCCATGGCCGACCTCATCACCCCGAACGTGGCCGAGGCCGCCGTGCTGGCCGGTACCGACCCGGTGGCCACCCTGGACGCCGCCGAGCACCAGGCCCAGGAGCTCGCCGAACGCCTCGCTACCCGAGTCCTGCTCAAGGGCGGTCACCTGGGCGGCGCCCGCAGCGTCGACGTGCTGGTGGAGGGCGATGGCGCCGTGCGGCTCTTCGAGGCCGCCCGGGTCGACACCATCAACACCCACGGGACGGGCTGCACCCTGTCGTCGGCCATCGCCGCCCTCCGGCCCCGGACGGCGACGTGGGCCGAGGCGGTGGACGGCGCCAAGAGCTACCTCACGGCTGCGCTGGGCGCGTCGGAGGTCCTCCACGTCGGCCACGGTCACGGGCCGGTGCACCACTTCTGGGCGTGGTGGCCGCCCCGGCCTGCAGACTGAAGGCCGGGCGACTGAGGGCAGCGAGGAGCCCGGCCGCGGCTTCCGCGGGATCCCCGGCCCGCATGATCTCCCCCATGACCGCCACCCCGGCGGCCCCAGCGCCCAGGCACCGGCCGGCGTTTGCGGCCACGACACCGCCCAGCGCCCAGGTGGGCAACGGGCTGGCGGCCAGGGCAGCGAGGCCCAACGCCGGGCCGTAACCAGGCTTGGACCGGGTGGGGAACACCGGGGAGAGGAACGCATGGGTGCAGCCCTCGGCGGCGGCCGCGGCCAGGGATTCCGGACCGTGGCAGGAGCGACCGACCAGGGCCGGGGGCGCCTCGGGGAACGGGTCGGCGCCCGCCAGGTGCACGCCATCGGCCTCGATGGTGACGTCGGAGGCCACGATCAGGGTCCCCTGCACCCCGCCGAGGAGCTCACGAAGGTCTTCGGCCAGGGCCAACCGCTGCGATCGGGGGCGGTCCTTCTCCCGGAGCACCACCGCCCGGGCGCCACCGGCCACGGCGGCCGCCACCACCTCCACCAGGTCGCGCCCGGCCGTCTGGGAACCGTCGGTGAGGACCACCAGGCGGGGCAGGATCACGACTCGGCAACGTCGGGCGGTTCGGCCACGTCAGCCAGGTCAGCCAGGCCCGTGTCCGACGTGCTGGCCTGGGCGTGGAGACGTCGGGGGATGCGCCCGGAGCGTGCGGCGAGGCGCCCGGCGCGGACCGCCAGGCCCATGGCTTCGGCCATGGCCACCGGTCGGCGGGCCCGGGTCACGGCCGAGGCGACGAGCACGGCGTCGCAGCCCAGCTCCATGGCCACCGCGGCGTCCGACGCCGTCCCCACCCCGGCGTCGAGGATGACCGGGACAGCGACGCGCTCGCGGATGATGGCCAGGTTGTAGGGGTTGCGGATGCCCATCCCACTACCGATCGGCGCCCCCAACGGCATCACCGCAGCGCAACCCAGGTCGGCCAGGTGGCCGGCGGTCACCGGGTCGTCATTGGTGTAGGGAAGGACCACGAAGCCCCGGCCCACGAGTTGCTCGGCGGCCTCCAAAAGCTCGGTCGCGTCCGGCAGGAGGGTCTGGTCGTCGGCGACGACCTCCAGCTTCACCCAGTCGGTCTCCAGGGCCTGGCGGGCCATCTCGGCGGTGCGGACCGCTTCGCGAGCGGTGAAGCATCCGGCCGTGTTGGGCACGACCCGCACCCCGGTGCGGTCACAGACGTCGAGGACCGAGCCCGACACCCCTGGGGTCACCCGGCGGAGGGCAACCGTGACCAGACCGGTGCCGGACGCTCGGATGGCATCGTCGAGAACCGCCATGCTTGGGGCGCCCCCGGTGCCGAGAAACAGCCGGGAGCTCAGGGTCTCCCCGGCAACAGTGAGATCATCCATCAGCCACAGCCTCCCTGCACGGCCCGCAGGACCTCCACCCGGTCACCGTCGGCCAGCTCGACCCGCTCCCATGCGCTGCGGGGGACGACCTCGGCGGCCACGGCCACAGCGACGCCCCGGCGGCCGCTCCCGAGCATCTCCACCAGCCCGGCGACCGTGGTGCCGGGCCGGACCTGGCGGGGCTGGTCGTTGACGAAGATCCGCATCAGAGGTACCGCTTGGGGTCGAAGGGGACGGCGACATCGGGCACCGGGCACCGGGCCAGGACGGCCAGGACCGTCGCGATGGTGATCGGCGCCAACAGCACCCCGCTGCGATGGTGGCCGGTGGCATGGATCAGCCCACCGATGGAGCCGGGGCCGAGGAGGGGCCCGTTGTCGGGGGTGGCGGGCCGCAGGCGGGCGGCGGACTCGACCAGCTCCAGCTCGGCGACCTCGGGAACGACCTCGATGGCCGCCCGCAGC
>JALYZO010000003.1 GCA_030945745.1 Actinomycetota bacterium
CGTACGGGCCGCGTCGCTTCGCCGCTCCGGGGCCGGTGGTCCCCTGGGACGGGGTCCGCCCGGCGACGGCGTACGGGCCGACCGCGCTCAAGACGGGGTACCCGGCGCCGATCGACCGGTTGCTGCCCGAGCCGGCTCCCGCGCCGCCCCCTGCGCCGCCGCCCACCACTCGTCCCAGACCCACCACCCCCCCGACCACGACAGGATCAACCACGACATCGACGTCAGCCACGCCGACGTCGACCCCGACTACCGGCAGGTGACGAACGCCGTCATCCGCACGGCCGCAGGGACGCTTGAGGGTTCCCCCGGCGAAGGGGTGATCGCCTTCCTCGGCATCCCCTATGCCGCCGCCCCCTATGGTCCTCACCGCTTCGCCGCTCCGGCGCCCGTCGAACCGTGGGACGGGGTGCGCCCGGCCACCGCCTACGGACCGACCGCCCTCAAGACCGGCTATCCGGCGCCCATCGACAAGCTCCTGCCCGAACCGGCCATCGACGGCGAGGCGTGCCTCAACCTGAACGTGTGGACCCCCGAACCGGGGCGGACGGGCCTGCCGGTGCTGGTGTGGATCCACGGTGGCGCGTTCCAGTACGGCACCGGCGCCGTGGCCGACTACGCCGGCGACACCTTCGCCCGCCACGGCGTGGTCACCGTGACCATCAACTACCGCCTTGGGGTGGACGGGTTCGCCTGCCTGGAGGGAGCACCGCCCAACCGGGGTCTGCTCGATCAGGTGGCCGCCCTGCGCTGGGTGCGCGACAACATCGCCGCGTTTGGCGGCGACCCCGACCAGGTCACCATCGCCGGTGAGTCGGCGGGAGCGATGAGCGTCGTATCACTCCTGGCCATGCCGTCCGCCGCTGGGCTGTTCCATCGAGTGATCGCCCAGAGCGGCGCCGGCCACCACGCCCTCACCGAGAGCACCGCCCGACGCCTGAGCGGCTACCTGGCCCAGGATCTCGGCGTGGCCCCGACGGCGACGGCGATGGCCGGCGTCGCCCATGACCGCCTGCTCCAGGCGCAGAATGCGCTGGCGGCCGGTCCCACGAGGGACCCGAACCCGGAGAGGTGGGGCGAGGTCGCCACCAACGTGATGGTCTTCGAGCCGGTCATAGACGGCGACATCCTGCCCGGCCTGCCCATCGACGTGATCGCTGGCGGCGGCGGCGCCGAGGTCGATCTGCTGGTCGGGACCAACCGAGACGAGCAGCGGCTGTTCATCGTGCCCACCGGCCTCATGGACATCATCGACGACAACGTGGTGGACCTGGCGGCCGCCGGCTGGTCGATCCCCCCAGCCGTCACGGACCTGTACCGGGCCAACCGGCACGGTAAGGGACCCGGCGACGTGCTCTGCGACATCGCCACCGACTGGTTCTTCAGGATCCCGGCGGTCCGCCTGGCCGAGGCCCGGACCCCGCGCCACGGGCGGGTCTATGCCTACGAGTTCGCCTGGCGCTCCTCGGCGTTCGGCGGGAAGCTGGGCGCCTGTCACGCCATCGAGATCCCGTTCGTGTTCGACCACCTGCAACGGACCGGCGACGATGGCCCCAACCTGTTCGCCGAGGGCGAGCCCCTGCCCCAGGACCTGGCGGACACGGTGCACGGCGCATGGACGGAGTTCATCAGCGGTGGTTCGCCCGGTTGGGCTCCCTACGACCTCGACCGGCGGCCGACCATGACCTTCGCCGCCAGCTCCTCGGTCGTCGACGATCCCCGGGGCGACGAGCGCGCGGCCTGGGACGGTCACCGCTAGAGGGCCTACCATGACGGGGTGCTGCGCTTCCTCACCGCCGGCGAATCGCACGGCCAGGGTCTGGTCGTCATCGTCGAAGGGCTGCCCGCCGGGCTCGACGTCACCGTCGAGGCCATCGGCGACGAGCTGTCCCGGCGCCGCCTGGGATATGGACGGGGGCCCCGCATGCGCTTCGAGCGCGATGAGCTGACGCTGATCGCCGGTGTCCGCCACGGTCGGACGTTGGGGTCTCCCCTGGCCATCGAGATCGCCAACACCGAATGGCCCAAGTGGGTGGAGGAGATGTCGCCTGCCCCCGGGAAGACCGACAGGCCGCTCACCAAGGTCCGGCCCGGGCATGCCGACCTGGCCGGCATGCAGAAGTACGGCTTCGACGACGCCCGCAACGTCTTGGAGCGGGCCTCGGCGCGCGAGACGGCGGCCCGGGTGGCGGCCGGCGCCGTGTCCAAGGCCCTGCTGGCCGAGCTGGGGATCACCGTCATCAGCCACGTGGTGGCCATGGGACCGGTGACCTCCAAGGCGCGGCTGCGCCCCGAGCCGAGCGACCTGGAGGCCATCGATGCCTCCCCGCTGCGGTGCTTCGATGCCGATGCGACCAAGGCCATGGTCGCCGAGATCAAGGCGGCGGCCAAGGTCGGCGACTCGCTGGGCGGCGTCGTCGAGGTCATCGCCTACGGCGTTCCTGTTGGGCTGGGCAGCCACGTGCATTGGGACCGCAAGCTCGACGGGAGTCTGGCCGGGGCGCTCATGAGCATCCAGGCGGTCAAAGCGGTGGAGATCGGTGACGGCTTCGACGTCGCCACCCGCCGGGGTTCCGACGCCCACGATGCCATCGGTTGGGATGCCGGTACCGGCACCTACCAGCGCCAGACCAACTGGAGCGGGGGCATCGAGGGCGGGATGTCGAACGGGGAGCCCGTCGTCGCCAGAGTGGCCATGAAGCCCCTGGCCACCCTGAACCGGCCCACCCTCAAGACCGTCGACACCCTCACCAAGGAGGAGACGGTGTCGTTCAAGGAGCGGACCGACGTGACCGCGGTGCCGGCCATGGGCGTGGTGGCCGAGACGATGATGGCCCTCGAGCTGGCCAAGGCGGCCTCCGTCAAGTTCGGCGGGGACTCGGTGACGGAGATGCGGCGCAACCACGACGCCTACGTAGCCGGCCTGGCGTGATCACCACGACGGAGCGGGTCCTGCTGATCGGGATGATGGGCGCCGGCAAGTCGACGGTGGGTTCCGCCCTGGCCGAACGGCTGGGATGGCCGTACCTGGACAGCGACGACGAGATCGTACGCCGCCGCGGGCTGACCGTGCCCGAGATCTGGAAGGCGGAGGGCGAGCGCGCCTTCCGAGCGGAGGAAGCCGCCGTCCTGGCCGTGGCGGCCACATCGGCGCAACCGGTCGTGGTCGCCGTTGCCGGCGGTGCCCTACTGGACGAGGCCAACCGATCGGTGGTGGCCGGCGCCGGCCTGGTGGTGTGGCTGCGAGCCGACGTGGCGACCCTGGCCCATCGGGTCGGTTCGGGCCAGGGCCGCCCCCTGCTGGACGGCGACGCGCCGGCCGCCCTCGCCCGCCTCTACGAGCAGCGTCGTCCCATCTACCAGGCTGTCGCCGACGTGACCGTGGATGTGGACGGGCGCAGCCCCGAGGCGGTGGTCGACCTCATCGTCGACGCCCTGCAGGCGGCTGCGAACGTCGGGCAGGCCGCCGGTGCATGAGATCCCCATCGATCTCGGGTCACGCTCCTACACGGTGCTGGTGGGCCATGGCGCTCGACACCGATTGGGGGAATGGATCCCCGTCGGAGCCCGGCGGGCCGCCATCGTGACCCAGGCGGCGGTCGGCTGGACCGTCGACCCCGGGATCGAGGCCCGGACCTTCACCATCGACGGCGGCGAGCAGGCCAAGAACCTCGAGACCGTGGAGGTCCTGTGCCGCCAGTGGGTAGCGTGGGGCCTGACCAGGGCCGATGTGGTCGTCGCCGTGGGCGGCGGGGTGGTCACCGACACGGCTGGCTTCGCCGCCGCCGTCTACCACCGCGGTGTCGGGGTGGTCCACGTGCCCACAACCCTGCTCGGCCAGGTGGACGCGGCCATCGGTGGCAAGACCGGCGTCAACCTCCCGGAGGGCAAGAACCTCGTCGGAGCGTTCTGGCAGCCCGCCGCCGTGCTCTGCGACATCGAGACCCTGGGAACCCTGCCCCCCCGTGAGTACCGCAGCGGTCTGGGGGAGATGGCCAAGTACGCCTTTCTCGGCGTCGACGGCCTGAGCGACCTTGCCCTGGAGGACGCAGTCGCCGCCTGCGCGGCGGCCAAGGCCGCAGCGGTGAGCGCCGACGAGCGCGAATCGGGCTCCCGGGCGCTGCTCAACTACGGCCACACCCTGGCACATGCGCTGGAGACCACCGGCGCCTACGACCTGCGCCACGGTGAAGCCGTGGGCATCGGCCTGGTGTACGCCGCCGAGCTGGCGCACGCCCTCGGCCGGATCGACGCCGGCCGGGTGGACGAACATCGGCGCCTGGTGGCCGGCTACAGCCTGGACGCCACCCTCCCGCCGGGGGCCGATCCCGCGGAGCTTGTTCGGGTCATGGCCAGGGACAAGAAGGCGACGACGGGGCTCACCTTCGTCCTCGACGGCCACCACGGCCTGGAGGTCGTCACCGGCGTCGGACCCGACGTGGCCGCCGCCGCCTTGGCGCGCGTGGCGCCCCGGGGCCCATGAACGACCGCATCCTGTTGCTGTCGGGGCCGAACCTGGGCCTGTTGGGCACCCGCCAGCCCGAGGTGTATGGCACCTCGACGCTCGCGGAGCATGTGGCGGCGGCGAGTGAGGAGGCCGGCCGCTTCGGCCTCGTCGTGGACCACGTCGCCTCCGATCACGAGGGCGACCTGGTCACCGCCGTCGGCCGGGCCCGTGTCGGGGGGGCCGGAGAGCATGCCTCAGCGGTGATCGTCAACGCCGGCGCCCTGACCCACTATGCCTGGTCCCTGTCCGACGCCCTGGCCGCCTTCGACGGACCGGTCGTCGAGCTGCACCTGAGCAACCCTCACCGGCGGGAGTCGTGGCGGCGCCTGTCGGTCGTCGCCCCGGTGGCGTCGGGGACCATCGCCGGCTTCGGTGGGGCGGGGTACCGCCTGGCCGTGCGCGCCGCCGCCGGGCTCCTGGGTTGCTCCGAGGGCTGAGCCTGTTTGGCCTGATTGCGGCGGGACGGCCATGGCCGGGGGCTTGGGGGCTTGGGGGCTTGGGGCTGGGGGGGCTGGCCGTGGCGGTGACGCTGAGCGACGCTATGCGACGATCAACGACACTCTGTCGTCCAACGACACACCGTCGGGCGGATTCCACTGTGCTCCCCCCACCGGCCAGCTGACCCCGGCGGACCCGAGTGGCCCGAGTGACCCTCGCCCTCGGGTGGCGCCGAATCCCGGTCAGCCCGAGGGGGTGCGGGTGGTGCTCGACGTGCGAGTGGTGCTCGAGGTGCTGGAGGTGCTGGAGGTGCTGGAGGTGGTCGACGCCCGGGGCGCAGTGGTGGACGGCACGGTCGGAGCCAGGGAGGTGGAGGTCGTTGGTCCGCTGATCGTGGTGGATGGCCCATTGCCCGAGGAGCTCTCGCCGAGGTCGACGTACCACTGGCCGTCGACCTGGGTGCAGGGGATCGCCGGGTCGTTGTTCGATGACGAACCACTCTCCACCGCCGAGTAGGCCTCATCGAAGTTGTCCTTGCCCGGCGGCTGTCCCGCCGTGGCGTTCACGCTGTCGAAGCACACCTTCGCGCTGCTGTTTGTGCACAACCTGCCGAGGGCCGTGACCAGGGCACGGGTGCCGGAGATGGTGGTAACCCCGATGTGAAGATGCTGCACCGAGATGGTGCTCGTGCCCGGCGAGAACGCCGCCGTGCAGACCGGCGCCTGCGCGGGTACCACGTAGGAGCAGGCCTCGGATCCCTTGTTGGCCGTTGCCGCCCGGAGGAAGCCGACCGTTGCTGCCGCCGGGCTTTCGTGACCGGGGGCGGGCGGCTTCGCCGAGGGGCTGGAACCACACCCGGCAAGTCCGGCCAAGGTCGTCAAGGTGGCGAGGGCCACCAAGGCGGCAGGCGGGGCGTCACGCCGGGAAGCTCGCATCGGGTCGACGGTAGCCCGCCCGACGGCTCCGCGAACCGGGTCTCGAGCAGCCCGGGACCGTGTTCTGGTGACCGTCTGGTACACAGAACCCATGGTCCCAAGCACCGCGCTGTCCGCTTCCCTCCCGGCCATGGAGACCGCGCAACGCCTGGGCCGCCTTGGCGACCTGCTCGGCGACGTGGACGGCCTGGTGGTGTCCAGCCTGACCAACATCCGCTACCTGACCGGGTTCACCGGATCCGCCGGGCTGCTCCTGGTGGCGGGCGGCGAGGCGACGCTGATCACCGACGGGCGCTACGCCAGCCAGTCGGAGGAACAACTGGCCGCTGCCGGGGTCACGGTTTCGGTCGAGATCGCAGGCTCCACCCGGCAGGGGTCTGTGGCCGGCGCAGTGGTCACCGCCGCCAAGATGAGGCGCCTGGGCCTGGAAGCCGGCCACGTCACGTGGGCCACGCAGCGAAGCTACGCCAACGACTGGTTCCCCGGCGTGGAGCTGGAGGCGACGGTTGGTCTGGTCGAGCAGCTTCGGCGGAGCAAGGACGCAGGTGAGCTGTCCCGGATGCGGCGGGCCGCAGCCATCGCCGACGCCGCCTTCGCCCACATCCGGCCCATGCTCGCCGACCGTCCGTCGGAGAGCGATGTCGCCTTGGAGCTCGACTCGACGATGCGCCGGCTGGGGGCGACAGGCCCGTCGTTCGAGACGATCGTGGCGTCCGGGCCGAACGGGGCCAAGCCCCATCACCGCCCCTCCTCACGACGCGTCCTCGGCGATGAGCCCGTCGTCGTCGACTTCGGGGCGCGGGTCGACGGCTACGCCTCGGACATGACCCGTACGGTCTGGGTCGACGGCGTGGCCAGTGCCGAGCTGCGTCGTGCCGTGGCCGTGGTCGCCCAGTCGCAGCGGTCGGGGGTGGCGGCCGTGGCCGCCGGCGTCGCCGCGGCCACGGTGGACCAGGTGTGCCGGGACGTGATAGGCGACGCCGGATGGTCGGAGCAGTTCGTGCACGGCACCGGTCACGGCGTCGGCCTGGACGTCCATGAGGCTCCATCCGTGGCTGCGACCTCCGCCGATACACTGGGCCCCGGCCACGTCGTCACCGTGGAGCCTGGGGTGTACCTGCCAGGCCTCGGCGGTGTGCGCATCGAGGACACCGTTGTGGTGACCGCAGATGGCTGCGAGCCGCTGACCCTGACCCCAAAGGACCTGTGCTGATGGCTGCCGTGTCGACCAACGATCTGAAGAACGGGATGACCCTCAATCTCCCCGAGGGCCTGTTTTCGGTCGTGGAGTTCCAGCACGTCAAGCCGGGCAAGGGTGGAGCGTTCGTCCGCACGAAGCTGAAGAACTCCCGCAGCGGGGCTGTCATCGAGCGCACCTACAGGGCCGACGAGAAGCTCGAGCAGGCCGTGATCGACAAGAGGGAGATGCAATTCCTGTACATGGATGCCGGCGCCTTCGTCTTCATGGACAACCAGGACTACGAGCAGCTGACGACAGACCGCTCCAGCCTGGGCTCGTCGGCCAACTTCTTGAAGGAGGGCGACTCGGCGACCCTGATGATGTACGACGCCGAGATCGTTGGCGTGGAGCTCCACGCCTCGGTCGACCTGCTCGTCACCGACACCGAGCCCGGCCTGCAGGGCGACCGGGTGTCGGGTGCCCGCAAGCCGGCGACGCTGGAGACGGGCTGGACCCTCCAGGTGCCGCTGTTCGTCGTGATCGGTGATCGCATCAAGGTCGACACCCGCAGCGGCGAGTACCTGACCAGGACCGGGTCCTGATCATCCCCACGCCCCGAGGATCGGCCGGCCGTGCCCAACGTCGGTAGCCGGCGGTCCGCTCGGGAGCGGGCACTGGCTCTGCTCTACGAGGCGGAGACCAAGGGCCAGAGCCCGGGCGACGTGCTGAGGGATGTGCCTGTCGGCCCGGAGCCGTTCGTCATCACCATGGTCGTGGGGGTGGAGGATCACGCAGCGCGCATCGACGCCCTCATCGCCGGCCACGCCTTCGACTGGACGCTCGACCGGATGCCGGCGATCGATCGGACCCTGCTGCGCATGGCGACGTTCGAGCTGACCGAGCTGGCCGACGTGCCGACCGCAGTGGTGATCTCCGAGGCCGTCGACCTTGCCAAGCAGTACTCGACCGATGAGTCGGGACGCTTCGTCAACGGGGTCCTGGCAGCCATCGCTGCCGAGGTGCGCGCCGACTAACATGGTTGCAGTCGTGAAGCCGGTCCCGTGAGGCCGGTACGACCAGGAGGTTGCAGTGGCTGAACGAGAACGTTCTTTGACGCCCCCATACGGGGCGGTGTTCGTGGCCCGGACGACGGTCATGGAGCCCGAGGACGTACGTCGGGCCACGTGGCGCATGGCGCACGAGATCCTCGAGCGCAACCACGGGACCATCGATCTGGTGTTGATCGGGTTGCAGACCGGCGGAGTGTGGATCGCCGACAACCTGGCCGCCGCCATCAGCGAGGTGGCCGAGCAGCAGGTCCCTACCGGGACGCTCGACGTGGCGTTCTACCGGGACGACATAGGCCTGCGCCCCGTCTTGCCTGAGGCCTCCACCCACGTGCCCGGTGAGCTGACCGGACAGACCGTCGTGCTGGTCGACGACGTGCTGTTCACCGGACGAACCATCCGGGCGGCGCTCAACGCCTTGAGCGACTATGGCCGGGCCCGCAGCGTGCAACTGGCGGTGATGGTCGACCGGGGTCACCGCGAGCTTCCCATCCGCCCTGACTACGTCGGCAAGAACCTGCCGACTCGCCGCGACGAGATGGTCGACGTCTCCGAGGCCGGCGTGGTGATCGGCGACATGGTCGCCACGTGAGTGGCGAGAGTGTGGATGGTCGCCACGTGAGTGGCGAGAGTGTGGACAGTCGCCACGTGAGTGGCGAGATGGCGATGGAGCGCAACTTGAGTGGCGCTGGCGATCCCGGCGGGCCGGGCCACGGTCCCCGCCACCTGTTGTCCATCGCCCAGTTGGGCCGCTCGGGGATCGAGGAGATCCTCGACCTGACCGATCGCTTCGTCGAGATCAACCGTCGGCCCATCCCCAAGGTCCCGGCGTTGCGAGGCAAGACGGTGGCGTCGATGTTCTTCGAGAGCTCGACGCGGACCCGGCTGAGCTTCGAGACCGCCGCTCGGCGGCTCAGCGCGGATGTCATGACGTTCTCGGCGTCAGGGTCGTCGCTGGCCAAGGGCGAGTCCCTGCGCGACACGGTGGAGACCATCGAGGCGATGGGCGTCCACGCTATGGTCGTCCGCCACTGCGGTTCGGGTGTCCCCTGGCAGGTGGCTCGCTGGGCGCACGGGCCGTCCGTGCTCAACGGTGGGGACGGCTGGCATGAGCATCCGACCCAGGCGCTCCTTGATGCCTACACCATCACCAGCGTGCTGGGTACGCCACTCGACGGGCTGTCCATCGGGATCGTCGGCGACATCAGCCACAGCCGCGTCGCTCGCTCCGACGTGCTGGCCTTTCGGGCGCTGGGAGCCCAGGTGACGCTGGTGGCTCCGCCGACGCTGCTGCCGCCGAGCGTGGAGGGCTGGGGGGTCACGGTGTCCCACGACCTCGACGACGTCCTCCCTGGCTTCGATGTCGTCTACCTGCTGCGGCTGCAGCACGAGCGGACGACCGACGCCCTGTTGCCCTCGCTCCGCGAGTACACCTCGACCTACGGCCTGACCAGGGACCGATCCCGACTCCTCGGTGCTCGGACCATGATCATGCACCCCGGTCCGGTCAACCGCGGCGTCGAGGTGGCCGCTGACGTGATTGATCTGCCGTCCTCGGTGGTCACCCAACAGGTGGCCAACGGGGTGGCGGTGCGCATGGCTGTCCTCTACCTCCTTCTCGGTTCTGGAGTTGATCGTGTCGGTTGAAGCGGGGGAACTTCGCCACGCTCAGGCCGTCGTCATCCGGGGGGGTACCGTCATCGACGCCGCCGGCGAGCGCCGTGCGGACGTCGTCGTCGACGGCGGGCGGATCGTCGAGGTTGCCCAAGGCGCCGAGGCGCCGAGCAACGCCATGGCCCTCGATGCGGGCGGCTGTGTCGTCGCCCCTGGCCTGGTCGATCTTCACACCCACCTTCGGGAACCGGGTCGGGAGGAGGCCGAGACGGTGGCGTCGGGCGCCCGAGCCGCAGCACTCGGTGGCTACACGGCGATCGTGGCCATGCCCAACACCGAGCCGACCATCGACGACGCGTCGGTGGTGCGCCACGTGCTCAACCTCGGAGCCTCCTCCTGCTGTGACGTCCGGGTGGCCGGCGCCATCACCGTGGGCCGGGCGGGCAGGCAACTGGCGCCGCTGGCCGAGATGGCCGCGCTCGGCGTGCGCCTGTTCACCGACGACGGGACCGGGGTCCAGGACCCCAGGGTGATGCGCCGCGCCCTGGAGTACGCCTCGGCGCTCGGTCTCACGCTCGCTCAGCATTGCGAGGACGCGGCGCTGGCCGCCGGCGGGCACATGAACGAGGGACCCTTGTCGTCGCACCTCGGTCTGGCCGGTCAACCGGCCGCCGCCGAGGAGGTCATGGTCGCCCGCGACCTGGCGCTGTGCGTGCTCACCGGGGCCCGGATGCACTTCCTCCACCTGTCCACCACCGGCTCTGTCGCCCAGGTGCGCCGGGCCAAGGCGGACGGTCTGGCCGTGTCCGCCGAGGCCGCCCCCCACCACTTCACCCTGACTGACGACGCGGTGAGCTCGTATGACCCGGTGTTCAAGGTCAACCCGCCGCTGCGGCGGGCCGGCGACGTCGCTGCCGTGAAGGCCGGTTTGGCTGATGGGACCCTTGACGCCGTGGCCACCGACCATGCCCCCCACCCCCAGGAGGCCAAGGAGACATCGTTCGAGGAGGCACCGCCGGGGATGCTGGGCCTGGACGCCACGCTGTCGCTCAGCCTCACCGAGCTGGATCTGCCCACGGCGAGCGTCCTCGCCCTCCTGTCGTGGCAGCCGGCGGTCATCGCCGGCATCGACGACCGCCACGGTCGACCGATCCGGGCCGGGGAACCGGCCAACCTGTGCGTGTTCGACCCGGCGGAGCACTGGACGCTCGACCCGGCTCGCTCCGGGAGCCGGAGCCGCAACAGCCCCTACGCTGGTCGATCCATGGTCGGACGCGTCCACCACACCGTCAACAACGGCGAAGCCGTGGTGCGCAATGGGGAGGCGACAAGGTGACGCCGCCCAGGCACCATCCGGGACAGCGGCGGCCCGAGGCCCTGCTCGTGTTGGCCGACGGCAGCCGATTCGAGGGAGAGGCGGCCGGGGCCATGACCGCCACCGAAGGTCCCGCCGACTCGGGCGCCAGGAGGATGATGGCGACCGGCGAGGTGGTGTTCAACACCGTCCTCAGCGGCTATCAGGAGGTGCTGACCGATCCTTCGTACGCCGGCCAGATGATCTGCTTCACCTACCCCCACATCGGCAACTACGGGGTCACCGACGCGGACAACGAGAGCCGCCGGCCCTTCTGCCGGGGAATGATCGTGCGGGACCTGACGGAGCGGCCCAGCAGCTGGCGCTCCGAGGAGAGCCTCGAGGCGTTCCTGATCCGCCACGGCGTCCCGGCCATCACCGGGGTGGACACCCGGCGGCTGACCCGCCACATCCGGGAGGCGGGATCCATGCCCGGGGCCTTCGCCACCCTGGAGGGCGCAGGGGCGTCCGAGGAGGCCGCCATCACCGCGGCAGCGATGACGGCGGAGGGGACCGAGGACGTCGACCTGGTGGCCCAGGTCACGACTGCGTCGCCGTACGGCGCGGGCTCAGGACCCCTGCGGGTGGTGGCCTATGACTTCGGCATCAAGACGGCCATCCTCACCGCCCTGGGTCGAAGCGCGACCGTCGAGGTGGTGCCCGCCTCAACGTCGGCGGCCGACGTGTTGGCCCGACGGCCCGACGGCGTGTTCCTGTCCAACGGTCCCGGGGACCCCGCACCTCTCGGGTATGCCGTCGATGCCATCGCCGCGCTGATCGGAGAGGTGCCCCTGTTGGGGATCTGCCTCGGCCACCAGCTGCTGGGCTGCGCCCTCGGGGGGCGGACCTACAAGATGGCCTTCGGTCACCACGGCGGAAACCATCCGGTGCAACGGGTCGAGGGTGGGCGGGTGGAGATCACCAGCCAGAACCACAACTACGCCATCGCCGCCGACTCTGCATCGGGCGCGCAGGTCACCCACATCAACCGCAACGACGGCGTGGTGGAGGGCCTGGCCGCCCCCGGTCAGCGAGCGTTCAGCGTGCAGTACCACCCCGAGGCCGGCCCTGGCCCCCACGATGCCCGCCATCTCTTCGAGGAGTTCCGGGTCCTGATGGAGGCCAGCCGCCGAGGCTCGACGAGGGTCGGCTGATGCCCCCTCGCTCTGACCTGGAGACGATCCTGGTCATCGGGTCGGGCCCGATCGTCATCGGCCAGGCCTGCGAGTTCGACTACTCCGGCACCCAGGCATGCCGGGTCCTGGCCCAGGAGGGTTACCGGGTGGTGCTGGCCAACTCCAACCCGGCGACGATCATGACCGACCCGGACCTGGCCGACCGGACCTACCTGGAACCCCTGACCCCTGGCGTGCTCACCGCCATCATCGAGCGGGAGGCACCCGACGCCCTCCTGGCCACCCTGGGGGGCCAGACCGCCCTCAACCTGGCCATGGCCCTCCACGACAGCGGGGTGCTGGAGACCAGCGGGGTGGAGATGATCGGCGCGGACGCCACGGCCATCGCCACCGCAGAGAACCGGGACCGCTTCAAGGCGGCCATGACCGAGATCGGCCTGGCTGTCCCCGAGTCCGGCTTCGCCTACGACCTGGCCGCGGCGACGGAGGTGGCCGACGGCATCGGCTATCCCCTCATGGTCCGCCCGTCGTACATCCTCGGGGGCGCCGGCACCGGGATCGCCGTCGACCGCTTCGGCTTCGAGCGCCTGGCCGCCGAGGGCTTGGCGGCCAGCCCGGTCAGCGAGATCCTGGTCGAGCGCTCGATCGCCGGCTGGAAGGAGTACGAGCTGGAGGTCATGCGCGACGGCGCAGACAACTGCGTCGTCATCTGCTCGATCGAGAACCTCGACCCCATGGGCGTGCACACCGGCGACTCCATCACGGTGGCCCCGGCACAGACCCTCTCCGATACCGAGTACCAGGCGATGCGCGACGCGGCGTTCGCCTGCATCCGACGGATCGGGGTGGAGACCGGCGGCTCGAACGTCCAATTCGCGCTGAACCCCGCCAACGGCGAGCAGGTCGTCATCGAGATGAACCCCCGGGTCAGCCGTTCGAGCGCGCTGGCGTCGAAGGCGACGGGTTTCCCCATCGCCAAGATCGCCGCCCGCCTGGCGGTTGGCTACACCCTCGACGAGATCACCAACGACATCACCGGCCGGACCCCGGCGTGCTTCGAGCCGAGCATCGACTACGTGGTCACCAAGGTGCCGAGATGGGCGTTCGAGAAGTTCCCGGGCATCCCCGACGTGCTCGGGACACGCATGCAGTCGGTGGGGGAGGCCATGGCCATCGGGCGGACCTTCCCCGAATCCCTCCAAAAGGCGTTGCGGTCGGTTGAGCGGGGCCATCTGGGGCTGTGCGCCGACCCGGCCGAGCCCGTGCGCGACGCGTTGGGCGACGAGGAGCTCGTTCGCCGGTCTGCGCTGCCCACCCCCGACCGCGTCTTCTATCTGGAGGCGGCGCTGCGGCGGGGCATCACAACCGAGCGGGTGGGGCGGGCCAGCGGCGTGGACCCGTGGTTCCTGGGCCAGATCGACGCCATCGGGTGCGAACGCCGACACCTGGCCGAGGTGTGCGGACCGGCGGCGATGAGCCGAGCGGACTGGCGCCGGGCCAAGCGCCTGGGCTTCGCCGACGAGCAGCTGGCGTTCATCTGGTCCACACCCGAGCACCCGCTGCACGCCGACGAGGTGCGGGTGCTTCGCCTGGCCGCCGGGGTGCGGGCGACGATGAAGACGGTCGACACCTGCGCGGCGGAGTTCGAGGCCCACACCCCCTACCACTACTCGACCTACGAGGATACCGACGAGGTGGCGCCGTCGGAGAGGGAGAAGGTCATCATCTTGGGCTCGGGACCGAACCGCATCGGCCAGGGCGTCGAGTTCGACTACTGCTGCGTTCAGGCCAGCTTTGCCCTGCGAGACGCTGGTTACGAGACGGTCATGGTCAACTGCAACCCCGAGACGGTGTCCACCGACTACGACACCAGCGACCGCTTGTACTTCGAACCGCTGACCATTGAGAACGTGACGGACATCTTGGAGGTGGAGGCGGCCACCGGCAAGGTGACTGGCGTCATCGTCTCCCTCGGTGGCCAGACGCCGTTGAAGCTGGCCGGTCACATCAGCGCCGGGCTGATCCTCGGGACCCCCGCCGAGGCCATCGACGTGGCCGAGGACCGCCAGCGCTGGAGTGACCTCTGCACCAGCCTGGGCATCGCCCAGCCCCCTGGTGGGACAGCGGTGAACCTCGACGGAGCCCTGGCCGTCGCCGCGGAGGTCGGCTACCCCGCCCTGGTCCGGCCGAGCTACGTGCTCGGGGGGCGGGCCATGGAGATCGTCTACAACGCCGAGGACCTGCGGCGGGCCATGGACGCCTTGAGCGCCTCAGGTTCGCTCGGGCGGGAAGGCGGTCTGTCGGCGGAGCGCCCAGTGCTGGTGGACCGCTTCCTGGAGGACGCCATCGAGGTCGACGTCGACGCCGTGCGGGACCGGACGGGGGAGACCTTGATCGGGGCGGTCATGGAGCACGTCGAGGAGGCCGGGGTTCATTCCGGCGACAGCGCCTGTGTCATCCCGCCGCCAACGCTGGCGCCGGAGACCATCGCCACCATCGAGGGCCACACGCGCGCCATCGCCGACGCCCTGGGCGTGTGCGGGCCCCTGAACGTCCAGTTCGCCGTGGTGCATGGCCACGGCGAACCTGCGGTCCACGTCATCGAGGCCAACCCCCGGGCCAGCCGGACGGTGCCGTTCGTGTCCAAGGCCACGGGGGTCTCCCTGGCCCGGGTCGCCGCCCGGGTCATGCTGGGCGTCACCCTGGCCGAGCTCCGGGAGGAGGGCCTGGTCCACCCGCCGGCGGCCGGGGGGCACGTGAGCGTGAAGGAGGCGGTGCTGCCCTTCGACCGGTTCCCCGGCGCCGACACCCTCCTCGGTCCCGAGATGCGCTCGACCGGCGAGGTGATGGGCATCGACACCACCTTTGGCCGGGCGTTCGCCAAGAGCCAGGACGCAGCCGGGAACCCGCTGCCCTTCGGCGGCCGGGTCCTGTTCACACTGGCCGACCGCGACAAGCCAGCGGGGCTGACGGTGGCTCGCTCCTTCGTCCGCCTGGGGTTCTCGCTGGCGGCCACCTCGGGGACAGCGGACGCCCTCGAGGGCGCCGGCGTCCCCGTCGAGATCCGGGTGGCCAAGGTCGGCGTGGCCGACGCCGAGGGGCGTGACGCGCCCGGCGGCGCCGACTCGGTCGAGCTGATCCGCTCCGGCGTGGTCCACCTGGTGGTCAACACGCCGCGAGGCCGAGGACCGCGCGCCGACGGTGCTCACATCCGGCGGGCGGCCATGGACCACAAGGTGCCGTGCCTGACGACCGTGGCCGCCGCCCGGGCGGCGGCGGCCGGCATCGCCGAGCGGGGAGTCGACGGTGTGGTCGTGCGCAGCATCCAGGAGCTTCACGCCACTGACCAACTGCCCCTCGACGATTGATGTGGCGCGCTGTCGACTTGGCCACCAAGGTGGGCGTGGTCGACCTGGCCAACCCGGTCCTCACCGCGTCGGGCACGTCCGGGCACGGTGCGGAGCTGGCCGGCTCCATCGACCTGGCGAGGCTGGGAGCGGTGACCGTGAAGTCCGTCTCCGCCCGACCTTGGGGCGGCAATGCGGCGCCACGCCTGCATCCTCTGCCCGCGGGGATGCTCAACAGCGTCGGCCTCGAGAACCCGGGCATGGCCGCCTGGTTGTCCGATCAGCTCCCCGCGCTGGCTGCCACCGGGGCGACGGTCGTGGCCAGCATCTGGGGTTTCACGGTGGCCGAGTACCACGAGGCGGCGGCCATGGTGGCCGCCGCGGTCGTCGACGCTCGGTGCTCGGGCGGGCACGCAGGGTCCATCGTCGCCGTCGAAGCCAACATCTCGTGTCCCAACATCGAGGACCGCCGGCACATGTTCGCCCACAGCGAGGCGGCGGCGGCCGCCGCAGTGGAGGCCGCCGCCCTGGGTCTGCGGCCATCGGGCCTACCGCTCTGGGCCAAGCTGAGCCCCAACGTCACCGATCTTCCGGCCATCGCCGGCGCCGTCCTCGACGCCGGTGCCGGCGCATTGACGTTGGTCAACACCCTCCCGGGGTTGGCTCTGGATCCGGCGACGGGGCGAGCCGTGCTCGGGGGAGGCGGAGGAGGCCTGTCGGGACCGGCGCTGCACCCGGTCGCCGTGCGAGCCGTGTTCGACTGCCGCCAAGCCCACCCGGAGGCTCCGATCGTCGGCGTCGGGGGGGTGACGACGGGGGCGGATGCCGCCGAGCTGCTCGTCGCCGGTGCCGATGCCGTGGCTGTCGGGACCGCCACCTTCGCCGATCCCCGGGCCCCGGAGCGGGTGGGCCGGGAGCTCGCCGCCTGGTGCCGCCGCCACGGTGTCCGCCGCATCCGGGACCTGGTAGGAAGGGCCCATGACTGACGGTGCTCGCGCAGACATGCGGGAGCGCCTGGCCCTCGCGCTTGATGTCGATGACGGCGTGGCCGCCCATCGCCTGGCCCGGGAGCTGCGCCCGTACTTCGGTGTCGTCAAGGTCGGCCTCGAGCTGTTCACGGCCGCAGGGCCCGACATCGTGGCCGAGATGATCGACAGTGGCTACCGGGTGTTCCTCGACCTCAAGCTGGCCGACATCCCCACCACCGTGGAGCGCGCAGCACGCGTCCTGGGCGCCCTCGGCGTGTCGTATCTGACCATGCACGCCTTCACCGGGGAGGCCACGCTGCGCGCCGGCGTCGCCGGCCTGGCGAACGGCGCGGCGCGCGCCGGGCTCGAGGCCCCCAGGGCTCTGGCCGTCACGGTGCTCACCAGTGACGCCGCCGCGCCCGCCCACATCTTGGGCGACCGGGTCCGGGCGGCTGCTGGCGCCGGCTGCGCCGGCGTGGTCTGCGCGGCCAGCGACGTGGCCGAGACCAAGGCCATCGCCCCGCACCTGCTGGCCGTGGTTCCGGGCATCCGCCCCCGTGGTACAGACCGCAACGACCAGGCTCGCAGCGCCACCCCCGAAGCGGCCCTGGCCGCCGGCGCGGACCTGCTGGTCATCGGCCGGGCGGTGACGGGCGCCGCCGACCGCCGAGGCGCCGCGCAGCAGCTCCTCGACTCCCTGGCCCTGAGAGGTCCATCTTGACCGGGCAGCCGATCTTGCCCTTTTGGACCTTGCTTGCCAGCCTGATCGGGACGAGGATGGACTCGAGCAAGGAAGAGAGTCAGGCATGTCCCAGGTGAACAGGCTTGAGACAGCTTCGCACCGCGGTGTGGGCCACGTTGTTGGGCCTCGGAAGCAGGCCGTGAGCACCACGGTGCAGCGGGGTCCGAGTGCTGAGATGGGGGTGCTCGGGCCTGACGATCTCCTGACCCTCCAGCGGCTGGTCGGGAACAGAGCGGTAGCACAGCTGCTCAACTCGAGCTCTGCGCCGGCGCCACCCGCTCGGGGAAGCTCCTCCTTGCCGGGGGACGTGATCGGGCGGGGAGCGGGCTCTCCTCTCGCTCCAGCCACCCAGCAGCTGATGGAGACCCGTCTCGGACACGATTTCTCCGGTGTGCGAGTCCACGCCGGCGCCGGCGCGGCGGCATCGGCCCGTTTGTTGGCCGCCGACGCCTACACGGTCGGCGACGACATCGTCCTCGGCTCCGGGCGTCGCGACCTGAACGGCCCGGGTGGCCAGCGGATGCTGGCCCACGAGTTGACCCACGTCGTCCAGCAACGCTCAGGACCGGTCTCCGGAGACGAGGTCGAAGGCGGGTTGAGGGTCAGTGACCCGTCCGACCGCTTCGAGCGGGAGGCCGAGAGGGTCGCCGACCAGGTGATGGCCAACGAGGCGGTCAGCGCCCGTCACGGCCACACCGGGGGCGCCGCAGTCGAGCGCCCGGCCGCAAGCACGGCGACAGGCGATGGGTCGGCGCTTCCGGTCGTCCAGCGCCACGCATCGTTCGAGCACCGCATGCTGGGCGATGTGCCACCGGCCGATCTCTTCGCCCTCGGTGCCCACCAGGAGGTGGAGCAGTCCGGCGGCAGGAGCTTTGTCAACATCCCCACGCGCTCGGGCGGAGATCAGCAGGTGCTGCGCTCCAACATCGAGCATGTGCTCGAGCAGGAGCTGCGACGCCTCAAGGTGTGGCAGACCCAGGACCCGAAGGTCGCTTCCATGGATGCCATCGGCAGCAAGCTGGGCGCCGCCAAGGCCAACCTGGAGGTCAACGACGCGACCTGGAACGTCCGCCTGGTGGCCATCGAGTCGACGGCGCAGGGAGGCAAGCCTCTCCTCGTCACCTACGGCGAGCTCAACACGCTCGCCGACTTCTACGGATCCGTCGACGAGCTGAAGGCGGCGGATCCGGCCAAGCGGCGCAACGTGGTCCAGAGCGTCCGGGCCCAGAGCTACGACAAGCTGCTCGAGATCTACAAGAGGGTCGGCACCAGCGCCCAGTCCAAGCAGGACATCAAGAACCTGGGCAAGCGGCCCTCATTTGGGGGGTCCTTCGGCATCTCCGGCACCATGGACGAGCTCGCCCAGATGCAGAAGGACAAGAAGGGGGCAACCGATGACACCACGAAGTACAAGGCGACGCTGGGCCGCAACGCCTGCCACTTTGCCCCGGAGAGCTGGCACAGCTGGGAGGACCACCACCACAAGGCCTTGGCACTGGCCACCCAGTCCCACCAGGCCATGCAGGCGGCCCAGCACGGCACGAAGAGCCAGAAGCTCAACGAGGCCCTCCTCTACAACGGCTTCGGCGACCACTACCTCCAGGACTCCTACGCCGCTGGTCACCTGATCAACAAGACACAGATCATGCAGATGTACGTCCGATACCAGGACAAGAACGACCCGGTGAACAAGGGCTGGGCCACGCCGGCGACATGGCGGGCCTTCCAGGAGATGTCCTACAACCAGTCCGGGTTGACTGACGCCGGGCAGTACAACAAGGCCAACGTCGGCAGGCGCAACATCGGTGGCCAGCAGGTCACCACGGCACACAACCCTCAGGCGGTGGAGAACACCCAGTCGAACCCGGCCCTGGACTGGCAGGACCGCTTCGAGATGCTCGGCCTAAGGGTCCCGACCGCCGCCCAACCCGGGACGCCGGCGTTCAAGCTCCTGGTGTGGATGCAAAAGCAGCACGGCGTGCTCAGCCGTTACGACATCAACTTCGACCGGGACGAGATCACCGTCAAGAGGGCCGCCATCGGCATCGCCTTCAACGAGGTCGGCCAGGCGATCCGGGACCTGCTCAACGCCAACATCCTCTACAACGTCGGCGCCACCAGCAGGCTCGGAGAGAGCCGCGGTGACGCAGGGGAGCGATTGGAGAACAAGAGCTCTTCGAGCATGGGCACCTTCACGCTCCGCAAGGAGTGGATCGTCAGCGTGACCGGTGGCAACCAGGCCAAGTTCAACGCTGCGACCACCGCTCCGAAGATGGCCGGAGGCGCCAACCCCGAGTACGAGAAGATGGCCCAGGCCAGCTTGTACAAGGACTACGTGACGTTCATGCAGGATTCGTACCTGCAGAAGGCCACCAACGCCCTCCACGACGAGTTCTGCAAGAACGGGTTGTGGGTGGCCGAGAGCACGCTCACCCCGGTGTTCAAGATCTACGGCGACAACGCCATGCTCAACTCCGAAAGTGCAGAAGGCGTGCAGCATTCGGCGGTCACAGCGAACATGTCCAGAGACTCCGTCCTGGGCATGGCCCAAAACGGTCAGGAACCGGCCGGCAAGACCACGGCGGACATCCTCAACCGCCTGCCCAACGCGGTGATCCCCCCCGAAGGCGGCCTGCCCCTGTCGCTCGCTCAATGGCACAACAGCGGCGCCCTGGAGGCGTGGGCAGGCCCCAACGTCTTCAAGAAGATGAACGCGGCCATCAACGCCGCGGCCGGGACCATCGGCGCCAGCCTGGGCAAGATCACCAAGGACCAAGATGTCCACTCCGGCGAGGCCTTCTGAGCCCAGGGACGGCGATCCACGCGATCTTCACGGGCAGTGCAGCGGCCCGGCGCTGGTCGCCTCGCGCTAGGGTCCTGCTCATGCCGTTGCCCCCAGCGTTGACCCCGGATCAGCGACAAGCTGCATTGGAGAAGGCGGCCACCGCCCGACGAGTGCGAGCAGAGTTGAAAGAGAAGCTCAAGATGGGATCGATGACCCTCGCCGAGCTGCTCCACCAGGGCGGCACCGACGAGATCGTCGGGAAGATGAAGGTCCTGTCAGTGCTCGAGTCCCTCCCCGGGCTCGGCAAGGTGAAGGCCCGCCGGCTGATGGCGGATGTCGGCATCTCCGAGACCCGGAGGGTGCAGGGACTGGGAGATCAGCAACGCAAGAAGCTGTTCGAGAAGCTGGCCTGAGCTTCGCTCCGCAGGTCACGCGCTCACGTCGTTGCCTCAACACCTGATCTTCGTGGTGTCCGGGCCCGGCGGGGTGGGCAAGGGCACCATTGTCCAACGGCTGGTGGAGGGCGATCGGCGGCTGTGGCTGTCCCGTTCGTGGACGACGCGACCAAGGCGCCTGGGCGAGGAAGCACACGACTACGTCTTTGTCGACCGGAAGGCATTCATGGCCCGGGTCAGCGCCGGAGGGTTCCTGGAGTGGACGACCTTCCCTGGCAACGGCCACCTCTACGGCACGCCCACACCAGACCCACCGCCGGGTCGTGACGTGCTGTTGGAGATCGAGCTCGACGGTGCTCGCCAGATCCGCTCCCGCTACCCCGAGGCGGTCATCGTGTTGATCGTGGCCCCTTCCGTGGATGTCCAGCGACAGCGGCTCCGGGGTCGCGGTGACGCTCCCGACACCGTCGAGGCGCGCGTGCGGGTGGGCATCGACGAGGAGCGCGACGGTCGGGGTTTGGCCGATCACGTGGTGGTCAACGACGAGGTGGACCGGGCTGCGACGGAGCTGGCCGGTATAGTGGGCCAACACCGTTCCGCCTGAGCGGTCCTGCCTCTAGAGCACTGACGAAGAGAGACATCCCACGATGGTCGAACGCCGCCCGACGATGATGGATCCGCCGCTGGAGAGCCTGCTCGAGCGCGTGGACTCCAAGTTCACCCTGGTCACCCTGGCGGCCATGCGCGGTCGGCAGATCAACTCGTACTTCAACCAGTTGGGCGAGGGCTTGGGCACGATCGTGCCCCCACAGGTGACCTCGGTGTCCCGCAAGCCCCTGTCGATCTCCCTGGAGGAGATCTCCGCGGCCAAGATCACCTATCACCGGCTCCCCGACGAGGAGCTCGCCGGGGAGCCGGAGACAGCCGAATAGCCCACGCTGCGCCGCCTCTGGCCGGGCGGCGCGTCGTGCTCGGCGTCTGTGGCGGCATCGCCGCCTACAAGGCCGTCGAGGTCTGCCGCCGCCTGGTCGATGCCGGAGCACACGTCAGTCCCGTGTTGACACGGGGGGCAACCCGCTTCGTCGGTGAGCTGACGTTCTCGGCGCTCGGGTCGGAGCGTGCGCAGACGTCGTTGTGGGACGGGCCGTCGCCCATTCCCCATACCCTTCTCGGGCAACGGGCGGACCTCATCCTCGTCGTGCCGGCCACCGCCCGGTTGCTTGGGGCCTATGCGGCCGGAATCTCGTCGGACCTGCTGACCGCCACCCTCATCGCCACCCGGGCGCCGGTGCTGGTCTGCCCAGCCATGCACACCGAGATGTGGGAGCACCCGGCGGTCACGGAGAACATGGCCACGCTGGTGCGTCGCGGCGTGCACGTCGTGGCCCCGGGATCGGGCCACCTGGCGGGGGGTGACGAGGGCCTGGGCCGGCTGGCCGACCCAGCGGACATCGTTGCCGCTGCCTCTGCGATCCTGGCCTCGGGGTCGGATCTGGCCGGCCTTCGGGCCTTGGTCACCGCCGGGGGCACCCGCGAACCGATCGATGCCGTGCGCTACGTCGGGAACCGCTCGTCGGGCAAGCAGGGCCACGCCCTGGCCGAGGAGCTGGCCCAGCGAGGTGCCACGGTCAGCGTGGTCACCACCACCGACCGCCCGGTTCCGGCGGGCATCGACGCCATCCGGGTGGAGACGGCGGCCGAGATGGAGGCGGTGGTCACGGTCCGTGCGGCGGCCGCCGACATCATCATCATGGCGGCCGCCGTCGCCGACTTTCGGCCCCAGGCCGCGGTGGCCGAGAAGCTGAAGAAGGACGCGGGCGTGCCCCACGTGGTCCTCGAGGCGACCCCCGACATCCTGGTCGGACTGGGCGCCACCCGTCGGCCGGGACAGACCCTGGTGGGCTTCGCCGCCGAGACCGTCGACCGCAGCGGCCGCAACCCGGGCGGCCTGCGGACCCTGGTCGACCTGGCCGCCGCCAAGCTGGCTTCCAAGCACGCCGACCTGATCGTGGCCAACGACGTGGCCGCCCCGGGAACGGGCTTCTCCCACGACACCAACGCTGTGGTCATCGTCGACGCTGACGGTCGGGTTCACCAGGTGGGGCTGGCGGACAAGCACCACATTGCCGCCGCCGTGGTCGACGCCGTGGTCGCCTATCGTCGCAGTCGCCTGCACAACCAAGAGGAGCAACCGTGACCCGTTGGACCTTCACCTCCGAGTCGGTGACCGAGGGTCATCCCGACAAGATGGCGGACCAGATCTCCGACTCGGTGCTCGATGCCATCCTGAGCGAGGACCCCGCCGGGCGGGTGGCATGCGAGACGATGCTCACCACCGGGCTGATCCACGTCGCCGGCGAGGTGACCACCACGGCCCAGCCTGATGTGCCGACCATCGTGCGCGAGGTGGTCAGCTCGATCGGCTACACCAGCTCGGAGATGGGTTTCGACGCCCGGACGTGCGGGATCAGCGTGTCGATCGGGGCGCAGTCGCCCGACATCGCCCAGGGCGTCGACACCGCGTTCGAGGTGCGCTCAGGCACCAGCGGTGAGGACCTGCTCAACGCTCAGGGGGCGGGCGACCAGGGGATGATGTTCGGCTACGCCTGCGACGAGACGCCGGACCTGATGCCCATGCCCATCTGGCTGGCCCACCTTCTGGCCCAGCGGCTCACCGAGGTCCGCAAGACCGGGGTGCTCAACTACCTCCGTCCTGACGGCAAGACCCAGGTCACCTTCGACTACGAGGACGGAAAGCCGATCAAGCTTCGCACCGTGCTCATCTCCACCCAGCACGACCCGGGCGTGGACCTCGAGGCGCTCCTCAAGCCGGACCTGCGCGACCACGTGATCGCCCCCCTCGTCCCAGAGGACTTCGCGGACGACGACTACCAGGTGCTGGCCAACCCGACCGGTAAGTTCGAGCTCGGTGGCCCCCACGCCGACGCCGGCCTGACCGGGCGCAAGATCATCGTCGACACCTACGGCGGCGCGGCTCGCCACGGTGGCGGCGCCTTCTCCGGCAAGGACCCCTCGAAGGTCGACCGCTCGGCTGCCTACGCCGCCCGTTGGGTGGCCAAGCACGTCGTGGCCTCCGGGGCTGCTCGGCGCTGCGAGATCCAGGTCGCCTACGCCATCGGCGTGGCCCAGCCGGTGTCGATCATGGTCGAGACCTTCGGGACCGAGAAGGTCGACCCCGACAAGATCAGCTCAGCGGTGCGCGAGGTGTTCGACCTCCGGCCCGCAGCGATCATCGCAGATCTTGATCTGCGCCGGCCGATCTACCGCAAGACGGCCGCCTACGGGCACTTCGGCCGCGCCGACCCGGACTTCACCTGGGAGCAGACGGACCGGCTGAAAGACTTCTCCTCGGCAGTCGGGCTCTAGCCTGAGGCCGTGACGACCGGGCCGCGTTGACGCTCGCACCGGCGGTGCGCGTCGTCACCGACGTCGCTGCGCTCGACAAGGAGTTCGACTACCTGGTGCCCGACGGTCTGGTCGGCCAGGTCGGTGTGGGCACGATGGTGCGCGTCTCCCTGGCCGGCCGCCGGGTGGGCGCCTGGGTGGTGGCCGCCGACGTCGAGCCGGCGCCTGGCGTGACCCTGCGCCCCCTGGCCCAGCGGCGAGGCTGGGGCCCCGAGCCCACCCTGGTCGACCTGGCCGCCTGGGCGGCGTGGCGGTGGGCGGGACGGCGCTGTGCTCTGCTGCGGACCGCGTCGCCACGGGCCGGCGTTCGGGACCTGCCGGCGCCGTTGCTGACACCGCCGCCGGCGCCCAAGTTGGCCACCCCGGCGGCGGGCGCCGTTGCCGAGTTGGTGGCCGACGCTCTCGACCCCGGGGTCGACCCGGCGGGCCCGGTCGTCGTGCGCCTCCCGCCCAGCGCAGATCCCATCGTCGTGGTGGCCACCGTGGCCCGCGCCGGGCCGACACTTGTCGTGGTCCCGACCACGGCCGGAGCGACCGCACTGGCCGGGCGGCTTCGACGGGCAGGGGCGGGTGTGGCCGTCGTGCCCGACCAGTGGGCCCAGGCCCGGGCGGGGGCCGCCGTGGTGGTCGGGGCCCGAGCCGCAGCGTGGGCCCCGTGCCCTGGGGTGACCTCCGTCGTCGTCGTCGATGGCCATGACGAGGGGCTCCACCAGGAGCAGAACCCGACGTGGGACGCCACCACGGTGGCCGCCGAGCGGGCGCGGCGAGCGGGCGTGGCCTGCATGGTGACCACCCCCTGCCCGACGTTGGACCTGCTGGCCGCCGCGTCGAGCGTGGTTTTGCCGTCGCGCCGCCTCGAGCGCGATGGCTGGGCTCCCCTGGAAGTCGTCGACCGCCGTGGCGACGATCCCCGGCTGGGTCTCTACTCCGAACCACTGGTGCGCCTGGTCCGCAAGGGAGGTCGGGTCGCGTGCGTGTTGAACCGGAAGGGCCGGGCCCGGCTCCTGAGCTGCCGGGCATGCGGGACCATGTCCCGTTGCCAGCAGTGCGGCTCGGCGATGGGTGAGGAGCGTGACGGGGGAGCGCCGCGGTCGCTGCTGTGCCCCCAATGCGGTTCATGCCGTCCGTGGGTGTGCACGGCTTGCGGATCGATTGCCCTCCGCCAGCTTCGGGTAGGCGTCACCCGGGCGCGCGAGGAGCTGGAGAGCCTGGCCGGCCGCCCCGTCGTCGAGGTCTCTGCCACCGCCGGCGACCCCGGTGACGCCGACCTCTTGGTGGGGACCGAGGCGGTGCTGCATCGGGGTCCCCAGCTGCATCGGGGGGGACGGCTGGACGCAGTGGCGTTCCTCGACTTCGACAGCGAGCTGCTCGCCCCCCGCTTCCGGGCCACGGAGGAGGCGCTCGGGTTGCTGGCCCGAGCCTCGCGGGTGGTGAGCGGGCGCGCCGGACGGATCCTGGTGCAGACCAGGATCCCCGATCACCAGGTGCTCGCCGCCGCCACGACAGCCGACCCCGACCGGGCCACCGCGGGGGAGCGGGAGGTGCGCCTCGCTCTCCGGTGGCCGCCGTTCGCCGCCCTGGCCGCAGTCTCCGGCGATGGAGGAGCAGAGGTGGTCACCGGCTTGCGGGCGCTGGGCAGTGTCGAGGTCCTGGGACCTGATCACGGCCGGTGGCTGGTCCGGGCCGCGGATCCTTCCGCCCTGGCGGACGCTTTCGCCGCGCTGCGCCGGCCGGCGGCTCGGGTCCGCATCGAGGTCGACCCCCTCCGGGTGTGACGGCCTGACATCCCCTCAGTCTCAGATCATCGGCACACACGGAAACGCCCGACCGGCGGTCAAGAGGTGATCTTGACGGGGGTTCCGAGTGGGAGGACCTGTGAGAGCTTCGTGATCTCTGCGTTGTCCATGCGGATGCAACCGTGGGTCACTTGCCGTCCGAGCACTGATTGGTCGTTGTTGCCGTGTATGCCCACCTCGGCGTCCCCCCCGTCGAACTCGGCGAGGGCGTCGGAGTGGGCGGAGAGCCCGTAGGCGTAGGGCCCGTACACGCTGGTGGGGTCCGTCGTCTGGAGCAGCACCCGTATGTAGTAGAGCCCGGTGGGGGTAGGGGTGGCGCGGGCCAAGGGCCACCGGCCCGCGTGTTTCGTCGCATGTGGTCCCCTTCCCTAGTCGAGGGGCCAATCTAGGGCCGAAGGGCGCGTGATCGAGCGCCTCTTCCGTCGTGCTCGCGTACACCCCCCAGACCTATACGGTCACTGCTTCCAGCACCGGCGGGACGACAACCACCACCGCACCGGGCAGGCACGCGACGCCGGGCCGGACGAACAGCGGGCCGGGCGGCTCCGCGACGCAGGGCGGGACGACCACCGGGCCGAGCGGTACCCGCTCTCTCTCACCGGCGTCCCCCGTTGTCGCAAGCCCCCGACTCACGGGCTGACCCGGCTCCTATCCCCCGCTGGCGACTCAGATCAGATACGGCGGCTGAGCACCCCATAACCTCTGTCGCCCTCACCGCAGTAGCTGCCGCCTGCCAAGTGCCGTCTCATCTTATGCTTGGGGTTGATGTCGGTCGACGATGAGATACGCGACTACTGGGACGCCGACGCTGCCACCTACGACGACGCACCCGGGCACCGACCTACTTCCGCGGCCGTTCAAGCAGCGTGGGCCGGCGCGCTCGCCCGATTGCTGCCATCGTCGCCCGCCCGGGTCCTGGACTGCGGGGCCGGCACCGGGTTCCTGTCACTCATGGCGGCCCGCCAGGGGCATCAGGTCACCGCCCTGGACACGTCGCCCAGAATGCTCGAGCGGCTGCGGGGCCGTGCCGTGATCGAAGGGCTGGCAATCGAGGTGGTCGAGGGCTTGGCCTCGGCGCCTCCTCCCGGTCCCTTCGATGCGGTGATGGAACGCCACCTGGTGTGGACGCTGCCGGACCCGGCGGCCACCCTGGCCGCTTGGCGCACCGCCGCTCCGCTCGGCCGGCTCGTCCTCTTCGAGAACCTGTGGCCCAGCGCCGATGCTGTCGAGGCCTTGCTGGAAGGCGCACGCGGCCTCCTTCGCCGGTTCCGGCGCTCCCCCGACGACCATCACGGCGCGTACCCGAGCTCGGTTGCCCAAGCGCTTCCCCTCGGTCCCGGCACCCATCCCTCAGCACTGGTCGAGACGGCTCGGGAGGCTGGGTGGCCCGACCCGTGGATGGAGCGCCTCCGGGACGTCGATTGGAGCTCGTCGCTGGAGTTGCCCCTGCCCGAACGCCTGCTCGGCGTCCGCCCACGATTCGTGGTGGCGTCCCGATCTCTTCGGTGAGTCCCGGCAGAGACTGCAGCCGCGCTGCTACGCAGTGCCCTCTCCTTGGCGAGCGACAACGGCTCGCGAGATGTGCATGCCGGGCGGATGACGGGCAACCAGCAGTGGGCGATCCGGGTGGCCATCGATGCCGGGCTGTACCTCCGAACCTCGACTGGCCCGCTTGTCGTCTGTGAGCTTCCGTCGCCGCCGTCTCCCTATCTGGCCCACGCGGCCCTTTGCTGAACCAACGAAACATCGACGAGACCCTCAACCTTCGCGGGGACATCATCGACTGACGAGACTGAGATCCTGTGGTCGGCGCATCAATGAGTGCCCGACTTCGACGTCACGGCGCTGGGAACTCTGGTTGGATGTGGTCCATGACGCCGATAGGGGCGAACTCCCCGAGCGCGCCGGATCCTGATGACCTGACGCCTGCCGCCGGCGTCGCGGCCGCCCTCGCGGCGAGCGGCATCGTCGGGTTGGCCGTGACCGTGGTGGACAACAGCGGCGTGGCCAGGGTCAAGGGCGTCCCCGTCGCGCGCCTGACCAAGGCGGTGGCGACAGGCATCGGAGCGCCACCGGTGTTCGATGCCTTCGGGTTCGACGGCAGCATCGCCTCGGTCGGCTCGCCCATCGGCGACCTGCGCCTGGTTCCGGACCTTGACGCTGTGGTGCCGCTCGCCGGCCAGCCCGGCTGGGCGTGGGCGCCGGCCGACAGGTTCACTGTCGACGGAAGTCCCTATCCCGGCTGCCAGCGAAGCTTCGCCCGCCGCATGTCCGACCGTGCCGCCGAAGTGGGCGTCAAGGTCAGCATGGCCTTCGAGACCGAGTGGGTCGTGGACGCCGGCACGGGCACCGAGCTCGTTCCCCCCACGACCGGCCCCGCCTACGGGATGGGCTGCCTGGTCGACCTGTCCGCCTACGCGAAGGATCTGCTTGACGCTTTCGCTGCCGAAGGGGTCCAGGTGGAGCAGATCCACCCCGAGTACGCCCCGGCGCAGATGGAGTTGTCGGTGTCGCCGCTGGACCCGGTGGGCGCCGCCGACCGGGTGGTCCTCGTTCGTCAGACCCTCCGAGCGGTGAGCGCCAACCACGGGTACCGGGTGTCGCTGTCCCCGGCAATCTCGCCCGGTGGTGTCGGCAGCGGCGCCCACCTCCACCTTTCGATCTGGACCGGGGACGACAACCTCTTCGCTCGCGGCCACGGTGCGATGCCGGCGGTGGGGGAGGCATGGCTGGCCGGGATCCTCGATGCCCTGCCAGCTCTGCTGGCCGTCGGCGCCCCGAGCGTGGCCAGCTATCTCCGGCTCCAACCGCAACGTTGGGCCGCTCCGTGGCGATGCTGGGGGGCGGAGAACCGAGAGGCGGCTCTCCGCGTCATCGCCGGATCGGCGTCCACCGGGGGTGCGGCCGCCAACGCCGAGCTCAAGGTCCTCGACGCCAGTTCCAACCCCTACCTCGTGGTCGGGGCCGTGATCGCCGCCGGGCTCGACGGGATCGAACGAGACCTCCGCTTGCCTCCCGAGGTCACGGTCGACCCTGCCGGCCTCGACGAGGCGGCGCGCTCGGAGATGGGCATCGCCCGACTGCCCACCAGCCTCAGCGTCGCGCTGGACGCCTTCGACGCCAGCGCGGTGATCCGAGAGGCCATGGGCCCGAGCCTTGCGGACACGTGGTCAGCGGTGCGCCGGTCCGAGGTGGACCGCTTCGCCGACGCCACCGAGGAGGACATCGCGTTGGCCAGCCGTTGGGTGTGGTGACGCCCGACACCCTGACGGACCTGGTCGCAGGGTTGGAGCTCATTGACCACCACTGCCACTCGGTGGTCGGCCACGGCCTCGACCGACCGTCGTTCGAGGGGTTGCTCGGGGAGGCCGACCGGCCCGCACCGGCGGGTTGCTCGACCTTCGACACCTCCCTGGGGCTGGCGCTGAGGAGTTGGTGCGCGCCGCTGCTCGACCTTCCCGCCGGTGTCGACTCCGAGACGTACCTGGAGCGGCGGGCAGAGCTCGGGGCAAGTGAGGTGAACGCCAGGATGCTGGCCGGCGGGGCCCGTCAACTCCTCGTCGACACCGGCTACCGCTCCGACGAGCTGGCCTCCCTCGCCCAGCTCGCCATCTGGGCGGACGGGATGGTCCAGGAGATCGCTCGTCTGGAGACGATGGGCGAGGAGGTCGCCAGGACCCTGTTCACCGGCGGTGGCGGAGCGTCGGCCGCCTATGCCGACAGGCTGACCGAGGCGGTGGCCCATCGAGCGCCGGGGACGGTTGCCTGGAAGTCGATCGCCGCCTACCGTGGCGGCCTCGACCTCGATTGGCGCCGACCCGCGCCGTCGGAGGTACGCAACGCTGCCTCCGAGTGGCTGTCGGCCGGGCGCAGCGAAGGCCGTGGGGGGCCAACGTGGCGGCTGGAGCACCCGGTTCTCGTCTGCCACGGGGTGTGGGCGGCGATCGACACCGGCCTCCCGGTGCAGTTCCACACCGGCTTCGGCGACACCGACGCCCCGCTGCTTAACGTCAACCCAACCCTCCTCTCCGATCTGATCGCCGCCACGGCCGACGCCGGCAGCCCGATCATGTTGCTGCACTGCTGGCCTTACCACCGAGAAGCTGCCTATCTCAGCCACGTCTGGCCCCATGTGCACCTCGACGTCGGCGAGACGCTGCCCCACGTCGGCCATCGCGGCGCCGCCGTGCTGGCCGAGACTCTCGAGCTGGCCCCGTGGCACAAGGTCCTCTACTCATCCGACGCCTTCGGCCTGGGCGAGCTGTACCACCTGGGGGTGGTCACCCACCGCCGGGCGCTGGCCTCGGTGCTCGCCCCCCTGGCGGGCATGGGCTTCGACCGGGTCGAGCTGGGACGTCTTGGCGCCCTCGTCACCAGCGGCAACGCCACACGGGTCTATCGCGTCCTGGGATCTGACCAGAAGTACGAGAGTTAGGTGCGTCCAGATACCCATGTTCGTGGTGGCGCCATTCCCGGATCCGGCTCTTGCTCGCAGACGGCTCCATCGATGGAGGATCGGGGTCGGTCAACCAAGGGCTTCTCGGGCGGCGGCGGGTTGCACCATCAGCGCCAGGCAGCCTCGGCCTGCGCGTACCTCGGCGGCAGATGGGGCCAGCGCAGCGACTCGCCGTCGATCCGCCCCGGCGGGCTGATACTGCTCCAGCCGTCGCCGAGCGGCGTCCGGTAGGCGTCGGCCTGCAGCTCTGCTTCCTCAGGGGTGGCGGGCTTGGATTCGGCTCGTACGCCCTGCTCCAGCAGCCATTGGGCCGTCCGAGCGAGCGACAACGACACGTGGCTGGCCTGGCCGGTGCGAGCCCGTGTGGCGAGCGCGGCGAGCGCACCGGCGGCGACGAGGTAGCCGGTGGCATGGTCCAGCAACTGGCAGGGCAGGGACCCCGGGCGCTGGCCGTCGCGGCTGGTGGCCCAGCCGATGCCCGAGGCGATCTGTACCAGGCTGTCAAAGCCGCGCCGGGCTCCCCAAGGCCCGCTTGTACCCCAAGCCGAGAGCGTGACGACGACCGTGCCCGGGTGTCGTTCGGCCACCTGGTCGGGGTCGAGCCCAAGGCGGCGCAGCGCGCCGGGTCGATAGCCGGTGACGAGGACATCGGCCCCGTCGAGGAGGACATGCAGAACCTCGACGCCCGCCTTGGTGGTCGCGTCGAAGATCGCGCTGGCCTTGCCGATCACCCCGTCGACCGTGTGCAGGGGAAGCTCGGGCCGGTTCGGGTCGTCGACTCGCAGCACGTCGGCCCCGAGCGCTCCGAGCATGCGGGTGCCGACCGGACCGGCAATGACGCGAGTCAGGTCCAGGACCTTCAGCCCCGACGCCGGAAGCCCACCAGGAAACGCCATCGGCGAGGTTCCCACACCCATGCCCAGCGGCTCGGTCGTCACGAGGCCCGACGTCGCCGCCGCTCTTCCCGGCTCGCTCTGCTGCCACTCGTCGACGCTGCGAGCGGCGACCGCCAACCCGCCGGCCTCATACACGACCCGCTCGATATCCAATGCGCTCCGCTGCGCAAGGGCGTCGCCCAGGCCCGCCTCGACGTCAGCATCGGCGCCGTCGGTCTCATCGAGCGCAGCGAGCAGAGCTGCCCGATGCCATGGATAGTTGGCATGGGTGCGCACCCAGCCGTCCGCGGTCGGCCAGAGACGCGACAGTGGAGCGAACCCGCTCATGTCATGACCGGCCGGATCACGTAGCCACGCCTCGCTGCGAACCGCCACCGCCACGTGCTCGGTGTCGAGCGCGATCTCTGGCCTGCGACCGCAACGGGCCAGCGAGAGGTCAGCGGCAGACATCAAGCAGGCGGCCACCGACGAAACGGCGCACTCGGTGACTGCGAGCGGCGACGACAACAGCGGCAGATTCGGATCACCAGTCAGCTCCAGACGACCACTGTCGCTCACCCCTAGATCAGCCAGCACGTCATGGACAAGAGGAACGCTCATACTCCGAGCTTTGCCGAAAACCGCGATGACCCGTCAGACGGACCGCACCGGCGCGCCTCTGCCCCGTCCTGAGGCGACCTGGGACGAACAACCGGGCGAGCGGCTCAGGAAGGAGGGTCACTCGAGGAGGCAGATGGGGCCGGCCCCGGTCAGCAGGTGCATCTGGGCGGCGCGGATGGAGCTCGTCTGGCCGAACACCAGGAGGAACATGGCCTCGCGGGCCAGGCGCTGAGCATGATGGCCGAGCTCGATCGAACGGCCGCCTCCCTGCACCATCAGCGCGGTCGTGACCCGCACGGCGAGAAGGGACACCTTCGCCCTGACCATGACTGCCTGGGCGCCTTCCACCCCATCGAGGGCCTCACGGGCCCGGTCAACCGCGGCGGTCAGCGAGGGGTCGCCGGTCAGGGACGCGGCTCGGGCCGCCACCCCGAGCGCCAGGTAGCCGTTGGAGCGGGGGTCAAGGGCATCGCGGCGCCGCCAGTCGGCGAACGCCTCGACCTCGACCACCCGGTCCGCCCCGACCGGATGACCCTCGAGGCGTAAGGTGACCGTTGAGGAGGCCGCCACCGCGGCGAGCTCCAAGGGGGTGGCGGTGAGCGTCGGTGCCTCACTGGCATCGAGGAGTGCCCAGACCAGATGATCGCCGCGACGCGCGCCGGCAATGATGATCCCGATGCGCCCCCACCCCGTCACCCACGGCGCCTCGCCGGTGAGAAGCCAGCCATCACCGGCCGGGCGGGCCTCCATGGCCGGTGGGCCGGGCCTGCGGAGGGCGGCGTAGGCGATCCCGGACCTCACCATACCGCCAGCCAGCGGGGCCAGCCATGCGTCTCGGAGCGAGGAGCGGGAGAAGCGGAGTGCCCGAACGGCGTTGTGATGTTGGATCCAGATGAACGCAGTGGTCAGGCTGGCTCCGCCCAGGATCTCGATGACGCGGGCTGCGGTGAGCGGATCGGCGTCGAAGCCGCCGACGTCGGCGGGGGCGAAGAGGCCGTAGAGACCGCCGTCGGCCAGGGCATCGAGGTAGGCGAGAGGGACGACGTGGGAGCGTTCGATCGCCAGTGCGGCCGGGAAGAGGAGATCCTCGGCCACGGCCCGCGCCACGCCGACGGGGTCGCCCGTCAGCTCCACTCCTTGCGGCGCAGCTCGTAGAGGGCGATGGACGCCGCGGTGGCAACGTTGAGGCTCCCGACCCGACCCATCTGGGGGAGGAAGGCCACGGCGTCGCAGGCCGCCAGGGTCGCCGGGGAGAGGCCATGGTCCTCGTGGCCGACGGCCAGGCAGACATCGGGCCCGGCGTCAAGGACGTGGAGGGGAATGGCGTGGTCGGCCAGCTCCAGGCCGATCACGGCGAAGCCGTCTTCTCGGGCGGTGTCAGCAGCGTCATGGCTGCGCTCGAAGACGCTCCACGACAGGTAGCGATCGGTGCCCAGCGCCGTCTTGCCGGCCTTGTTGTGGCGGGGGGAGGTGGCCCCCGCGCCCAGGTAGAGGTGGTCCACCCGGAAGGCAGCCGCCGTGCGGGCGATGGCACCGACGTTGAACGGGGAGCTGATGCCGTCGAGGAGCAGGGCCAGTCGGCGGGTGGAGCGGCGGTTCCACTCCCGATGGAGGCGCTTCAGGTCCGTCGGTCCCAGCTGCTTCACCGGGCGTCGACGGTCCTGACCACGTCCAGGATCCGGTAGCCCTGCTTGGAACCGGCACGACGCACCGTGTAGCCCTGGCCGCCCATCCAGGCGGCCAAAGAGTCCCCACCGAGGTGGCGGTGCACGACCAGCCACGCCCGAGCGTGCTCGTCCAGGCGGCCCAGCCAGGTGCCCAGCATCTCGTGGAGGGCGTCCTTGCCCACCCGGATCGGCGGGTTGGACCAAAGCCCGGCGATGGTGAGCCCGGGAGGGACATCGTCGGGCAGGACGGGGCGGACGTTGACCAGGCCGAGCGCGTCGGCGTTGGTCGCGGTGAGGGCCAGAGCCCGGCGGTTGACGTCGACCGCCCACACGGTCACCTGGGGTGAACGCCTGGCCAGCGTGCAGGCGATCGGCCCGTAACCGCACCCCAGGTCGACGACGTGGCCCCGCTTCGGTGGTGGCGCCGATGCTCGCAGCAGAGCCATGGTCCCGGCGTCCACCCGCCCGGCTGAGAACACGCCCCGGTCCACCGTCAGGCTCACGGTCCGGTCCGCCAGGCGCAACTCCACCCGGCCCAGTCGCGACGCCACCACCGGATCTACCTCGAAGTACTGACCCGAACCCATGGCGGCTCAACGCTACCCTGGTGAGGATCAGAAAACACGACCGTGGGGGACCGAGCACGTGGTCCTCCCGGAGGTCGTGAACACTACGCTGGTGGCCATGTCCAACTACCGGCTTCGCTACTTCGGCGACCCCGTCCTGACGCAGCGGGCGGCGGAGGTGACCGACATCAGTGGGACCCTGGTCAACCTGGCCGAGGAGATGGTCGACGTGATGTACGACGCCCAGGGGGTAGGCCTGGCCGCCCCTCAGGTCGGTGTCCAAAAGCGCCTGTTCGTCTACCAACTCGGCGACGGCGACCCGATCACGATCGTCAACCCGACGATCAGCGAGGGTCGGGGAGAGTGGGAGTACGACGAGGGTTGCCTGTCGATCCCTGGCCTCTTCTTCCCGATCGTGCGGCCCAAGGAGATCCACCTCACCGGGTACGACCTCGACGGGCGAGAGATCTCGATCGAGGCCGACGAGCTGGAGGCCCGCTGCCTGCAACACGAGCTCGACCACCTGGACGGGAAGCTGCTCATCGAGATGCTCGACGCCGGCCAACGCCGCTCGGCCATGGCCGAGCTGCGCAGACGCTCGGAGGGCTGACCCTGCGCCTGGCCTTCCTCGGCACACCGCCAGCGGCCGCGACCATCCTCTCGGCACTGGTCGACGCTGGGCATGACGTGGCTGTCGTGGTGACCCGCCCCGACGCTCGTCGGTCCCGCCGGGGAGGCCGATCAGCGAGTCCGGTGAAGCTGAGCGCCCAGGCCCGGGCACTGGCGGTCAGCCATGAGGTCGCCGACGTGGTCTCGGTGGGCGCCGAGCTCGGCGTGGTGGTGGCCTACGGGCGGATCCTCCGCCCGCCCGTCCTCGGTGCGTTGCCGCTGGTCAACGTTCACTTCTCGCTGCTCCCTCGCTGGCGGGGAGCGGCCCCGGTGGAGCGGGCCATCCTGGCCGGCGACACCGTCACCGGGGTCTGCCTGATGGACGTCGAGGCCGGGCTGGACACGGGGCCGGTACATGCCCGGTTGAACACCTCGATCGACCCCGACGAGACGGCCGCCGAGCTCACGGACCGTCTGGCTGGAATGGGGGCGGGGCTGCTCACCGACGCTCTGGCCCGGGGCCTGGGTGCACCGCAGCCCCAGACGGGCGAGGCGACCTACGCAGCGAAGGTGACGGTGGACGAGCTGGAGTTGGTCTGGGAGCGCCCGGCCGTCGAGCTGTCCCGGACGGTGCGGGCCGGTCGGGCGTGGACCACATGGCGGGGAAGACGCCTCCTCGTGGTGGCCGCCCGGCCCTTGAACGAGGTGTCAGGCGGGGAGCCGGGGAGCGTTCACGGCGACCACGTGGTCACCGGCTCAGGATCGCTGCGCCTCCTGCGGGTCCAGCCCGAGGGTCGAGCCGTGCTCGACGCAGGCGACTGGGTGCGGGGGGCCCGGCCCGGCGCCGGCGAGCGTCTCGGCCGATGAGCGCAACGTCACCGTCTCGGTCAGGCGCCCGGCCCGGGCCGGTCACCGCCCGCCGGGTGGCTCTCCTTGCCCTCATCGAGGTGGGCGGCGGCGCCCGGGCCAACGTGGTGGTCCCCTCGGCACTGGGCGGGACCCTTCTGGAGGCACGCGACCGGGCGCTGGTCACCGAGCTGGTCTACGGCACGTGCCGAATGCAGCGGGCATGCGACTGGCTGGTTGATCGCTTCCTCCAGCGCGGCGTCGACCCGCAGGTGCGCGCGGCGCTGCGGATGGGCGCCTACCAGCTGGGATTCATGCGGGTCCCGTCCCATGCCGCGGTCGCGGCCACCGTGGACGAGGTCGTCGGCCCCGGGCGCGGACTGGTCAACGCCGTGCTCCGCAAGGTGGCGGCCGTCGTCGATGGTGGCCCGATCTGCTGGCCCAATTCGGCGACGGAGCTGTCGTACCCGGACTGGCTGGTCGCCCGGTTGGTGACCGATCTGGGCGCCGGGCCGGCACGTGGCGCGCTGGTCACCATGAACCGCCCGGCGGCGATGACCGAGCGGGCCGACGGTTATGTCCAGGACCAGGCCAGCCAGCTGGTCGCGGCCCAGGTCGGCGCTCAGGCCGGGGAGCGGGTCATCGACGTTTGCGCAGCACCGGGCGGGAAGGCCACGGCGATGGCCTGGGGCCCAAGCGGGCCGCAGGGCGAGGTGGCCCCATGTGAGGGTCCTGCCCTCGTGGTGGCCGCCGACGCCGACCGTCTGCGGGCGTCGATGATGGCCGGCAACGTCCACCGGCTGGGCCTGACGAAGACCGTGGCCGTGGCCGTGGCCGACGCCGGCCAGCCACCGTGGCGGTCGGCCAGCTTCGATCGGGTCCTCGTCGACGCGCCCTGCTCCGGCCTGGGGGTCCTGCGGCGGCGGCCCGATGCTCGCTGGAGGATCCAGGCCGGTGACATCGAGCGGCTGGCCCGGCTCCAGCGGCGGCTGCTCAGCGCGTCGGCGGTCCTGGCGCGCCCCGGGGGGCTTCTGGTCTACAGCGTCTGCACCCTCACGGCGGCGGAGACCGCCGGCATCGACCGGTGGCTGGCCGCCACTCGTCCGGACCTGGTACCGGTCCCGCCCCCGCCCGCACCTTGGGTCCCGTCCGGCCGTGGAGGCCTCCTCCTGCCGCAGGCCGAGGGCACCGACGGCATGTTCGTCCTGACCCTGCGACACGGCCGACGATGAGCCCCGGCGACAGATCTGGCCGGTGGCTCCGCCCTGGCTCTGTGGCCAGATAAGGATCACACGGTGCCCTCCGTTCGCCGAGCCCGCGGCCTAGCGTGAGGGCCATGGTCGGTCTCGCTCCCTCCTTCCTCTCGGCGGAGATCATGAGCGAGGTCATTGCCAGGATCAGCCAGGCACACCAGGCCATCGCCGATCACCGCGAGCCGGGTGACGGGGGATCGGGCGGTGGGTGAGGACCGGCCCCGGGCCAAGGTCATCACCGTGTCCGACGGCGTCGTCGCCGGCACCAGGGAGGACCGCTCCGGTGCCGCCCTCGTCGATGCGCTCGTCGCTGCTGGTTTCGAGGTCGTCGACCGCTTCGTCGTGGTCGATGGGACGGCGTCGGTGGCGGCCGCGCTGACCCAGGCCAGCGAGGGGTTCAACGGGCTGATCGTCACCACCGGCGGCACCGGGTTCGGACCTCGCGACCTGACCCCGGAAGGCACCGACGAGGTCCTCGAGCGGCGGGCCCCGGGACTGGCCGAGGCGATGCGGGCCGTCAACCCGCTGGGCCGCCTTTCCCGTGCGTCGGCCGGCTCGCGCCGGGAGGCGCTCATCGTCAACACGCCCGGTTCGCCCAAGGGTGCCGTCGAGTGCCTGGAGGCGGTCGTCGACATCGTCCCCCACGCCATCCGCCTCCTGGCCGGGTCGCCGACGCCGCACCCGTGACGGTGACCGGTCCGCCGGCCGAGCCGGGCCAGGGCAACATCGACCGGCTCTGGATGACCGAGGCGATGGCGGCAGCGGCCGGGGTGCGGACGTCGACGTCGCCCAACCCATGGGTGGGGGCGGTGGTCGTACCCGGGGGCGACGAGCCGGTCGCTGTGGGCGCCACCGAGCCGCCTGGCGGCCCCCACGCCGAGGTCGTCGCCCTTGACCTGGCCGGGGCGTCGGCGAGCGGATCGACCCTCTACGTGACTCTGGAGCCGTGCTCCCATCACGGCCGCACCCCGCCGTGCGTCGACACCGTCATCGCCGCCGGGGTGACCAGGGTGGTGATCGGCGTGGTCGACCCCGATCCCCAAGTCTGCGGGCGGGGCGTCGAGCGGCTGCGGGCCGCCGGGATCGAGGTGATCACCGGCGTGGGCGCCACCGCCGTCGAAGCTCAGCTGGCGCCGTACCTGACGCAGCGCCTCACCGGAAGGCCGTTCGTGGTGCTGAAGCTGGCTGCCACCCTTGACGGTCGCATCGCTGCCCCGGACGGGTCCAGCACCTGGATCACGGGGCCCGAGGCCCGTCTCGACGTCCACCGCCTACGAGCGGAGAGCGACGCCATCGTGGTGGGGGCGGCCACGGTGGCGTCCGACGACCCGGCCCTCACCGTCCGGGGCGTCCCCGGTCGGGACCCGTTGCGTGTGGTGCTCGGCACGGCTCCCGAGCGAGCTCGGATCCATCCGGCGCTGGAGCGGACCGGGGACCTGAGGGTCATCCTCGACGAGCTCGGCGGACGTGGGGTGCTGCAGCTGCTGATCGAGGGCGGTGCGAACGTGGCGTGGCGCTTCCACACGGCCGGCCTGGTCGACCGTTACGTGATCTACCTGGCTCCTGCGTTCCTGGGCGGCGACGACGGGGTGGCGATGTTCGCCGGCCCCGGGGCAGCGACGATGGCGTCGCTGTGGCGGGGACGGATCACCGAGGTCCGCCGCTTGGGCGACGACCTCTGCGTCACGGTGCTACCGGGCCGCGATGCTCTAGCGTGACCGACGATGTTCACCGGCATCGTCGAGGAACTTGGGCGCCTGCGCCACCGCCAATCGGACGGGGAGACCACCCGCCTGGTCTTCGACGCGTCGGTGGTGACCGGTGACGCCAGGATCGGTGGGTCGATCTCGGTCAATGGGTGCTGCTTGACGGTGGTGGATCTCGACGGGGAGGGCTGGGCGGCCGATGCCGTCGCCGAGACGCTGAGTCGGACGAACCTGGCCGTGCTGGCGCCCGGTGATCCGGTCAACCTGGAACGTCCGGTCCGCATGGAGGACCGCCTGGGTGGTCACCTGGTCCAGGGCCACGTCGACGCTGTCGGGACCGTCGTCCGCCCCGCTCCCGACCTGGCCGTTCAGGTCCCGGACGGCTTGGCCCGCTACCTGGTGGCGAAGGGATCGATCACCGTCGACGGGGTCAGCCTGACCGTCGTCGACGTAGGCACCGACGCCTTCACCGTTTCCGTCATCCCCCACACGGCGTCGGCCACCACCCTCGGGCAGCGCCGTGTGGGCGACGCCGTCAACCTCGAGGTGGACGTCATCGCCAAGTACACCGAGCGTCTGCTCGACGCCGGCGCCTCCACGCGGTACGCGTCCCTGGCCACCGAAAGAGGCTGAGCACCATGACCGAGACGCCGATCGAGGAGGCGGTCGACGCCATCCGGCGCGGCGAGATCGTCGTCGTAGTCGACGACGAGGACCGGGAGAACGAGGGCGACCTGATCATGGCCGCCGAGCACGCCACGGCGGACCGGCTGGCCTTCTTCGTCCGTCACACCTCGGGGCTGATCTGCGCCCCGGTCAGCGACGCCCGGGCCGATGAGCTGGAGCTGCCCCTCATGGTGACGCGCAACACCGAGGTGCATCGTACGGCGTTCACGGTGACCGTCGACGTCATCCACGGCACAACCACGGGGATCTCCGCCGGCGACCGGGCCCGGACCATCCGGGCCCTGGTCGACCCGGCGACGCGCCCCGCCGACCTGGCCCGCCCGGGACACGTCCATGTGCTGAGGGCACGGCCCGGTGGGATCCTCAAGCGAGCCGGCCACACCGAGGCCGCCGTCGACCTGGCCACCATGGCCGGCCTGGCGCCCGCCGGGGTCCTCTGCGAGGTCGTGACCTCCGACGGCCTGGGCATGGCCGGGCGCGCTGAGCTGGAGCGCTTCGCCAAGGAGCACGGCCTGGTCCTCATCACCATCGCCGAGCTGGTCCGTTACCGCCGGCGCACCGAACGGCTGGTGCGCCGCACAGCGGAGGCCCGCGTGCCCACCGAGTTCGGCGATTTCACCTGCATCGCCTTCGAGGACACGGTCGGTGGCGAGACCCACCTGGCCCTGATCATGGGCCAGCCCGAAGGCCAGGCTGACGTGCTGGTCCGGGTGCACAGCGAATGCGTGACCGGTGACGCCTTCGGTTCCCTGCGCTGCGACTGCGGAAGCCAGCTGCGCGCCGCCCAGGAACGCATCGCTGCCGAGGGGACCGGCGTCATCGTGTACCTGCGGGGTCACGAGGGACGGGGCATCGGCATCACCCACAAGCTGCGGGCCTACGGCCTGCAGGACCGGGGCTTCGACACCGTCGACGCCAACGTCGAGCTGGGCCTACCCATCGACAGCCGGGAGTACGGCATCGGCGCACAGATTCTCGTCGACCTGGGGATCACCACCATGCGGCTCATGACCAACAACCCGGCCAAGCGGGGCGGCCTCGAGGGCTTCGGGTTGCAGATCGTGGAGCGGGTACCGATCGAGTCGACCCTGACCATGGAGAATGAACGTTACCTGCGCACCAAGCAGGACCGGATGGGCCACCTGCGGGGCCCCGACCCGATCATGGGACCCGATGCTGGCGCCCCGATGCCCAAGGAGGCCGGCAGGTGACGCAACCCCAGCCCGGCAGCGATGGCCTCCACTCGGCCATCATCGGCAGCCTGGACGGCAGCGGGCTGCGGATCGGCGTGATCTGCAGCCGGTTCAACGAGCTGATCTCCGAGCGCCTGCTGGCCGGTGCCGTCGACGGCCTGGCGCGCCACGGCGTGGCCGACACCGACGTGACCACGGTGTGGGTGCCGGGGGCCTTCGAGCTCCCGCTGGCCGCCCTGCGCATGGCTCGCAGGGGTCGCTATGACGCGCTGATCACCCTGGGCGCCATCATCCGGGGAGCCACCAGCCACTACGACCTGGTGGCCGGGCAGGCGGCGGCGGGCGTGGCTCGGGTGGCACTGGACACCGGTGTCCCGGTTGTGTTCGGCGTGCTCACCACCGACACCATCGAGCAGGCCTTGGAGCGGGCCGGGACCAAGGCCGGCAACAAGGGCTTCGACTCGGCCGCCACTGCCATCGAGATGGCCGACGTCGTGCGCCGCCTGGCAGCGACGTAGCCGATGCTCCGCCTGGTCCTGCCCAAGGGATCGCTCGAAAAGGCCACGCTGGACCTCTTCGATGCCGCCGACCTGGCCGTCAACCGCAGCTCCGATGTCGCCTACCGGGCCGACATCGACGACCCCCGGGTCGCTGAGGTCCGCATCCTGCGGCCCCAGGAGATCCCCCGCTACGTCGCCGAGGGCCTCTTCGACCTGGGCATCACCGGGCGGGACTGGATCGAGGAGACCGGCGCCAAGGTGACGTCGCTTGGCGACCTGCGGTACTCCAAGGCGACGGCCAGGCCCGTCAACGTCGTGCTGGCCGTCGCCGCCGACTCCCCGGTCACGGAAGTGAGCGGTCTGGCCACAGGCGTCCGGGTGTCGACGGAGTACCCCGAGCTCACCGGACGGTACCTGCGCTCGCACGGGATCGACGCCGAGATCCTCCTGTCCTACGGGGCCACGGAGGCCAAGGTTCCCGAGATCGCCGATGCCGTGGTGGAGATCACCGAGACCGGCAGGGCCCTGCGCGCCGCCGGCCTGCGGATCATCGAAACGATCCTGGTCTCGCGCACGGAGCTGATCGCCAACCCGACGGCGCACGACGATCCCGACAAGCGCCACGCCATGGCCCAGTTGCTCAGCCTTCTGCAAGGGACGCTGGTGGCCCGTCACCGCGTGCTGCTCAAGTTGAACGTGGCTGCCTCCGACCTCGATGCCATCATCGGCCTGGTGCCGGCCATGCGCTCCCCGACGGTGTCGAAGCTGTTCGGTGAGGACAGCTACGCACTGGAGGCGGTCGTCCCCAAGGAGACCATCAACACGCTGATCCCCACCCTCAAGGACCACGGCGCCTCCGACATATTGGAGCTGCCCATCGCCAAGGTCATCCCCTGACGGCGGAGGGCCAGGGGATCGTCACGGCGTTCGACGAGGCCGTCGGGCTGGGCACCGTCGGGACCGAGGACGGCCGCCATCTCGGGTTTCACTGCACCCAGATCGCCGATGGCGGCCGGACCATCCCGGAGGGCTCCTCCGTGGTCTTCGAGATCATTGCCGGTCGCCACGGGCGCTGGGAGGCGGGCCGCCTCCGCCCGGCCGGCTCCGAAGCTTACTACGAGTCTTCGGCCGGTCCGGCACCGGCCCGGGAGATCTCCACATAGGCCATCCGTAGTTGGGCCAGACCGTCGACCAGCTGGTGCTCGCCTTCGCCCAGTCGGCCGGCCATGCCCTCCACCAGGGCCGCGAAACCGTCGATGGCCAGGCGGGCCGCTTCGAGCTGCGGCGGCTGACGTGCGAGGTGCAGGGCCGCCAGCTCGAAGAGACCGTACGCGTGGTTGGCGATGATCACCTCAGCGGGGGTGTTGGCCATCTGCTCGCTGAGCTCCGCCATCCGGGCGCGCATCGCCGCCTCGTCGGGTTCGTCCTCCGGCGCGGCGTCCGGTGGTGGTCCGGAAGGGGGAGGCGATGCGGACGGCGATTTGGTGGAGGGTGGGTCCCGGTGGATGGGCCGTTCACCGTCTGGCGTCCAAAGCGTGCTCATTGCGCTACCCTAGGTGGGAAATCTGAAAGAGGAAGTGGGGCGATGCCTGTCCCCACCCGGCCACCAGCAGCGCCCCGGTTTCGATCGGGGCACCGTTTCGATGCGTCGGGTCGATCGGCCGCCGGAGAGGTGGGCGTGCTTCCTGTCGCCGCCCTTGTTGTCATGCAGGGGCCGATCCCCGAGGGAGTGATGTCGCAATAGCCGCTGCACCTGACCAGAGCGAGCATCGGATCAACGAAAAGATCCGGGCCCGGGAAGTCCTGCTCATCGATCCTGATGGCGCTCAGCTCGGCGTCAAGCCGTTGCCTGAAGCCCAGAGCATCGCTCGCCAACTCGACCTTGATCTGGTGGAGGTGGCACCCGATGCCCGACCGCCGGTCTGCCGGATCATGGACTTCAACCGCTTCAAGTACGAAGCGGCGCAGCGCGCCAAGGAGTCCAAGCGCAGGACGACCAGCACGAGCATCAAGGAGATGAAGTACCGGCCGAAGATCGGCACCGGCGACTTCGACACCAAGACTCGCCAGGTCGCTCGTTTCCTCGGTGAGGGTCACAAGGTGAAGATCACCATCATGTTCCGCGGTCGGGAGATGAGTCATCCGGACCTGGGCAAGAAGATCCTTGATCATGTGGCCGAGACGGTCGGCGACGTGGCCAAGGTGGAATCGGAGCCCAAGCTCGACGGTCGCAACATGATCATGGTGCTGGCACCTGATCGGCGCGCCCAGCAGCCGGCACGCCCGGCCTCCAAGGAAGCCCCTCCGCCCCAGCCACGGGCAGCGAACGGATCGCAGCCCGCCCCGTCACCGGCCGCCCCGGCCACCTCGTAGCACCCCCGCACCAGCAGCTGCCGCACACCACCTCGACCGGGGTGATGACCACCCTCCCCCCAGGAGTCTCAACCAGATGCCGAAGATGAAGACCGACCGTGGAGCCGCCAAGCGGTTCAAGGTGACCGGGACCGGCAAGCTGAGGCGCCGTCGAGCCTTCCGTTCGCACATCCTGGAGAAGAAGTCCAGTGTCCGCACCCGGCGCTTGGCTCGCCCCGCTGAGGTCGCCAAGGGCGACCAGCGGGCCGTCAAGCGCATGCTCGGCCGCTGAGCCGAGCCTCACTCCTCCCGGGTCCCCGCTGACGGTCGACCCGGCACCTTCCCCCGTACGAAAGGAGCCTCGATGGCAAGGGTCAAGCGCGCTGTCCACAGCAAGAAGCACCGCCGGTCAGTTCTCGAGCAGGCGCAGGGTTACTACGGCAACAAGAGTCGGAGCTACCGCGCCGCCCATGAACAGGTCATGCACTCATTGCAGTACGCCTATCGCGACCGCCGGGCGCGCAAGGGTGACTTCCGCCAGCTCTGGATCCAGCGCATCAACGCCGCCTCGCGGAGCCACGGTCTGAGCTACAGCCGTCTGGTGGCCGGGCTGCGGATCGCCGGAGTCGAGGTCGACCGCAAGGTGCTGGCCGACCTGGCGGTGCGCGACGACGCTGCTTTTGCCGCTCTTGTGGAGGTTGCCCGGTCGGCCACACCGGCGCCGGCTCACGCCGAGTCGACCACCGCCTGAGACTCCGGGCACGACGCTGACCCCGCTGGCCTATCGCCACCAACGGGTGCAACGGCTGCGGCGCCTCCTGGCCCGCCGTAGCTGCAGGCTGGCCGAAGGGTGCTTCGTGGCCGAAGGTGCCAAGGTGCTCGGGGAGGCTCTGGCCTCCGGCTCCCGGGTGGAATCGGTCTACGTGGACCCCGGCCACGCCGGTCCCGAGATCGCCGCGCTCGTCGGGCGGTGCCTCGACGCCGGAAGCCGGGTGTTCGAGCTCGACGACGGCGTCCTCGAACGGGTGGCAGGAACGGTCAGCCCCCAACCGGTGCTTGCCATCGTCGGCGACGTCGACATCACCCTGGAGGACCTGCACGCCCGACACGCCGACCTGGTGGTGGTGTGCGCCGACGTACGTGACCCGGGAAATGCCGGGACCGTCCTGCGCTCAGCGGAGGCGGCCGGTGCCGGTGGGGTCATCGTCTGCGAGGGATCGGTCGACGTGTACAACCCCAAGACGGTCCGAGCTTCCGCCGGAGCGGTGTTCCACATCCCCGTCGTCGTCGGCGGCCAGGTGGCGAGCATCCTGGAGGCGCTGTCGGGCTGGGGCTTGCACCGGGTGGGTGCCGCCGCCCGACGAGGGGTCGATTACACCGAGATGGACCTTCGCCGGCCCTTCGCCATGGTGATCGGCAACGAGGCCACCGGGCTGTCGGCTGCCGCCGAAGGTGGCATCGACGAATGGCTGAACATCCCCATGGTCGGGCGGTCCGAGTCGCTCAATGTGGGCATCACCGCCGCCGTGGTGTGCTTCGAGGCGGCCCGCCAGCGTCGCTCGATCGGCGTCGGAGACCGCCCGTGAGCGTCGAGATGGTGGCACTCGACGCCCTGCCCGGAGCAGTCGTCGTGGTCGACGCCGAACGCCACATCGTGGGGGCCGGTGCAGCCCTGGCTCGCCTGACCGGACATCGTCCGGCGGCAATCATCGGAGCGGACGCGTGTGCCACGTTCGACCCCACCGATGTGGAGGGATGCCGCTTGTGGCGCGACGGCTGGGATCGATCGGTCGCCCTGCGCTCTGTCCGGCGCCTCGCCCCTCAGGTGATCCAGGTTCGCACCGCCACGGGCACCCGGATGCCTCTGCGGGTGACTGGGACCTACCAGCGCGACGACTCCGACGCCCCGCGCGGTGCCGTGTTGTGCTTCGAGCGGACGGAGGCTGCGGCCGCCGCCGATCGCAGCATCGAGATCATCTCCACGGTCAGCCACGAACTGCGGTCGCCGCTGACATCGGTCAAGGGCTACACCAGCCTGCTGTTACACCGCTGGGACCGGCTGGGCGACGACCAGAAGCGGATGATGCTCGAGCTGGTCCAACATGACGCCGACCGGGTGACCCGGCTGGTCACCGAGCTGCTCGACATCAGCCGCCTGGAGACCGGCCGCCTCGTCCTCCGCCGCCAGCTCATCGATCTGGCTGCCCTGGCATCGTCGGTGGTGGACAAGGTGTCGCTGTCCTATCCGGACCTGGAGGCGACCGTCCGCTTCGCCGACGACGTGCCCAGGGTCTTCGCCGATCCTGACAAGATCGAACAGGTGTTGACCAACCTGGTGGAGAACGCCTGCAAGTACGCTTCGCCCCTCGACGTGGACATCGAGGGGCGGGTCGAGGGGGGCCAGGTCAGCGTGGCCGTCAGGGACCGCGGCGAAGGCATCTCCGAGGAGGACCTGCCCCGCCTGTTCACCCGCTTCTTCCGACGTTCCGAAGCCCGCCCAAGCGGCTCGGGCCTCGGGTTGTGGATCAGCCGGGGGCTGGTCGAGTCCCACGGCGGGCGGCTCAGTGCCGAGTCCCATCCCCCTGATGGAGCCACCTTTCTCTTCACCCTGCCTCTCGAATCGTCGCCGCTTGCATCGTTCCAGCGCCAGGAGGCCTGACCATCACCGCCACGCCCCCCAACCCCGAGCTGCGTGGCATTGTCGACGCCCTGGCCGTGGCCGTCACCGAGGCGCGATCGGCTCTTGAGGGGGCAACGACGCCTGAGGCCCTCAAGGACGCCGAGACATCGGTGGTCGGCAAGCGGTCCTCGCTGGCCCGCCTCCACAACCGCCTGACTGCCCTCGAGCCTGAGAACCGGCGCCAGGCCGGGGTGGCCATCAACGCCGCCCGGCGGGACGTGGCCGACCTGGCCGGCCAACGGCGTCTGCTCCTCGACGCAGAGGCGGTGCGCCTGCGGTCCGTGAACGAACGGTTGGACCTGACCGAAGCGATGGGTCTGGCCCGGGGGTGGGGACCCAGGCAGGGGCAAGGCCGGTCGTTGCCGGCCCGCGGCCACCTGCACCTGGTCACCCAGACCCGCTTCGAGCTCGAGGACGCGTTCGTGGCCATGGGCTTCACGGTGGCCGAGGGCCCCGAGGCGGAGACGGACTGGTACAATTTCGAGGCGCTCAACATGCCGCCGGACCATCCGGCCCGAGGCATGTGGGACACCCTCTACCTGGAGCTGGGTGCGCCGGGGACGGTCCTGCTGCGCACCCACACCTCCCCCGTCCAGGTCCGGCTCATGGAGGTGACCACCCCGCCGATCTTCGCGGTGATGCCCGGACGCTGTTACCGACGCGACACACCCGACGCCCGTCACCTGCCGGTGTTCCACCAGCTCGAAGGGCTGGTGGTCGACCAGGGCATCACCTTCGGAGACCTGGCCGGCACCATCGAGACGTTCACCACGGCATTCTTCGGACCCGACATCCACTCGCGGCTGCGCCCGTCGTACTTCCCCTTCACCGAGCCCTCTGCGGAGTTCGAGGTCACCTGCCCGATCTGCGGGGGAGCGGGCTGTCGGACCTGTTCGAGCTCTGGTTGGTTGGAGCTTGGGGGATGCGGCATGGTGGACCCGAAGGTGTTCGCCTCTGTGGGGGTCGACCCGGAGACCTACAGTGGTTTCGCCTTTGGTTTCGGGATCGACCGCCTGGCCCAGGTCCGATCCGAGCTGGCCGACATGCGGGTCCTGCTCGACAACGACGTCCGATTCCTCTCCCAGTTCTGAAGGCTCCCCCGTGCGCGCACCGCTGTCCTGGCTCCGAGACTTCGCCCCCCTCGACCCTCCCGTCGGCGATCTTGTCTCCGCCCTGTCCAACCTGGGGCTCGTCGTCGACACCGTGACGCGGGTCGGCGACGACCTCGAAGGCGTCGAGGTCGTCAAGATCCTCGACATCCGAGCCCATCCCGACGCTGACCGGATCCGCCTGGTCGACGTGGATCGCGGGAACGGCGAGGCGCTGCAGATCGCCTGCGGGGCCGCCAACATGGCGGTCGGTGACCTGGTCGCCCTGGCCACCGTGGGCACCAAGCTGCCCGGTGGGCTCGAGATCGGGCGGCGCAGGATGCGCGGCCAGTGGTCCAACGGGATGCTGTGCGCAGCCGAGGAGCTGGGCCTGCCGTCGCCCCACGATGTCGACGGGCTGATGATCCTGGCGGCCGGACTGGCGGGGCCGGGAACGCCGCTCAGCGATGCCCTCGGCCTGGAGCCCGACGTGGTGTTCGAGCTCGACATCACCCCCAACCGGCCCGACGCCCTGTGCATGGCCGGCGTCGCCCGGGATCTCGCCGCCGCTCTGGGCCTACCCTTCGAGATCCGTCCCGAGGCCCATCCCCTGGCGGTGCACCCGTCGGTGGAGACGGCCTCGGTGTCGGTCGCAGACCCCGATCTGTGCCCCCGCTTCACCGGCACCGTCATCGACGGCGTCGTCGTCGGGCCTTCCCCGGCGTGGCTGGCGCGTCGCCTGACCCTGGCCGGCATGCGGCCCATCTCCAACGTGGTCGATGTCTCCAACTACGTCATGCTCGACCTGGGCCAGCCCAACCACGCCTATGACCTGGCGCGCCTGGCCGGCCGGGGCCTCACCGTGCGCCGGGCCCGTGGCGGCGAGACGATCACCTCCCTCGACGGCGTGGAGCGCACCCTCGACGACTTCGACTGCCTGATCTGCGACGCCCACTCCGTGCCCGTGGGCATCGGCGGGATCATGGGTGGCGAGGACACCGAGATCGGCTCCGCCACCACGACGGTCCTCTTGGAGGCGGCGTACTTCACCCCGATGGCCATCGCCAGGACCGGCGCTCGGCTGGGCCTGGTCACCGATGCCCGATCACGCTTCGAGCGGGGCGTCGATCCTGAGATGGCCCAGCGAGCCGTGGAGCGCTTTGGCGCCCTGCTGGCCGCCACCATGAGCACCGGTACCGAGCTGCGCCGGGGCCCGACGACCGACGTGACATCGGAGGCGGACCTGGCCCGTCCCCCGACCGTGTTGTTGCGCACCGCTCGGGTCAACAGCCTCCTGGGCACCCAACTGGCCGACGTCGACATCGAGCGCCTCCTCCGCCCCATCGGCCTGGCGGCGACGCGCGCCGATGACGGTGTGCACTCCGTGCGGATCCCGTCCTGGCGCCCCGACATCGAGCGGGAAGTCGACGTCGTCGAGGAAGTCGCCCGCCTGCACGGCTACGGACGCATCGAGCGCACCGTCCCGACCGGTGCTCGACCGGCGACCGGCCTGACCTCGTTCCAGCGCCATCGCCGCACCGTCCGTGAGATCCTCGTCGGCGCCGGCCTGTCGGAGGCGTGGACCAGCACGTTCCTGGCCCCCGGTGATCTGGAGCGGGCCGGCCTGGCGGAGGTAGCCGTGAGGGTCGCCAACCCCCTGGACAGCAGCGAGTCGATCCTGCGCACCGCGCTCCTTCCCGGTCTCCTCTCCGCTCTCCGCTTCAACGCCGATCGCCAAGCCGAGGAGGTGGCGCTCTTCGAGATCGGGCGAACGTTCGCAAGACCGTCCGGCGACCGGGTGGTGCCCGACGAGAACGAGGAGCTGGCTGCCGTGGTCACCGGCACCGGCGTCGACGGGAACGACGCGGCCCGGCTGTGGGCGCTCGTCTCCGGTGCTCTTCGCCTGGTCGGGGTGACCGTGCACGCGGACCTGATCGCCGGCCTGCACCCCACCCGCGCCGCTCGCCTGATCGGAGCCGACGGCACCATGATCGGTGCGGTGGGCGAAGTCGACGCCGATGTCGTCGGAGCCTTCGGCCTTCGTGGCCGGGTCGCGTACCTGAGCGCCGATCTGGAACGCCTGGCGGTGCAGCCCCGGCGGCCAACCACCGCGCGGCCCGTCAGCCGGTACCCGGCGAGCGACATCGACCTCGCCTTCGTTGTCGCCGACGGGGTGGCGGCGGACGACGTGGAGGCCACCGTGGCCGGCGGCGCCGGCCCCTTGCTGGAGCGCCTCGGCCTCTTCGACACCTACCGCAGCCCCCAGGTCGGTGATGGGCGCCGCAGCCTGGCCTACCGGTTGCGATTCCGAGCCCCCGATCGCACGCTGACCGACGCCGAGGTCGCCGGGTACCGGGCCGACATCATCGCCGCCATGGCCGCTGCGCACGGCGCCGAGCTGCGAGGTTGACCGACGCCGGACAGCGCCTGATCCGGATGGAGGGGTGCTTCAACTTCCGGGACCTGGGCGGCTACCGGGGCGCGGAGGGGCGGATCCTGCGATGGCGGCGACTGTTCCGGGCCGATGCGCTCCACCGCCTCACCGACGCCGACCGGCTTCTTCTCGACGACCTGGCCGTGCGGACGGTCCTCGATCTAAGAACCCCGGCCGAGCTCGGCCACCACGGGCAGCTGTCCTGGCCGGGTCGGGCGTTCGCCTGGCGCAACCTGTCGATGATGAACGTCCTGCCCAAGGTGGAGGACTTCAACGACAACTGGGCGACGACCGAGGGGGTCTCCGGCCAGTACCTGTCGATCCTGGACGGAGCCGCGCCCGCGGTGACCGACGCCATCGACGCCCTCACCGATCCGGGCACCTATCCCGTGGTGATGCACTGCATGGCGGGCAAGGACCGCACCGGTATCCTCACCGCCGTCCTCCTGGGCTTGCTTGGGGTGGCCGACGCCGACATCGTCGCCGACTACGCGCTCAGCGCCGGCGCCATGGAGCGGATGCTCGTCGAACAGCGCCTTGCCCAACCGGAGCGGGCCGCCGAGCTCGAGGCATCAGCCACCGCCATGGTCCATGCCGAACCCGCGACCATGACCGCGTTCCTGGCCGGGCTGCGGGCCGAGCACGGCTGCTTCGAGGGGTACGCCGCCTCCCTGGGGCGGCCCGACGCGGCGTCCACCCTCCGGGCTCTGGTCCTCGAACCTTGACCGGCGCCGTCGCTGGTCGGGCCCGTTGGGCGCCTCAGGCTCCTCGCATTACTATGCACGGACGTGTATGTTGATAGGCATGTCGTCGGACAACCAGCGCGCCGCCGTGCTCGGCGCCTCGGGGTACGCCGGCAGCGAGGTGCTCCGGCTGCTGGCCGGTCATCCGGCCATCGATGTCACCGTGGCCACCGGGGACTCTCAGGCGGGGACGGCGGTCGCCGACCTGTATCCCAGCCTCGCTTCGGCCTACCCGGCCCTGGCGTATCAGACCTGGGACCCGGCCTTGATCGATGGCATCGACGTGGCCTTCCTGGCCCTGCCCCATGGTGCGTCGCAGGACCTGGTGCCCAAGCTTCGCGACCGCGTGAAGGTGGTCGTTGACCTGGCCGCCGACTTCCGCCTGAAGGACCCCGATGCCTACCCCGTGTGGTACGGCGAGAAGCATCGCTGCCCCGAACTGCTGGCCGATGCCGTGCACGGCATCCCCGAGCTGTACCGAGACCAGATCCGGGGGGCCGATCTGGTGGCGGCCGCCGGTTGCTACGTGACCGCGGCAGCTCTGGCCCTGGCACCCCTGGTTTCAGGGGGGATCATCGAACGCACCGGGGTGATCGTGGACGCAGCCAGCGGGGTGTCGGGCGCAGGCCGGGCGGCCAAGGCGGCAACCCACTTCAACACGGTCGACGAGAACTTCGCCGCCTACGGGTTGCTGCACCATCGCCACACCCCCGAGATCGAGCAGGCCACCGGCGCCCAGGTGCTGTTCACTCCACACCTGGCACCGATGAACCGGGGCATCCTGGCCACCTGCTACGCCCGACCGGCGGCCGACGTAGCGGTGGCGATCGACCCGCTGGCCGTCCTGGCCGACGCCTACGCGGGCGAGCCCTTCGTAGTCGTGGCGGACCGCTCCCCGTCCACCAAGGCGACCCTGGGGTCCAACTGCGTGCACCTGAGCGCCCGCTACGACGAGCGGACCGGTTGGATCCTCGTCCTCGCCTCCCTCGACAACCTGACCAAGGGAGCGGCCGGCCAGGCCGTGCAGTGCGCCAACATCGCGCTCGGCCTCGACGAGACGGCCGGGCTGCCCACGGTCGGGATCTACCCGTGACCGCTCTGGCCGTTGCGGGGGCCAAAGCCGAGGTCCTCATCGAAGCTCTGCCCTACATCCGCCGGCTGTGGGGCCAGGTCATCGTCGTCAAGTACGGCGGCAACGCCATGGTCTGCGACGGCCCGGCGTCCGCGAGCCCGGACGGTTCGGCGTCGCTGGACAGCTTCGCTGGTGACATCGTGCTCATGCGCTCGGTTGGCATGCGTCCCCTGGTCGTTCACGGCGGCGGGCCCCAGATCGGGGCGCTCATGAGCCGCCTCGGCAAGGTCCCGGAGTTTCGGGAGGGGCTGCGGGTCACCGACGCCGAGACCCTCGACATCGCCCGCATGGTCCTGGTGGGCAAGGTCAACCGGGAGATCGTGTCCGCCATAAACGTCCACGCCTCGCTTGCCGTCGGACTGTCGGGGGAGGACGCGGGGCTGATCACCGCCTCGGCGCGGGACCCCAAGCTGGGATTCGTCGGTGATGTGGCCGAGGTCAACCCCGAACTGATTCGCCGCCTGCTGGCCGAAGAGCTCATCCCGGTGGTGGCCACCATCGGCTCCGACCTGGACGGGCAGGCGTACAACATCAACGCCGACACGGCCGCGGGGGCCGTCGCCGAGGCTGTCGGCGCCTCCAAGCTGGTGTACCTGACCGACATCGACGGCTTGCGCCAGGACCGGGAGGACCCGGCCACGCTGATCTCGTCGATCGAGGCCGACCGCTTGGAGCCGCTCCTGGCCGACGGCACCGTGAGCGAGGGCATGATCCCGAAGGTCCGTTCCTGCGTGCATGCGGTGCGCCACGGGGTCGGCCACGCTCACATCCTCGACGGCCGAGCGGCCCATGCTCTGCTGCTCGAGATCTTCACCCGAGAGGGCATCGGGACGATGGTGAGCCCGTGAGGGCGAAGAGATGGGGAGTGAGCCCGTGAGGGCGACTGACGTGTTGATGCCGACGTACCCGACGCCGCCGGTGACCTTCGTGCGGGGAGCGGGATCCCGGCTGTGGGACGAGCAGGGACGCGAGTACCTGGACTTCCTGTCCGGACTGGCCGTGACCTCGCTCGGCCATTCCCACCCGGAGGTGGCCGCTGCGCTCTGTGAGCAGGCCGGCATGCTCCTGCACACCTCCAACCTGTACGGCACGCTGCCCGGACCGGAGGTTGCCGTCGTGCTTGATCGCCTGATCGGCGGGGGAGGCCGGGTCTTCTTCGCCAACAGCGGGGCCGAAGCCAACGAGTGCGCCATCAAGCTGGCCCGGAAGTGGGGCGGTCACGGCCGCTACGGGGTGGTCAGTGCCTACGGATCGTTTCACGGGAGGACCCTGGCCACGCTGCATGCCACCGGCCAGCCGTCCAAGCACGAGGCGTTCCAGCCGCTGCCCGAGGGCTTCCGCCATGTGGCGTGGCACGATCTGGCCGACCTGGAGCGGGCCCTCGACCCGTCGACGGCGGCCGTGCTGCTGGAGATGGTCCAGGGTGAGGGCGGGGTCAACGCCGCCGGCGCCGAGTACGTGGCCGGGGTCCGGCACCTCTGCGACGAGCGCAACGTCCTGCTGATCGTCGACGAGGTCCAAACCGGTTTGGGGCGCACCGGGGAGTGGTTCGCCTTCCAGCACTACGGGATCAGGCCCGACATCGTCACCATGGCCAAGGCGCTGGGGAACGGGGTGCCAATCGGCGCGTGCTGGGCAACCGAGGCGGTGGCCACGACCTTCGAGCCGGGCGACCACGCCACGACGTTCGGCGGTCAACCGCTTGCCGCTTCCGCCGCCAAGGCAGTGCTGGCCGTGATGGAGCGCGAGGACGTCGTCGCCCGGGCCCGTTCCGCCGGGGCTCGACTTACCGAGGCCCTCGAGCGCCTTCCTGGTGTCAGCAACGTTCGGGGTCTGGGACTCCTGTTGGCCGTCGAGCTCGTCAACGACACCTCGGCCACCGACATTGCCGCACGGGCTCTCGACGCCGGGCTGGTGATCAACCCGGTGACCGCCGGTGCGCTGCGCCTGGCCCCGTCGCTCCTGGTCAGCGACACGGAGATCGACGAGGCGGTGACCATCCTGGGCGGTCTGATCGCAGCCGGCACCGCGGATCACCCCGGTGAGCACGCATGAGACACCTGCTCGACGTGGATGACCTGGACCGCTCCGAGTTGGCCGACATCCTGGCCCTGGGCGAGGCGGCGGACCCGCCCCAGGTGCTGGCCGGCCGAGGTGTCGCACTGATCTTCGAGAAGCCCTCCAACCGGACCCGCAACGCCACGGAGATGGCGGTCTTCTCCCTGGGCGGCCACCCCGTGTCCATCCAAGGAAGCGAGATCGGCCTCGGCGACCGGGAACCGGTGGAAGACGTGGTGCGGGTTCTGTCCCAGTACCACGCCGTGGTCGGCGGCCGGGTCAACGACCACAGCGTGCTGAGGGCCATGGCGGCTCTCGATGTCGTCCCCATAGTCAACCTTCTCTCCGACGTGGCCCACCCCTGCCAGGCCTTGGCCGACCTGTTGACCCTCCGCCAGGCGTGGGGGTCCTTCGAGGGCAGGCGGGTGGCGTGGGTGGGCGACGGCAACAACGTGGCCCGCAGCCTGACCGTCGCCGCCGCCCTGTCCGGCATCGACGTGTCCCTGGCGTGTCCGCCGGGTCATGGGCTGGACCCGGTGACCGTCGTAGGGGCCAGAGCCCGGGGCATCGACGTACGGGTCACCGCAGAGCCTACCGAGGCCGTGGCCGGAGCGGACGCGGTGTGCACCGACGTGTGGGTTTCGATGGGCCAGGAGGCGGAGTGCACCGAGCGGGTGAAGGCGTTCAGCGGCTACCAGGTCGACGACGCCCTGATGGCAGCGGCGGCACCCGCTGCGGTGTTCCTCCACTGCTTGCCAGCACACCGAGGCTTGGAGGTGGCCGCCAGCGTGATCGACGGCCCAGCGTCGGTGGTGTGGGCCCAGGCGGCCAACCGGATGCACGCGGCACGTGGCCTGCTGTTGTGGCTGGCCGGTGAGCGGCCATGACCAGGCTGTCGAAGAACCAGCGTCAGCACCGCATCGCCCAGCTGCTCGAGGCGGAGTCGGTGACCAGCCAGGGTCGAGTCGTCGAGCTCCTCGCCGAGGGAGGGGTGGAAGCGACGCAGGCCACCGTGTCGCGCGACCTCGAAGAGATGGGTGCCGTGAAGGTACGCACCGCCGGCGGCGAACCGGTCTACGCCATCCCCGAGCTTCCCAAGGACCGGGTGGCTCCGGGTGACCAGCTCCGCCGGGTCCTTGGCGACTGGGTCGTGGACGTGGGTAGCTCAGCCAACATCGTCATGATCCGAACCCCGCCGGGATCCGCCCACGTGGTGGCCTCCGCCCTCGATCGAGCATCGCTACCCGGCATCTTGGGCACGGTGGCCGGTGATGACACGATCATGATCATCACCGCCGAACCGGTGGGTGGAGCCAAAGTGGCCAGGCGGCTGAGCGACCTCGCCGGATTGCAGGTGTCTGGCCGAGAACTACCAGAAGGGAAACGATGACGTGACAAGACGGGTAGTCCTGGCCTACAGCGGAGGGCTCGATACCTCCGTGGCCGTGAGATGGATGGGTGAGGAGCTCGGCGTCGAGGTGATCGCCGTGGCCGCCGACGTCGGCCAGGGCGGGGACCTCGAAGAGATCAAGCAGCGGGCTCTGGCTGCGGGCGCCGTCGAAGCGGTCGTCCTCGACCTGCGGGAGGAGTTCGCCCGCGACTTCGTGGCCCCCGCCCTGAAGGCCAACGCCAAGTACGAGGGGAAGTATCCGCTCATCTCGTCGTTGTCGCGCCCGGTGATCGTCAAGCACATGGTCGAGGCGGCCCGGATGTTCAACGCCGACGCCGTGGCTCACGGCTGCACGGGGAAGGGCAACGACCAGGTCCGCTTCGAGGTGTCAACGCGGGCCCTGGCCCCGGACCTGGAGACCCTGGCACCGGTACGGGGCTGGGGCCTGACCCGGGAGCAGTCGATCGACTACGCCGAACGTCACGGCATCCCGATCACCGTCACCAGGGCCAGCCCGTACTCGATCGACCAGAACCTGTGGGGAAGGACCATCGAGTGCGGGATCCTGGAGGATCCCTGGGAGGCGCCCCCCGAGGACGTCTACGAGCTGACCACACCGACGGCGACGGGTCCCACCGAGCTGGTGATCAGCTTCGAGCAGGGCCTTCCTGTGGCCCTCGACGGCAAGCGGATGCCGTTCCACGAGCTGATCGGCGACGTCGACCGCATCGTGGGCGGCTACGGCTGGGGTCGGATCGACATGGTGGAGAACCGGAGGGTGGGCATCAAGAGCCGGGAGATCTACGAGTGCCCCGGCGCGCTGGCGCTGTTGATGGCCCACGCCGATCTCGAGGATCTGACCTTGGAGCGCGACGTGGCGCATGAGAAGGCCAGGCTGGAACCTCGCTACGCCGACCTGGTCTACGACGGGCTGTGGTTCTCACCTCTGAAGGAGGCCCTCGACGCTTTCGTGAACGAGACGCAACGCTACGTCACCGGTGACGTCCGACTCCGTTGTGAAGTGCCAGGCCGCTGCATCGTCGCCGGACGGCGCTCGGAGGTGGGTCTCTACGACTACTCGCTGGCCACCTACGAGGCGGCCGACCGGTTCCGCCACGCCGACGCCGAAGGGTTCGTGCGTCTCTGGGGCCTCGGTGTGGCCACGTGGGCTGCTCGCCAGGTCAACGCTCCGGGCGGTGCACCAGGTCGGGGTGGGTCGCGATGAGGACGCGACCACTCGGAGCGAGGCCATGACGCTGTGGCAGGGGCGCTTCGGCGCCTCGGGCCCGGCGGACGAGTTGCTCCGCTACACGGGCTCACTGAGCTACGACCAGCGCCTCGGAGCCGACGACATCGCCGGGTCCAAGGCCCACGTCCGGGGCCTGGCCCGGGCCGGCATCCTCAGCGATGATGACGCCCTGGTGCTCCTGGCCGCCCTCGATCGGGTGGGCGAGGAGCTGGCCACCGCCACGCTGCGCTTCGTCGCAGGCGATGAGGACATCCACACGGCGGTCGAACGGCGGGTCACCGAGATCGCCGGAGACATCGGTGCCCGCCTGCACACGGGGCGGAGTCGCAACGACCAGGTGGCCACCGACCTGAGGCTGTTCTCCCGTCGCGAGCTGGGCGATGTCGCCTGCCGGGTCGTCGAGCTCCAAGAGGTGCTCGCCGAGCGGGCCACGGACGCCGAGGACCACTACCTGCCCGGATACACCCACCTCCAGCGCGCCCAGCCTGTGCTGCTGGCCCACCACCTCCTGGCGCACGGCTGGGCCCTGGCCCGGGACGTCGACCGGCTCTGCGACACCCGGCGGCGCTTGAACCAGTCACCGCTCGGTGCCGGCGCCCTGGCGGGCACGTCCCTGCCCCTGGACCCGGAATCGGTGGCCGCCGATCTGGGCTTCGACGGCCGGTTCGAGAACTCGCTGGACGCCGTGTCGGACCGGGACTTCGTCGCCGAGGCCGTCTTCGACCTGACCCTGCTGGCCGTCCACCTGTCCCGCATCGGCGAGGAGATCGTGCTGTGGTCGACCGAGGAGTTCGGCTTCGTCACCCTGGCCGATGCGTACTGCACGGGCAGCTCCATGCTGCCCCAGAAGAAGAACCCCGACATCGCCGAGCTGGTCCGAGGCCGGGCCGGGCGCCTGATCGGTGATCTCACCGGGCTGCTGGCCACGCTCAAGGGCCTGCCCCTGTCGTACAACCGTGATCTGCAGGAGGACAAGGAACCGCTCTTCGACGCCGTCGACCAGGTGGGTGGGGCCGTGCGAGCCCTCAGCGGTCTGCTGGCCACGGCGACGTGGAACACCGAGGCCATGCGCCAGGCGGCAGACACGCCCAGCGCGGCAGCCGTGGACCTGGCGGAGTGGCTGGTGGAGCGGGGGATGCCCTTCCGCCAGGCCCATCACATCGTCGGTGGTCTGGTGCGAGACGCGCTGGAGCGCCGGGTCCCCCTGGCCGAGCTCGTCGAGGCCCACCCGGCGTTGGGAACCGACGCTGTCGGGTTGCTCGACCCCGGGGCGGCCGTGAGGCGTCGGACCAGCCCGGGAGGGGCCGGACCGGGGCCGGTGGCCGACCAGCTCCACCGCTTTCGCGAGACGTTGGCCGCCGAGAAGGTCCGGGTCGGGGACCTCTGAAATGCCGGAGGCCCGCATTTCCGCTGCGGCCCGACGCCGATAGCGCCGTGGGCACCTGCGGGCCCCCGCCCGGTCTGCACGTCCTGCCCCGGGAGTGGTACGACCGCGACTCGCTGAAGGTGGCGCCTGACCTGCTCAACAAGGTGTTGGCGAGCGGTGACGGCCGGCGCGGCCGGATCGTCGAGGTGGAGGCCTACCGTGGTCCCGACGACCCCGGTAGCCACGCGTTTCGGGGCCCGACCAAGCGCAACGCCACCATGTGGGGGCCGCCCGGCCACCTCTACGTGTACTTCGTCTACGGGATGCACTGGTGCGCCAACGTGGTCTGCGGGCCCCCCGGTGTCGCCCATGCCGTCCTGGTGCGAGCCGTGGCCGCCGAGGCCGGATTGGAGGTCATGCGCGCCGCACGGTGGGGAGGCGATCCTGCCCGACGACGGCCACGGCCCGATCGGGACCTCTGCCGGGGGCCGGCCCGACTCTGCCAGGCCTTCGCCATCACCGGAGCAGACGACGGGACCGACCTCGTGGCCGCCGGGGGCACCATCGCGCCGGCTGCCTCCAGGGCGCAGGCTCCAGTCGTTCCTGGCACTCCAGTCGTGACCATCGGCGACGACGGTGTAGGGCCGCCTGCATCACCGCTGGTCACCACCCGGGTCGGCCTGAGCGCCGGCGCTGATCTCCCTTGGCGCTTCGCCGTGCCCGACCATCGAGGGGTCTCGCGCTGGATGGGGGCCCCGCGCCGGGGCCGCGCCCGTCTACGCTGAAGGAACAATGCATGACCAAAAGGGTGATGGCAGGGAAGCGTTCGGCAAGCTTCCCGCCGGGTCACCCGTCGGGGGAGTAGGCCGTTGCGGAAGTTGTCCATCAGGGCCCGTGTGCCCAAGCCACGGAGCCCGAGGTCCCCGGCGGTCCGGCCCTTCTCCCCGGCCGCCGTGCGCCGGCTCCTCGAACGCTCAGCGTGGCGTCGAGCGGTGTGGGCCACGATTGGCGCACTGGCCGTAGCGGGGGCGCTCGTCACCATCGATCCGGCTGGCTGGGTGCACCCCGGGGGGAGCGCCGTGACCCTGCGTTCGAGTGCTGGGGAGGTGATCACCTCCGGTGGTGCGAAGACCGCAAGGCCCGGCGGTGCCGGAGGGCGTGCGGGCGTGGATCCGCAATCCGGTCCCCTGGTGCGCTCGGGCCGGGTGCCCACCCCGAGCGAACTTCGCCGCCTGCCGCCGTTGCCCAAGCCTGCCGGCGCGCTCCCCGCAGTCCCCGCGCTGTCCACGACCCGCTCTGTCGACGCCATCGTGACGCTGCCCGCCACCATCACTCCGGCCGAGGTGACGGCCCTGGTCCACCTCCAAGGCCTCTCGGCAGTCGAGGAGGTCGACGTCGGCACCGTCAGCCTGGCCGGGTCGCCTGCGGTGACGTTCGGGGTTGACCCCGGCACCTTCCGTCAGTTCACTCCGACGGTCACGGCCGGTGAGGACGCCCTGTGGCGCTACCTGGCCGGCGGGGCGCTGGTCTCATCCTACGAGTTGGCTGCCGACCGGTCGCTTCCGCTCGGCAAGAACCTGGCCATCAAGCCCTCGGGCAGCGCCTTGGCGCCGACCAGTGGCTGGTTGGGCGCTCTGGCGTCGCTCGGCCTGCCCGGCGTCGACCTCGTCGTCAGCCATGCCTACTCGGACCGGCTGGGTCTGACCCCCAACAGCGGACTGGTGGTCAGCGCCTCGAAGGTGGACCCCCACGCCCTGGCCGCAGCACTCACCACGACATTCCCCGGGGCGAGTGTGGAGCTGCTGCACCCCGACTCCGCGACGGGCTCTGCCGATCGCCCCGCCCTGCCGGCTCCGGTCAACAGGCCGGCGTGGTAGGTTGACCCTCCGCCGCTGAACAGCCGCTCCACGTCCTGCCAACGCAACGCCCTTGACAGCCCGGGAAGCAAACGATAAGTTCAGTAGCCGCCCACAACGGCCGTACCTGCCGAGTGGGTCAGCCGGACCGCAGCAGCCACACGGCTGCAGCGGACCAGCCGAAGTAGCAGAAGCACCTCCGCCCCACCATGTTCGGGGTGCGTGCATCTGCGGAAGTGCTCCTTGAAAACGGAACAGAGGAAGCCAAAAGCTCGTGCGGGCGTGTTTTGGCACCCCTAGGGTGACAGAACACGTCAGAAGAATTGCACTTGACGGACAACAACACTGTCATGTGCCAGTTGGACCTCGGTCAGAAGGTTGATCGAGTTCTGACTCTCCAGATTTCGGCGGCTCCGCAAGGTGCCACCGCAAGTCTCGACGGAGAGTTTGATCCTGGCTCAGGACGAACGCTGGCGGCGTGCTTCATACATGCAAGTCGAACGAGGTCCATCCGGTAGCAATACTGGTGAAGACCTAGTGGCGAACGGGTGAGTAACACGTGAGGAACCTGCCCCGAAGACCGGGATAACAGTGGGAAACCGCTGCTAATACCGGATACCCCCACCGGGTCGCATGGTCTGGTGAGGAAATGCCTGACTCACTTCGAGTCAGCACGCTTCGGGAGGGCCTCGCGGCCTATCAGCTTGTTGGTGGGGTAATGGCCTACCAAGGCGACGACGGGTAGCTGGTCTGAGAGGACGATCAGCCACACTGGGACTGAGACACGGCCCAGACTCCTACGGGAGGCAGCAGTAGGGAATCTTGCGCAATGGGCGAAAGCCTGACGCAGCAACGCCGCGTG
>JALYZO010000004.1 GCA_030945745.1 Actinomycetota bacterium
TACGGGGTCTTCCGACTCCAGATGGACCAACGGCTCGCCCTCGCCAACCCGGCCCCCACGGAAGACCAGGAGGACGGCTCAACCGCCCTCGGCTAGATGGCACTTCGTGACACGCTCCTTACCGGCATCCCGACTTCAGTCGTGGGAGGGACGTCAAAGATCGAGAGGTCGACCGATGTCTCGCGGGCGGAGCGGGCGGGCTCCGGGAGGCCCCACGAGCAACTGGCGCACGGCTGCCAACCGCTCCAGGTTCCTCAGTGCCGTCGAGGGGCTACCCACGGTTGGTTGCTCGTTGGCCACAGCAGGCTTCTCGTCCACCCGCTAGTCCGGAGGAGGGCATCGATTTGTCCGTCGGATCACGGAACGTCGCAAGACAACACTGTGTGAACAACCAGGGTACCGCATCGGTCCCGCCCCGGCCCCGGGCCGCCGGGGCCCTGATCAAGTCGGGGCTCGTGGGCAGGCCGGCGAGAGAGCCGAGTCTGCGGGGCGATCAGATCGTCAGGTCCGTCGGAACCAGGTGGAGCGGGAAGGGCCAGTCGGTCGCAAACCGGTCCGAGCCGGTGACCTCGGCCTCGATGACGAACTGACCGGCCCCCAGGCGCAAGGCGATCAAGGAGGGAGGCTGGGTGGCGGAGCCCGGGTCCACCATCCAGTAGGCGGGGACACCCTGACGCTGATAGACGGCCCGTTTGAGCGTGCGGTCCTGTTCAGCGTTGGAAGGCGAGAGGATCTCGACCACGAGCGTCGGGATGGCGCTGGCCGGGAAAGGGCCATCGGGGTCGAAGTCGGAGCGATCAACAACCATGAGGTCAGGCTGAACAGATCCACCGTCACCCAGCCGCCAGTCATAGGGCGCGGCAATGACCAGCAGGCGGGACGGCGCCGCCGCTCTGAGGAGGCTGAACAGCGCTCCGGAGGCCTGCTGGTGACGTCCGAGAGGAGCCGGGTTCACAACGAGCGTCCCCCCGATGATCTCGCGGCGGTAGCCATCCTCGGGCAGGGCCTCCAGGTCGGCGTACACGAAAGGCCGGGCCGGCGATGTCGGAAAGCTCGTGGCGGCCATGCCCCCAGCGTAGTGAAGTGCGCTCAGGGCCGGTCCGGGCGGTCACGTTGGCAGCCACCGCCACCGGAGCTCGGAGGGACCGCAGGGCCGACTCGATCCCGGCGACGAGGTCCAGGGGGCCGAGCCGGTACTGGGGGAATGAGTGGGGCCAGCGGGTGACCCGCACGGACCGGACCGTGGCTCGCACGCCGAGGGCGCCCTGCCTTCGTCGCCTACCGCCCGCGCCGCAGGGACGCATCCGGCTGCGTCGGCGGCGGTCCCGGTCGTTGTCCGGATCGAGATGAGCCGATACCGGCGGCGCGCAACAGTCGGCTCACGGTGGTGCTGCTCGGGTCTCGAAATTCCCGGTCTCGATGGCGGACAGAGACGGCTGGGACACTACGGTCAGCTCGGCCAGGCCACGTTGGCTGAGGCCTCGCGCCAGGCGTGATTGACGAACGAGATGGGCCGCCTGGTTATCCGAACGAGGCTGGTCAGACGCTGACCTGCACTGACCACGGGCACACGTCCCATGGGCACACGTCCCACAGGCGGACCCTCAGCGCAGCAGCTCGGCCGGCACCACGCGAACCGGGAACGGTTGCTCGGTCTCGTAGACGTCCGAGTCGGTGACTCGGGCGTCCTGCTCGTAGACGTCCCCGAGCAGGCGGAGCACCGTGAGGCTGGGCTCCTCAGGGTCCACGATCCAGTACCACGCGGCCCGTCCTTCTGCGTAGATGTGGCGCTTCTCGGAGAGATCGCGGCCCCTCCCGCTCGGCGAGAGGATTTCGACGACCAACAGCGGCGGACGCTCGATGGCTCGCGGGCCGATGGCCTCGGGTGCCACCACCATGAGGTCGGGCTCGGGCACCTGACCCGGCCCGATGCGCCAAGCCAGCGGAGCGAACAAGGCACGGAGCCCTCCAGATCGTGTCCCTTCCCTGAGCAACGCCGCCAGTTCAGCAGCGACGATCTGATGGGCCGAACCCGGCGGCGGACTCATCACCAAGGCCCCGTCCAGGATCTCGTAGCAGTTGCCGTCGTCGGGCGTGGCATAGAGGTCCTCCAGATCCAGGGCCCGGTCGAGCAGCGATTCCACCTCACCAGCATGCCACCACCGAACCACTGTCCGTGCGAGTCGCACGTGGAGCCTGCTGTTGAGCGCCCGGACAGGGTTGACCACAGTCGACGGTGTCGATCGCGGCTGGTCGAGGGCTTCACCCGTCGCCTTGGTCCGCAGTCCTCGGATCGCGCGACGGCCGAGCGTCGCCGGCGGGCTGGGGAAAGGGTGGTCACGGCCCGGTGCCAGCCGTGCTCTACGCTCGACGCCTTGTGAGACAGGATTGTCAGCGAGCCGGTCGTCTAGCGATCTGCACCGTGGTCGGCGTAGCTCTTGCCGGTTGCGGTGGGAACAGTGGCAAGGTCACTGCGCCGACTGCAACCAACCGGCCGGCGCCGACCTCAACGACCCAGCCCCTGACGGCCGGCACTCCGCCAGCGACCATCGCAACGACGACAACGACGACACCGACGACAACGACAACGACAACGACAACGACAAGCACGACGTCGACGAACTGTCAGGGGCCACACTTGTCCATCTCCACCGGAACGCCCGAGGCGGGCCTCAGCCACATCGGCCTGGTATTCCTGTTGAAGAACGACGGCGACGTTGCCTGCCAGCTCAACGGTTACCCAGGGATCGAAGGTGTTGTGAGCAACGGACAACAGATTACCGCAGCCCGCAGCCTTTCGGGCTTCATAGGTGGCGTCCGGAACGGCGGTGCCGGCCCCGTCGTCGACCTGAATCCAGGTCAGACCGGATCAGCGCTCGTTGAGGGAACCGACGCTCCGGTCGGCACGGCAACCTCCTGCCCAAAGTTCACTGCATTCCTGGTCACCCCGCCCAACACCCGCCAGACGTCGCGCATCGCTGTCAGCAACTTTCCCTACTGCGCATCCATCTCCGTCCATCCCGTGGTGCCCGGAACGCTCGGCAGAACTCCAGTCCAGTAGCCATAACGTTTCGCTGTCAACTCGTCGTGGCGGTGTGGTGGGTAGCAGGCGGGCGTGAGTGCCGGCCACAGCCCGGACCGTTCAAGGCGAGGGTCCGGCCCAGACGATCACATTGTCGAGGTAGTGGCCGGTGGCCGAGTCGAACCGACCGCCCCAGGTGATAACCGCCAGTTGGGGAGGCCCCGTCATTGACCCACAGGGTGGCAGGCAGGTCGCCCTTGGACCGCACAAGCGGGGCCTGGCTCACTGTCCATCGTGAGACGACGCCGTTGGTGCCCCGGACCGCAATCTCGTCGCCGGTCCTGAGCCGGTCGAGGTGGTAGAGGGCGCCGGGGCCCGCTGTGGCCGAGTCGACATGGCCGGCAAGCACGGCAGCACCAGGCTCGCCGGGTTGGGGGACCGCCTCGGTGCGCAGTCCCGCCGGCGAGACCAGTGCCCGTCCCACCAGCCCACGGTTCCGACGTCGGCGGGGATGTCCAGCGACGTCGTGGCCGCCGTCGCTCCGCTCAAACCGGTGGGCACGAGCGGGGCGCTCACGCCGATGACCGGTATGTCGAGGTTGGCCCCGGAGGATCCGATCGTCGACGCGCTGTCAGGGTCGTGGTCAGCGGTGACCCGCTGACCTGGGAAGCCGTCGATCCGGGGGGGACCGTCGGAGCCGGAACTGTGCGCGAAGGCGCCGCCGAGAGGCCGGCCTCACCAGGCCCGGAGCGGCCATCGGTGATAAGCGCGATACCCACGACCACCAGCGCAGCGAGGACCGTGAGCGCGACAACGGTGGCGCGGCGTCTCATGGCCAGGGCCCGCAGGCGATGGGGCCGAGGTGGTGGTGCACCCCCGTCCCGCTGTGGGTCATCCCCGGTGGACGTTTCGTCTGCGACGGCCGGCCATGAGGAGGACGCCACCCGACGCCCGCGAGCCCCAGGACCACCCCGGCGACGATGACCGAGGTGGCCTGGCCCCCCGGCGCCGACCGACCACGGTCACCGTCGGCCCTGCCCCCGCCGCCTGATAGACGAACTGGTCGGCGGGCGACGTGGCGCTTGTCGCCCCCGCGGTAGTCACCGTCACCTCCGCCGTTCCCGTCCCTGCCGGCGAGGTCGCCGCGCACGAGGTCGCCGACGAACACGTCACCGCCGTCGCCGCCACGGCCCCGAACTTCACCGTCGACGTCGCATCGAAGCCGGTACCGGTGATCGTCACCGGCGTACCACCGCCGGCCGGACCGGTCGCCGGGGCGACGCCGGTCACTGTCGGCGCACCCACCGCGTGCGCAGGAGCGGCCGAGGCCAGCGATGCGAACACCTTTCCGAGTGCCAAACCGCAGACCGCCAGCTTGCGGCTCCAGTGGCCGAGCGCCGTGGGGGCCGCACGGACAGGTCGAACCGAGATGAGATTTGACAGAAGAAAAAAGACGTTTTCGATGAACGCTTCTAATTCTACGCTGCGCCGGCAAACGATTGGTGACACTTGGCAAACGCCAGGGTAAGAGACGTGGCATCGGGTCAAACGAGAGATCGAGGCTGTGAGACACCCCATGGGCGTAGGGTGGAACCACGGGACGACCCGGTGCATCTTTCCTACTCTTCCACGTATCTCGGCTCAACCCGAACTCAAGGCCAGCAGGTCGATGTCGTAGTCAGAGAAGCGCCGTTCCACGCTCACCAGGGTGCGGAGGTATGAGAGAAATCGTCATGAGAATAGGCCCCAGGGCGGCCGGAAAGTCGACGCGGTGGGCGATCATACGTTGGATCATCGTTGCGGCGACGGGGACCATCGTCATTGTCGGTGACGTGGTCGCCGCGAGTCCTGGACCGGGCCCGCACTATGGCATCAAGTCGACAGTCGGCACCCTCATCAAGCTCATCCCGGCTGGCGTATTCGCAGTATGGGTGAGAAAACCACGCTCAATAATCTGGAGCGGCACCGCCCTGTTCGGTCTGACTGCAGCGGCGTGGGGTCTGTTCTTCCTCGGTCGAAACGCCAGTGCCTTTGCCGGCCTTTACATCTACCCAGCGTTCTTCGTGACCCTTGCGGTGACAATCTCGGCTGCCATCGTCGAGCGCACTGGAGATCTCCCCAGAGGACATCGATCCGAGTCAAAGCGTAGGGCGGAGGCGCTTGAGCACGGCCACTGACGAAGCCCCTCGACACAGTGCGCGACACCTATGACGCCGGTGACGACACCATCACCGAGGCTTCCATCTTGTCAGCCGACCAGTTTCTGGGAGGGAGCCCGAGGCGGACCGCTCCCGCCTGTCGCTGCCGTTTCTGGAAGACGATCAGCTGCGGGACCGGCGCATCACCTGGTCGGCGCTCGTGCACCTTCGACGGCGACGACCTCGTTGCCGAGAAGCGGCGGCGGCGACCGCTGCGAAGTCAGCTCGGACGGAAGTCACGGGGCCGGGTGCATTGAGCTCGATTCGGCAACGCAGAGGTCATACTCGGGCGTTCCTCCACCGCCGGGCACGCTCGCCTCGACCAGCAGGGCCAGTACCTCACCGATGGTCCGTTCCCGGCCGATGGACTCACGCAAGGGCAGGTGGCCCTGGATCCGGTAACGATTCCGACGGCCGTCCTTCTCCTTGAGGATGTAACCCGCCTCCGTCAAGTCGGTGACCGTCGCATATGCGCTGCGCTCGGTGATGTCGAGGGCAGCAGCGATGTCGCGCAAACGCACGCCGGGGTCGTGGGCGATGCAGACCAACGCACGAGCGTGGTTTGTCAGAAAGCTCCACTTGACCATACCGCCCACTATAACGGCCAGCGGTTACTAGAACAAGATTGCGTAGTTAGCCTCCGCTCCTCGGCGCTTGGCGAGGGCGCCAACGGGCCTTGCTTGTATGTGAACTCTAGAAGTTGCTTGCTAGTATGGCAGCCCCGAGGTAGAGTGTTGAACACGGGACCGAGCGCCCTTTTCCGAACAGCTCGAAGCGTCTTGCAACGAGAGGACGGCAATCTTTGCCCTGTTCTCTTATCGCCGTAGATCTCAGCATAGGTCGGCGCGATGCAAGTAGCGAACATCCGCAATGGGTGGATCAACGGTGTCTCGACGGCATCGGGATTCGTCCAAGACAATCGGAAGTGGAGTCAAGAACATGAAGTCGAACGCTTGGTTGTTTGTATTCGGCATCGTCCTTGCAAGCGCACTGGGAGTGCTGCTGCTGCGGCATGGTCCGGGCATCCTGCAGATCTCGGTGGTCGTTGTTGTCTTCGTACTTGCCATAGGGGCCGGAGTGTCCCTGCGCAGCCAGCACTAGGAGGCCCTCACAGTCATGGACATCGAATTCAATGATGTGACGAAGCGGTACGGTGGCGATGCGGCTCTCGACGGCGTGAGCTTCACGGCCAGGAGCGGACGGGTCACGGGTTTTGTGGGCAGGAACGGCGCGGGCAAGACGACCGCTCTGCGGGTGCTGTTGGGCCTCACCCAGGCGGATGCAGGGACGGCCACCATCGGCGGCCGCCTTGCCCAGCAGCTGGAGGCAGGAACTGTTGGTGTCTCGCTCGAGGCCGCCTTTCACCCTGGGCGCACGGGGCGCGCCCATCTGCGCTACCTGGCCGTCGCGCTCGGGCTGGGATCGGGCGCCGTCGAGGAGATGCTCGAGGAGCTGGACCTGGGCGCAGTGGCGCAGCGGCGAGTTCGCGGGTACTCCCTTGGCCAGCGTCAGCGACTCGGGCTGGCGTCCGGCCTGCTGGGCCGGCCCCGCGTGCTGGTCCTGGACGAACCGGCAAACGGCCTTGACCCCGGTGGGGTCCTATGGCTCCGGGACCGGCTGCGCAGCGCAGCCAGCCAAGGAACGACCGTCCTCGTCAGCAGTCACGTGCTGAGCGAGCTGGAACACGTGATCGATGACGTGGTGGTTCTGGACTGCAGGGTTCTCTGGACAGGTTGCCGGGAGGACGTCGTGGACCGGGCCGGGACCCTCGAAGAGCTCTTCAAGCAGCTGAGCATGGAGGAAGCAGCATGAGCACCATCGTTGCGGTGAGGCATGCCCGGGCACGGTCACGACCCGATCGAGAGCACCGACCGCTGAAGAGCACCGCTGGTCTGCGCCGAGATGTGGGGGCGGAGGCGGTCCGCGTTTTCAGCACCCGAGGCTGGCTGGTGCTGTTGGCCCTTGCCATCCTTCTCCCCGTGGTGGGAACCGCAGCGATGGTGCTGAGCACAGGTAAGAGCAGCGGGGTTGACGTCGAGGCCGTGCGAAAGGTCCTCAGCTCCGGTTTCAGCGCTGGTCTCCTGGCCACCCTGCTCGGGGTTCTCAGCGTCACCAGCGAGTACCGTCACGGCACGGTGGGGGCGTCGCTCATGGCATGCGGCAGCCGGACCCGGTGGGCCCTGAGCAAACTCCTGGTGGCCTGTCCTCTGGGCCTGTTCTTCAGCCTCGCCGGCCAGGCGGCCGTGCTCGGGGTGGGCCTGCCTCTCCTGGCCGGCAAGGGCGTGCATCCAGACGTGTGGTCGGGGGACCTGCTCCTGACAACGCTGGGCACAGGGACCCTCGGCTTCTTCGCTGCAGCGTGGGGAGTTGGGCTCGGCCTGTGCATACGTAGCCAGCTAGCGGCCGTAGCCGGCGTGGTCCTGTACTCCACCCTCGCCGAGGCTGCCTTCCTGCAATACGTGCCATCTGTCGGCAAGTACCTGCCGGGAGGAGCGCAGGCGGCGATCGTCGTCGACCCGACCCTGCAACATCTTCCGATGGCGGCCGGCTACCTGTTGTTCGCCGCTTGGGCGGCGCTGTCGCTGCTGGTTGGCCGGATGCTGCTCATCCGAAGGGACCTGCCGGGCTGACCTGGCCCAAAAGAGTGTTCCGACAGCCGCCGTCTTCGGCGCAACCGCCATACGGCTGTCGAAAAGTCGGCTTCCCGCGCCCGGCGGGGGGCACAGCATGAGCATGCGAAAGGAGGTGAACAAATGAGCGACATCATGGAGATCGAGGAACTCGAGAACCTGGAAGCCCCCGGATTCTGGGGCTTCGTCGCCGGCGTTGCCGCCGGCGTCGCCGTCGTAGGCGCAGGAACGGCAATCGGAATTGCCATTACGTAATGCCGAGCCGCTGCGAATGACGCGGCACTACGTAACGACCACGACCGCCGCCCGGAACGGGCGGTAGTACCTATGCGACCGCGAGTCTGCCACTTCGACGGGGCAGTTGCCACCGCGATGTGCCGCTCGGGTTGCCGGAGAAGTCTGGAGGAGGTGTACACACAATGACGAACACCATCACGCTGAGCAACGAAGACGTCAACAAGGCGTTCAACGAGCTCGTACTCGGGATCGAGGAGCTGGAAGACCTGCAAGCCCCGGGCTGGGGCTTCTGGGAGGGCTTCGCAGTCGGTTCGGTCTTTGCCGCCGCAGTCGTTGGCGGTATCGCCATCACCTGACGGGCCAGGGCCCCTGGCGAATTGCGATCGCCAGGGGGCCTCCCGCCCGACGCACTTTCGCTCTCTCGCTGTCCCGTCCTGCTGACGATTCTCCCGAGGAGGAACATGCAGGCCCCCATCATGCACGGCAACTCATCGGTCGGCGCCCACACTCGGCGACCGGGCATCGAGCTGGTGCCGGACCCCGACGGCGAGCGACTCATAGCCATCGACGCCGAGTCGGGTCGCCAGGTGCGGATGAGCGCTTTCGCAGGCCGCCTTCTGGGGATGTTGGACGGACGACGCTCGAGCGCGGAGCTTGCCGGCGAGCTTGGCTTGCAGGACCCTTCGCTCGTCGACCAGGCGATCACCCGCTTCGAGCAACTCGCCCTCGTCGAAGAGCACAGACCGCTCGGATCCGACAGTGTCGGCAAAGTTGCATCTGAGCTCGGAGGAAAGAGGGACAACTGGTTCCGCCTCGCTCAAAGGGCATTCGCCACCCGGCGCGGGGACAAGGCCCCGCCACCGACCGGTCGACGGTGGCGATACCGGCGACCCGCCACCCTCGAGGTGCGGCTTGTCGACCCGCGGAGGCTTTTGCAACGGCTGCGACCGCTGAGCGACGCCGTGGCGACTCGGACGGGTCAAGCCGCTCTGTGGACGCTGACGGTGGCGGGAGTGCTGGGGACCGTGTCCACCGCCGGGCAGCTGGGTGGGGACCTCTCACGCCCGGCCCCTTGGTGGGTGGCCATCGGCGGGTTGGCGGCAGTGCTGGCGGCGACGGCGCTGCACGAGCTGGCCCACGGGCTGGTACTCACCCGTGCCGGCGGCCGGGTCCGGCGAATGGGGATCATGCTGCTCTACGGCAGCCCGGCCTTGTTCTGCGACGTCAGCGACGCATGGCGATTGCCCCGGCGCGGCCGGGCGACCGTCGCCTTCGCCGGTGCCAGGGTCCACGGCGCCGTGGCGGCCGCGCTCATCTTGGTGGCCGCCGCAGTGCCGGCGGGAAGCGCCCATCAGCTTCTGGCCGTCGCCGCGGCCGGCAACGCCGTGATGGCCGTGGTCAACCTCTATCCGTTCGTGAAGTTCGACGGCTACATCGCACTGGTGGGCTGGCTCGATCGCCCGCACCTACGCGCCCACAGCATGCGCGCCGCACAGGATCTCCTGCTGACACGCCTGGTGTTCGGCGCCCGCGAGCCGATCCCGTCCAGTCAGCCCGGTGGCCGACGCCAGTTGGGGGCAGGTTGGATCCTCTTCGGGATCGCCAGTGCCCTGAGCGCGCCGGTGCTGGTGGCACTGGCGTTCCGTTCCTACGAGCCACTGCTGCTGACGGCACTCGGCCCCGTTGGCGCGGTGCTCACGGTCTGTCTGCTGGTCCTTGCGGTGGCGCAACCGACCGCCGGCCTGGTGCGAGCGGCGAACCACGCCGCCGCCGCTGGAGCCCCCCCGTGGCGCCGGATCGCCGGTGCTGCCGTCCTCTCGTTCGTAGTCGGTGCGCTGTTGGCCGTCCCGAAGGTCCAGCTGTCGGTCCCGTCCGTCTACCAGAGGCTCGGCTCTGGGGTGGTGCTCGTGGTGCCGGATGGGGCCACCGTGCGGCCCGACACCGAAGTCACGCTGCAGCGCGCCGGCGTGGTGCTCCACCCGGTGATCTCCAAGGGCGAGGTTTGTGGGAAGTCCCGAACCGAGCTGGTGGACAGCAGCGCCGGAAGCCCCGTTGTGCGGCCTGTCGGCGCCCCCGTCCGCACTGTTCACCGCCGGGTGGTGCCTCTCTGTGCCGCCACGGGTGGCACAGACCTCGCTCCGCGGGACGGAATGGGCCTCGCCTCGGTGAGCGGCGGCTCCGTACCGATCGGGACGTGGCTGAAGCGCACCTTCGTCCAACCGGCCATCACCCGGCTCCGCTGATGCTTGTCCCCTTGCCGCACCCGCAACTCACCACCCGCTCGTCCATCCCTCATTGGAGATCTTATGGTTGACACGTCAGCGAAGTCACGGGAGCTAGCGGACCGGCTCACAGCTTGGGCCCGTGGCTCTGAGATGCACTCGCCATCGGGCGACGGGGTGGCCACCATCGTCTGCGAGGACCACACCGCAGCGGCTTGGCTCAGCGACCCCCTGACCGGCCTCGTGTCCGAGGACACGGTCGTTCTGTTCCGCCAGGGTCGCCGCGGCGGGGACCTGCCAGCCGGTCCTGGTCGCTGGCTGCCGATCGCGGGAGCGATCACCGAGCCAGGTGACGAGATGGAGATCAGTCGCGAGTTTTGGTTGCAGACCGCCGACTACGTCTCGCTCCGTTACCTCGGGGTGGCAGGGCCCACGGTCGTGCGCCTGGCGGCCAGCGACGACGCCGAGGCCTACCTCCACGACGTGGAACGCACCAGCGAGTCAGGTGTCTTCCCAGAGATGCTTCTGCACCCCGTGGTGGAGCTCGGCGACCGCTGTGCCTTGTCGGGAGGGACGCCCTGCACCGCGTCGGGTCTGCCGAGCCGCCTGCATGTCGACGTCGATGGCAATGTCCGTACCTCGCCAGGCGGCAGGGTGCTGGGCACGGTTGGAGTCACCGCGGCGAGCCTCGCTGCCGCCGCGCTCGGCGATGGGGACGTGTGTGTCCCGGCTGAGGTGGCTGCGTTGTTGGCTGGCGGCG
>JALYZO010000008.1 GCA_030945745.1 Actinomycetota bacterium
TCATCGATGTGCAGGCGCAGGAAGTGCTTGAGGTCGGCGTGGTGCAGGGGGGCGTAGGCCTCGTTGCCGTGGAAGCCCAGGCAGTTGGTGGCCCAGAAGTAGCCCGACATTCCGAACGTCCCTCCGATCCCGCCGAGTAGGCCGACGAGGATGAGGAACGTGAACAGCGAGGCGGCACCGTGGGAGCCGACCAGAGCAGTCGAAAGCCAGGAGGCGGCGATCATCACTGCGCCCACGCTGGTCAGTTGCAGGCCGGCGTGTACCAGGCCCAGCACGACCCGGGGCACACCACTGGCGTCGTGGGCGAAGCGCACCATCCCGGCCAGCAGCACCGCCATGACCAGGATCAGCACGAACGCCGTGGGGCTCTCCCAGACGGCCCGGGTCAGTTCAGCGGGGTCGAGGCCGACGTGACGGTCGTGGAGCTGCAGGCCCATCATGAACGCCAGCAGGACCTGTAGGGCGCCGAAAGTGGCCGCCAGGGGGAGGTTGAAGAACGGAAGCAGCCAGACCCTCTTCCGCAGGCCCTTGGACACCTCGGCCGACGGATAGACGCATGCCCGGCGGTAGTTGCCGTCGCCTCCGGTGCCGGCGATGTGCAGCCGTTCGGGAAGGCGGTGGGTGGGGTGCAGGAACGCTCCTCCGCCACCGGAGGCGATGTGCTGGCGGGGCCCGTCCTCTTCGGTGTTGCGGCAGTAGTGGTGCTTGCCGCTCTTGAGGTAGAGCAGCACCTTGGCACCGGTCGGGTCGATGACCTCGCGCTCGAGGTACTCCACGTCGCGCTCGGAGTACACCTCATCCGCGCTCCTGCCGCTCTGGACCTCCTTGGCCGTGCACAAGATGATGCGGTCATTGGGCTGGACCTGCTCGGCCGCCACCTCGGCGAAGTACTCGAGTTGGGCCTCGTCGAGGTGGGCTCCGAACTGCACGTCGATGCCCCATAGCCACCAGCCATTGGGGAGCTTGAGGGCGAAGTAGCTGCGGTGCTGGCGGGTTCTCCAGCCCCCGATCCAGCGGCCGCGACAGAAGATGCTCGTGAAGTTGACCAGCCCGTCGTACCAGTCGTGGCTGCCGGGTATGGCGAACAGCTCGGGCCCGTCGTCGGTGGCGCATGGCATGGCGCAGCGGTACGGCCCCAGCATGCGGTTCTCGTACTCGGCCCGTTTGGGTACCGGGTACACCTGGTCGCCGCCCATCACCAGGACCCGGCCCCGCTGGGTCGGGTGGGTCGTGGCGTCCCAATCGAGGTCGATGCCATCGGCAGCCAGGAGCCTGGCCACCGTGTAGGTCGGGTTCCACCCGTCGCCGAGGTCGGCGACGTAGTCGAGCCATAGCTCACCCGACCCGGAGTGATCGGCCACTTCGGAGTCGGCCAGCGCCTGCAACTCCCGGTTGTCGGCGTAGGAGCTGAAGAGGCCCGAGAGTAGAACCCGCGCCGCAGTGTCGGCGAGTTGATGGGGGTCCAGCCAGCGCACCATCGGCCTGCGCTCGAATCCCAGTTCCGAGAGGTCGGTCGACCTTGGTCGGGGGTGAGCGGGGGGCGGGCCGGATGAGTGGCCCGCGAGCGCTTGGGACATGTCCCGCATTCTTGCAGTCAGCTGTACCAGGCACTCATCGCCGCCCGAGCCGGTCGGCCAACCAGAGGGCGTCGGCCACGGCGAAGCCGGAGTCGTCGTTGTTGAAGTAGGCGTAGACGTCCCGCCCCTCCTCCAACCAGGTGCCCAGACGGTCCGCCATCCAGAACAGGCCATCTTCACCGTAACGTCCCTGGTAGGCGTGTTCGGTGGCGGCTGGTCCGTGAAAGCGGACGTAGCTCCAGTCCGTGGTCAGCTCCCAGGGATGGTCCTTGAGCAGGTCGTGGATGCACAAGGCGGCACCGTGGCGTCGGAGCACCTCGTACACCTCCTCGTGGAGCCACGACGGTTCGCGAAGCTCGACGGCCCAGCGCGTCGTCTTGGGAGTGACGGACAGGAACTCGTCAAGGCGCTCGGCGTTTCGTCGCCAGCGGGGTGGAAGCTGGACGAGCGTCGGCCCGGCGGAAGGGCCCAGTCGCTCCACCCGGTCCATGTGGTTGCCCAGCCACGACGCTGCGTCCCGGAGCTTCATGCGGTGTGATCCGAACGCACCGAGCTTGACGGCGTAGACGAACCCCGGAGGGGCCTGGGCCGCCCATCCCTCGACGGCGGCCTCCGTGGGCAGTCGGTAGAACGTGTTGTTGATCTCGACCGTGTCGAGCATGGTCGCGTAATGCTCGAACCACCGCCGTTGCGGGAGCTTCTCGGGGTAGACGGGACCCCGCCAGTGCCTGTACATCCAGCCTGAGCACCCGACCCGGGCCACACCCGCGCGCGGTCGGTGGGCGGTCATCGTTTGACACTATGCACCGGGGGACAGATCCTGGAAGCCATGGCTACTTACAAGGGGCCGCTCGGGCCCAGGGGCTGACCTTGCCCGATCGCGATATCGCCCGGGCCCTCGTGGTGGAGCGGAACCTGGTGCGGGATGCCTTCGACCATCTCACTGTCGACGCCTTCATGACCCTGTCCTTCGAGGCGCTGGGCCCCACCAAGGCGCTGCTCAAGCGTTACTTCTCCACCGATGCGTGGACGGCTGACGACGACGACGCCCTGGCGGCCGCCGTGGGCTCGGGCGAAGGCCGGTGGAGACGAGATCTCGATGCCGAGGTGACCCTGGAGTACGGCTGGGAGGGCGGACGCTTCGGGGTCCGGGTCGAGTCTGGCGGCCCGGGCGAGGCCAACCCGACCGCCTCGACGTCCATCCCGGTGCCGGCCGATCCCGACCGACTGGCCGACACCTTCGACGGGCCGGTGGTACCCGAGGCCACACCCAACCCGCGCACGATCAGGTTCCAGGTCGGCGCCATCCATGCCGGCCCGAGCCGGTGGTACGAATCGGCCGATCGGGCCGAGGACGACCCAGGCGCCCGCCGGCTCTTCGCCGAGTTCGCCGAGGTGGCCAACGTGCTGGTCGGTCCTGAGTTCGTGGCCGTAGGCCTCCGCCGGGCAGCCGACTGGGAGCGGCTCCTCGCGCCGGTGCTGGCCGTGGTCACCGACGAGTTCGCCACCTCAGGCACCGGTGGCGACGGCGCCCCCCGGGTGATGGGCGGCCCGGCCAGGGCGGGCGCCGGGGAGCGACCAGCGGCCATCCCTGCCACGCCGACAGCCGACGCCACCAGCCATCGGGTCAGGCGCCTGGAACAGGCGTGGCTTGACCTCGGTTCGCTGCGGCCGGCGAAACCCGGCGACCTGGCCCGGGTCATTGCCGAAGCGCACAGCGACGACTCGTCGCGTCGTCAGGTGGCGGCCAGCCTCTTGCGGGAAGCCGACGCTGACGCAGCCGCAGGAGAGTGGGCCCGCCTGGCCATCGACCCGGTGCGTGCCGTGAGGCGGGCCGCCGCCGACGCCATGGTCGACGCCGATCGCCAGGCCCTGCGGCCCGTGCTGGAGGCCGCACTGGCGGATACCGACGCATGGGTCCGGTGGAAGGCCCTGCGGGGACTGGCGCAACTCGGCGCCGCACCCAGCCGCAGCGTCATCACGGTCTGCGCCGACGATCCCGACTTCCGTGTCCGGCTGGAGGCTGCCGCAGCGCTCCGGTCGAGCGGGTAGCGCTAGCGGCGCGACCGGGCCTGCTCAGCGGCCGCGGCGATCTTCGCCTTGGCTGCTGCCTTCCTGGCTGCGGCGTCGGCACTTGCGCCATTGCCCTTCGCCGCCCTGGCCTTGACGGGCGTTGCCGTCGCCTTGGTCGGCACTGCCTTCGGCTTGTTCGGCGCTGCCTTCGCCCTGTTCGGCGCTGCCCTGGATTTGGTCGGCACTGCCTTCGCCTTGTTCGGCACTGCCCTGGCTTTGGCGGGCACTGCCCTGGCTTTGGCGGGCACTGTCCTGGACTTGGTCGGCACTGCCTTCGCCCTGGTCGGCACTGCCCTGGCTTTTGCGGGCGCCGCCTTCGCCCTGGGTGGCATAGCCTCAGAGGTCAGGGCCTTCTGGGTCCGGGGTGGCTTGGCCGGGGGGTCGACGGGCCGCGTGCGGGTCGGGGCCGTCTTGGCCGGCTCCGACGTGGACCGAGTCTGTCCCGAGGTGGCCTTGGCCGTGCGCCGTCGGGGGTCGACCGTCGATCTCGCAGCAGGAGTCTTGGGAGCCGGCCCCCTGGTCTTGGCCGGTCCGGACGTGGTCGTGGCCGTGGTACGGGCCTTGGATGCGATGGCCTTCGGCGAGACCTTGGTGGCGGCCGCCTTGGACTTCGGCTTGGACGCCGCTGCGGCCTGGCGCGATGTCGCCCGTCGCCCGGAGGTGGACGCCCGGGGTGTCCGCTGCCTGGCATTGCCAGACTGAGCGGCCCGACCGCCGGACAGCCGGGCCACCACGTCGGCGAAGTCCGGAACCGGCTGCCCGACGGGCCCATCGTCGTCGGGCTCGTCGTCATCGACGTCGTCGGCAAACTCGACGGGCTCGTCGTCGATCGCGAACGGATCGTCGTCGCCACCCAGGTCGTCGACCACATCGTCGTCGATCTCGTCGTCATCGGCAGCGGGTACGGCGTAGACCTGGGGCGGCGGGTTGGGCCGCCGGGGCCGGCGGGCCTCGGCTCGGGCTCGCATGACGGCCAGAGGAGACTCCTCAGCATCGTCTTCGTCGTCGTCGATCCTGGCCATTCGGGGCCGGTCCCGGCCCGGACGGCCACGCGGCCCGCCCCGCAACTGGCTCGGCGGGGGTGGGTCGTCCTCGGCCTGGATCGCCTCGCGCCGAGCACGGATGCGATCGAGCACGGTCTCGCCCGAACCATCGTCGCCCCGGGCGAGCGCCTCCTCCTCGGCCTTCTTGCGGGCAGCCAGCCGGTTCAGGACACTGGTGACCGGGTCCCCCGCCGGTCCCCGGCGCGGTCGTTCCTCCTTGGCCTCCTGCTGGTCGAGGAACTGGCGCATCGCCTGGTCGCGCATCATCTCGGCGGCGAAGGGATCCTGGCGGATCACCAGGTCTTCAGGAGCAGAGCCGAAGCGGGCGGCATGGTCGCGCAGCGCGATCTCGGTGACGTTGGCCGCCTCGTCGGCCGCTTCTTCGTCGTCATCGTAGAAGGGCGCGTCCGGACCGAGGCTCGGCGGAGGTGCACCGCGGCCTCCGGGAATGCCACCGAACTGGGCCGCGCTCGTCGGCCCGGCACTCAGGTCGGGCACGGGACTCCCCATCGGACGGGGCGACGGTGCCGACCGGCCTTGTAGGGAATCGGCCACCTCGTCGAGAGGCGACGACGGTCCGCTGGGCGGCGTGAAGGGAGTGGCCCGGGCCCCCGCTCCACGTGAGAGGCGCTCGAGCTCCCGCTGCGCTTCTCGCTCGATCTCTGACTTCGAGAGAGGTCCTTTGGACTTACCGAAGCGGTCCTTCTTCAACAGCCACCTCTGACGTAGAGGACGAGTCGACCGATCCTAAGCGAGGTCCCCGGCAGCGTCCACAGCCCACGAGGGCCGACGGCGGTGGGGGCGGGGAGGATCGAACTCCCGACGCGCAGGTTAAAAGCCTGCCGGTCTACCACTGACCTACGCCCCCCGTTGGTCGGACAGGTTCGCGGGCGAGTTCCTGGACAAACAACCTCCGATTGGTGGAGAAGAACTACCTGAGCGACGTGCCGACAAGGTACGACGGATGGTAGACGCCTACCGGCGCCCGAGACGCCCGACCCAACCGCTCAGAAGGCCACTGGACGCGCCTACGCCCCTCGTGACTGCCAAGGGGAGCTGCCGGGTGCCGCCTGGGGTTCTACCCGCTGGCTTGCAGCCGCTTCCGTTTGCGGTGGTAGGCGATGGCCAGAGCGTTCTGCGTCATGGCCCACATGATCATCTCCCAGGTCTGGCCCCGCCGGCCGACCCTCGGCGCCCACTCCCGGATGAGCGAATCGTCCAGCTTGCGGTGGTGCCCATCACCGACGTGACGGTCGGTGCCGCCCTGCGGGGAGACAACTACATCGGCGTTCGAACCCTGGCTGCTCTCGAAGCGTCGCTCGGTGTCCGGCTGCGTCCCGAATGGGCGTAGCGCCGATCCCGATCCTGACTTCGTCTCATCTTTGGCCATGCTTGACCGGTGCCGGGTGATGCGGCGCCAGCGCCGACAAGGTCGATGAGAATCCGCCTACAGCGGACACTCTCTCAGGTACCCGTGCGTGCCGTGCGGTGTCCCGGTTCTTCTGGCGAATGGGCACCGGTGGGCCAGCCGGGATGAGGAGGCTGGGACACTCGGGGAAAATAGAATGTCTCGGTGGGATGGAAGGATTGGCCCGGGTGGGAGCGCCTCGATCGGCTGGACTACCGGCTCGGGCTACGGCGCGACCGATCTCCTCGCGAAAGGGCGGAGAGCCTCCGCCGAATGCGTCCCGTTTACATCGTCCTGGACATCGCTATCATCGGCTCGTTGCTGGCGGAAGGCGCCTGGCTCAAGGCGCTCGTTGTGTTCGTCTTCGGCTGCTTGACGTGGATCGCCTCTGGGCGAACACTCCGCCGCCTTGAGCGAGAAGAGGGCCTCTAGTTGGGTGGTCGTTAATGGGCCCCTCGTAGCGATCCGTAGGCACGACCGGGCTGTGAACGCCGGGATTGGCCCAGATTCGAGGGATCGAAGCGACGGCGCGGAGACATCACGCCTCCACCAGGCCGAGTCGGCCGATGCGATCCAGGTTGAGGGCTGCGACTCGCAGGTTCAGCCATGCGTTCGCCTTGAGCAGTCCGCGCCAGGGAAGCTTCCCGCTGCGGAACTTCACCTGGGCCACCTTGCGTTCGACACGAGACCTTTCGCGGTAGCGGTCGCGGAACGCCGGTGTCCAGCGCGCCGCCCGGGCCTCAGCGAGGACGGCCTCGTCGGCGCTGATCTCAACAGTGCGACCCTTCGGCGACGTAGTGCAGCGAGAGCGGAGCGGGCAGGCGGCGCACCGGGCGGCACCGAAGCGAGCCTGGGCCCGACCCCGAGTGCCCATGGCGGGGATCGGCGCAGTCTCCCCTGCGGGGCAGGTGACGGTGCCACCGTCGAGGTCGACCTCAAAGTCGTCCTTGCTGAACAACCCGGCCGGCGCAGGGGGCGGCGGGGCCGGCGCCACCACTTCGATGCCCCCTTTGGCGAGCTCGATGCGGGTGGCTGCTGGGCCGTAGTGGGTATCGCCGAGGACCTCGGCCACCGCCACCGGGTCGGCGTCGAGGAGCCGGGGCAGCACCGTGGCGTCATGGGTCGTGGCCGAGGTGGCCTCCACCGCGGTCAGCAGGTCGGAGTCGGCGTCGACGAGAAGGTGCAGCTTGTAGCCGTCGTAGCGATCTCGGCGACTGCGGTGCCCATGGCGCGTCTCGACGTCGACGGTGGAGATCACCCGCTCCGGGGCTGTGCCCTGGCGAATGCGCACGCCGTCGTCGTCGGGATCCGACTCGAGATCCTGGCCAGCGACGGTCACCAGTAGCGACACGGCCGAAACCAGCTCGACGTCGTCTATGCCGCCGCAGGAGGAGACGGCGTTGGCCGCGTCGATGAACAGCTCATTGAGAAGCTGGGCCCGCTCCGACGCCGAGGCCCAACAGATCTGGGGTTTGCCCGCCGCGTCGTAGTCGTCGCGCACCAGAGCCTGTCGGGCCAGGTGCGCCCGTTGGGCGTCGACGACGCCGAGGCGCTCGAGGACCGAGCGCAGGGCTGAGCGGATCAGGCTCACGGTGTCCTGGGTCAACACCGAGTCGGCGATGCCAGAGGAGTCCACCGCCCGTCGGTGTCCGATCACCCCGGCCGCTTTGGCCACGCCGAGGAACCGCTGATGCAAGAACTCCACCATCCCCGCCCGTAGCAGCCGCGCCCGGAACTCGGCCAGGCAGGCGTGAGGGATGCCCCGATGATCCAGCGGCAGGCCCAGCGCCGCCTTCCAGGACAGGTCGAGGCGGCTGCGACGCTCTGACTCACGGTCGGATAGCCCATAGAACAGCTGGGCCAGCAGCAGCGTCGCCAGGACCGAGGGCGGATGCGATGGGCGACCCCGTCGGGACGGATAGAGAGGATCGAAGTCCTCGTCGGAGAACACCACGCCACGGGCCCGGCCGAGCGTGGCCAGGAACCCCTCATCATCGAGTAGGTCATTGCAGAGGACGTTGGCGTCCCAGAGCAGACCCTGATCATCGGAATCGCCTCGCATGAAGCGAGTCTGCGGGATCAGCTCAAGTCAACGGTGGATTTCCGACCACCCAACTAGGGGCTGCAGGACCAACCGCGTGGTTTCCGTCAGGACCCGGCCGCTCTCGTGCCACATCTAACGTCAGGCTATGCCAAACCCGAAGTTCGAGGCGCGACACTATCTCCGCGAACCCTGAAGTCTCAGCGACCCCAGGGTCCCTTGGCCACGGTAAGTCCTTCCCAAAGACGGCTCCGAAGTCTTTCTGCGGGCTCGGTCGTCCAGCCCCTTCACGCCTGTGCCGTCAAGGCCGCAATCCTCCACGACCACCGTTCAACTCGCGGAGTCACCTGTGCGTGGCGCGGGGGTGTCCTACAAGCGCATCAACGACATGCTCTTTGGCGCCACATTCCTGCGCTTGGAGGTCATCGGCCACATCGCCTACCACCTCGACCCGCCAGCCTCTCCGTCCTAGCGAGATCGACAAGATCCTCGGCCAAGCCGCCAGCGACGTCGGGAGCCACCCGCCCGCCCCATCCGTAGGTCGGAACCCGTAGCGGACGATGCCACGGAATCTCGTCGTCTGTGCGGCATCTGACGTCTTACCGACCGGATCGATGCACGATGTACTGCATGGGCCTTTTTTTCAGAAGCCGAAATCCTCTGTTTTCCCAAGCCCGTACTTGCTCCGTCGCTGCGCTGGCAGCGCCGTGCCTGCCTCCCGCCAGAGTGGCGGCCCCAAGCCAGGATCAACATCAGGCCGGAGTTCGAGGGCAGGCCCGCAGAAGAGATGCTCGGCTATCCCTACCCGACGGGGATCGACTTCCGCATCAATCTCGGTGACGACTGGTACGACGCTGCCGTACGGACCGGCGTGCTCCACGTGGACGGCTACTTCATTTGCCGTTATGACAACTTCGATGACCAGGGTCGGCCGCGAGAGGTCCGGGCTGTCCGGCTCGTCCCGACGCGCGGCGGCTGGGACCATCACTACACCCCCAGCCCCGCCACGGTCTGCTGGGAAGGCGACCAGCCCACCCTCCGCTGGCACGTAAATGACGACGAGGAGGCGTGGCGGGCGCACCTGCGGGGGTAACGCAAAGTGGTGACCGGCGCCTGGTCCCAGCTCCGCTCGAAGGTAGGCTGAGTGGGATGAAACCGGCTGGATTGGACCGCAGGACGGCGCTGAGTGTGCGGCGAGACGTATTGGCGGGTAACCGCGTCGGCGACGCGGAGTTGCGGGGTGCCGCGGAGTTCTACGTGGACCGAATTGCCCGGTCATACGACGTTCTGTTGAGACTCCATACCCTCCACATCGCTCTGGGGGTGATGTTCACGGCCTTGTTCGTCGGGTCTCTTCTCTCCCACGCGCCATGGTGGCGGGCCGTCGTCCTGGGTTCGAACGCCGCCGTATGGACGTGGCAGGCGATCTTCGGGCCCTCCTTCTGGCGGGAGCGCCGTCAGCGTCTGGATGCGAACCGCCGGGGGATCGACACGCCGGCCTGACAGCCAGCGGCGCCATGGCAGCGCTTCTGGGCCGGTCCCCCGTTCGGGGCGTTCCACCAGCCGGCGTGTGGCGTTCCGGAATCACCGATCGACGTTTCAGCCGGTTGAGTGGTCAGACCTTCCACCAGCGCCTACGCAGTTCTTGTCCGACCCCCGCCGCCCGGGGCTGGCACCCGATGGTAGGTCCCTCGGTGGATCGAGCCATGGTGAGCGAGCCATGGTGATCGACGGCTTTCGGAGCGGGCCCGGTTCCACGACGACGGGCCGGCCGCCGCTGGAGACAGCAAGCCCCTCACCTTCCCGTACGCTGGGACGATGCTTTCGGTGCAGGGTCTCAGCGTGGAGGTGGGTGGACGCTTCACCCTGACCGACGCCTCGTTCACCCTGCATGCCGGCGACAAGGTCGGCCTGGTCGGGCGCAACGGCACCGGCAAGACGAGCCTGCTGAAGGTCCTCGGCGGTGAGGACGAGGCCGCGGCCGGCACCATCCGCCACACCGGTGGCCTCGGCTACCTCCCACAGGACCCGAGACCACAGGGCGTCGGTCGCCTGGCCACCGGGTACTCCCACATCCTGTCCGGCCGCGGCCTCGACGAAGCCGCCCAACGCCTGGACGAGCTGCGCACCGCCCTCGAACACGACAAGTCCGACCGGGCGCTCGCCCGCTTCAGCGACGCCGAGGAGGCGTTCTTCGAGGCCGATGGTTATGCGGCCGAGGCCCATGTCCGCAAGCTGGCCGCCGGTCTGGGCCTGACCGTCGACCGGGTCGACCTGGCCATCACCGCCCTGTCCGGAGGCGAACGACGTCGCATCGAGCTGGCCCGCATCCTCTACGGCGGCAGCGACGTGCTGATGCTCGACGAGCCCACCAACCACCTGGACACCGATGCCAAGGCATGGCTCATGGGGTTCCTCGGCTCCTACCGGGGCGCCCTGTTGGTGGTGAGCCACGACCTTCACCTGCTCGACAAGGCCATCACCCGCATCCTGCATCTCGACGAGGGCAGGCTGATCGAATACCGCGGCACGTACTCGCAGTACCGGGCGGCGCGGGCCGTCGACGAGGAGCGGGCGGCCAAGACGGCTGGTCGTCAGCAGGCGGAGATCCGTCGCCTGAGCGATCAGGCCGACAGCATGCGCGGCCAGACGGCCAAGCGCGCCCGCGTGGCCAAATCGATCGACCGCCGCGTCGACAAGATCCGGACCTCCGCCGTGCAGGGTCCAGCAAAGGAGAAGAAGTACAACGTCCGGCTCCCCGACCCTCCCCGTGCCGGGCGCATCGTGCTCGAGGCGCAGGGTCTGGCCAAGTCCTACGGGACGGCCGACGACGTGGTGCCCGTCTTCGACGATGTCGACGTCACCGTGGAGCGGGGACGCCGGCTGCTGGTGATGGGCCTCAACGGGGCGGGCAAGACCAGTCTGCTGCGGGTCCTGGCCGGCACCACCGAGCCGACTCGTGGGTCGGTGCGGGCCGGCCTCGGTGTGTCGGTCGGGTACTACGCCCAGGAGCACGAAGGGATCCGTGCGGGTGTCTCGGTGCTCGACCACATGAGGGAGAACGCCAACGTGGCCGATGTGGAGCTACGGGCCCTGCTCGGCATGTTCGGCCTCATGGGCGATGTCGCCTTCCAGGACGCGAGCACACTGTCAGGCGGTGAGAAGACCAAGCTGGCACTGGCCCAGCTCGTCGCCGGCCGTCATAACCTCCTCCTTCTCGACGAGCCCACCAACAACCTCGACCCACCATCGCGCCTGGCCATCGGCCAGGCCCTGGCCGGATGGCAGGGCACCATGGTGGTGGTCAGCCACGACACGGAGTTCGTCAACGAGATCGCCGCCGACGATGCACTTCTCCTGCCCGAGGGCACGTTTCAGCGGTGGAGCAACGACCTCCTCGACCTGGTTTCGCTGGCCTAGGCTCGCAACGATGGACGACAGCATCAGCCAACGGGTCTCCGGCGACGAAGCCCGGTCACGCCTCTACGACGAGCGGGCGCGCCTCGTCGGGGTCCGCGGCGGCCTCGATGACGACCACCTCAGTGACCAGACCGAACAGGACAGCCTGTCCGAGCTGTCGTCGGTCGACCAGCACCAGGCCGACATGGGGACCGAGACGTTCGAACGGGAGAAGGACCTCTCCATCCTCGAGGCCATCGAGGCGGAGTTGGCCGATGTCGAGTACGCCCTGCGCCGCCTGGACGACGGCACCTACGGCACCTGCGAGGCCTGCGGCCGACCGATCGACGACGACCGGCTCCAGGCCCTCCCGGCGGCCCGCCTCTGCCGCGACGACCAGGAGCGGGCCGAAGTGGAGCCCGGGTCCGTCGGCACTGCGGGCGGCTGAGCTTTCTGAACCCCCGTAAGGTCGTCCCTCTCACTGCCGCCGGGTTGACCCTGGTCGGCGCGGCCGGTGTCGGGGCCTACCTGTCCGACGAGGACCGCCGTCTCCGTCTCGATCGCCAGGCCCGGGTGTGGCGGCTCTCGGCCCGGCGGGTTCTGCACTGGTCGGTGGTCAAGGTGCGGGGCCGCAGTGCCACCGAGGCCGAGCGGGCCCGCCTGGAGGAGACCTTCGCCATCCGCAGCGCCCAGGACGTGGCCGAGGTGCTGGGGGGGATGAAGGGCGCCATCATGAAGGCGGGCCAGATGATCTCGTTCATCGCCGAGGGGCTGCCTCCCGAGGCCCGGGCCGCCCTCGCCACCCTGCAGGCCGATGTGCCCCCCATGGCCCCGAGCCTGGCCGAGGGGGTCATCCGTTCCGAGCTCGGCGCCGATCCGGAGAAGCTCTTCCTCGACTGGGACCCGATCCCGAAAGCGGCGGCGTCGATCGGCCAGGTGCACCGGGCGGTGATGCCCGACGGTCGCGTCGTGGCCGTGAAGGTCCAATATCCCGGCGTCGACAAGGCCATCCGGTCCGATCTCGACAACGCCGAGCTGCTCTACGGCATGTTCGCCAGCTTCGCCCTGAAGAACATGGACGTGCGGGCCATGGTCGACGAGCTGCGGGCCCGCATGAGCGACGAGCTCGACTACCGCCTGGAGGCCCGCTGCCAGGCCGAGTTCGCCGATCGCTACCGGGGTCACCCGTTCATCCATGTGCCCGACGTGGTCCCCGAGCGCAGCGCCATGCGGGTCATCACCAGCGAATGGGTCGACGGACTGTCGTGGGCCGAGTTCGGGGCTACCGCCACCCACGAGGAGAAGCAGGTGGCGGCCGAGGTGCTGTTCCGCTTCGCCGAAGGGTCGATCTGGAACCACGGGGTGTTCAACGGTGATCCCCACCCGGGCAACTACCGGTTCCACGCCGGCAAGGCCAAGATCACGTTCCTCGACTTCGGCCTGGTCAAGCGATGGGCCCCGGGCGAGCTGGAGACCCTGAGCCCCATTCTCGACGCCATCCTGGCCAAGGACCCCCCGGCCCTGGTCGACGCCCTTCTCGGGGCCGGGTTCCTGCCCGCCAACCACGGCATCGACCCGGGGAGGATCTACGAGTACTGCAGCGGGCCCTATATCCCGTTCCAGGAGGACTATTTCACCTTCGACTCCGAGTTCGTCGGCCGCACCCTGGGCCGCATGCTCGATCTCCAGGGTGAGTTCGGCGACGTCATTCGCCTCCTGAACATGCCACCGTCCTACGTCATCCTCGACCGGGTGGTGTGGGGTATGAGCGCCCTGTTCGGCCGCCTGCACGCCGGCGCCCGGTGGGGCGCCCTGCTCGACGAGTACCTCCATGACGGGCCCTCCTCCACCGAATTGGGCCGAGCCGAGGACCAGTGGCGGCGCCACGCCCCGCGAGCTACGGCAACGCCCTAAGCGGGTTCGTCCGCCGGTTCGCCTTCACGCCCCGCTACGGGCGGGAGGAAGAGCTCGCCCTGATGACCGCCGACGGCGTGCACCTGGCCGGGGCCCGCCTGGCCGGCCCGCCCGACGCGTTCGCCACCGTGGTGCTCGTGCACGGTCTCGTCCAGTCGGCCCGGACACCACGCATCAGCGCCTTCGCCCGCCAGCTGGCCGGCCACGTCCATGTCCTGGTGCCCGAGCTTCGGGGCCACGGTCGATCGGGGGGGCTCTGCACGCTCGGGCGCGACGAGCCTCTCGACGTGGCCGCGGCGGTGGCCGCCGCACCGGCCGGGCTACCCGTGGTCACCGTGGGGATCAGCCTGGGGGGGGCGTCGGTCCTGCTGCACGCCGGAACGTACGGGGGGGTGGCAGGGGTGGTGGCGATCAGCTCGCCCGCCCGGTGGGCCACCTGGGACACGCCGGCCACCATCCGGGTCCGCCGGTACGTCGACTCGAAGACAGGGCGTCAGGTCCTGGCCCGGGTGCTGCGCACACGGGTGGTGGCCAGCCTCGACGAGGTACCCGACGCCAGCGGGGTGGTGGCCCGGATCGCCCCGGCGTTCACCCTCGTCATCCACGATCCGGCCGACCACTATTTCGGCGAGGAGCACGCCCGCACGCTCTACAGGTGGGCAGCCGAGCCCAAGGACCTGTGGATGGTCACCGGCGCCGGCCACGGCACCGACCTGCTCACCCCGGCCCTGGGAGCCCGCCTGGTGGCCGACCTCCGGCGCCGGTTGACGTGACCCCGCCACGGAGGATCAGTCGTTGGTCTTGGCCAGCAGGTAACCGCGGGCCCGCTCGGCCCGCCGGTAGCGGTGCACAAGGGCCCAGAAGGCCGGGCCGTGCCGGGGCTCCACCAGATGGGCCAGCTCGTGAATGAGAACGTAGTCGACGACCCATGCGGGGAAGCCGGCGAGCCGGGAGGACACCCGGATGACGCTGTCGCCGGGCGAGCAGGACGCCCAGCGGGAGTGCTGGTTGTCGACCCAACGAACGGCGTCGGGGGCCGGGAGCCGGTAGCGGCTGGCGAGGGCCCTGGCTCGGGCATCGAGGTCGGTGGCCTCCGTCGCCTTGCGGCGATCCAGCCGGGAGAGCATCTCCGCCACCCAGCGCTCCTCGTCCTCGGTGCTCATGGCCGCGGGGATCCAGACCCGGACCACCCCGTCGGCCTCCGACGCCTGTACGGTCTTGCGCCGCCGCGGGCTGCGTATGACCTCGACCCGCACGGTGTGCGACGCTAGCCGTAGGTCATCCCGCTCAGAGGGCCGCTCGGGCCCAGCCCCGGGCACGCTCGTTCGGGCCCGCTGCGGGTCACCGGCGCAAGGAGCAGTCCGTGGTACTCGACATCGCCAAACTCGGGGCCCGCTACGGGCCGGACACGGGCCACGTCGACGCTGACCGAGCACTGGCCTACGCCGCTGCCACCAACGACGACAGTCCGGCCTACCGCGTCGGCGGTCTGGTCCCTCCGCTCTTTGCCGTGGTCCCCACCTGGGACACCACCATGGCCGCCGTTCACGACGTGGTCCCCGCCGAGGCCATGGGAATGCTGGTCCACCTGTCCCAGGACATGCACTTCTTCCGGCCCCTCACTGCCGACCAGCGCCTGCTGACCGTGGCCGAGATCCGTGGGATTCGCAGCCGGCGCTCGGGAGCATCGCTCCTCGTGGTGGTGACCAGCACCGACGACGAGGGTCAGCCGGTACTCCGCCAGTACGCAACCATGTTCATCCGTGGCCTCGGACGCGGTGAGAGCGGCGGCGAGGAGCCTCCCGCTCACAGCTTCGCCACTGCGTCGCGTGGTCCGGCGGCGGTTGAGTCCACGGCTCACTTCGACGACGACCAGACCGTCCGGTACGCCGATGCATCGGGCGACACCAACCGGATCCACGTCGACGAGGTGTTCGCCAAGGAGATGGGGCTGCCCGGGATCATCGTCCATGGCATGTGCACGATGGCCTTCTGCGGCCGCGCCGTGGTCACCGAGATGGCCGGCGGCGACCCGGCGCTGCTCCGTCGCCTGGCCGTGCGCTTCTCCCGTCCCGTGCTTCCCGGTGCAGACCTGGTGACGACCGTCTTCGCCGCGGGAGAGGCGGCCGACCGACGTTGTTTCGCCTTCGAGGCCCGAAGTCGGGGGGAGGTCGTGATCAAAGACGGTTGGGCTGAGATCGGGCCTCCCCGAGCGTAGGTATGCCTGTTCTGCGCCTGTTCGCAGCGGCCCGTGAGGCGGCCGGGGTGGCCCGGGCCGATTTCGAGGGCACGACCGTGGCCGATCTGCTGGCGGCGGCCGAGAGCTCCTTCGGAGAACGGTTCAGCGCCGTGTTGAAACAGTCCCGGGTGTGGGTCAACGGGGAGCCGGCGACCCCCGAGACCCCGGTGACCGGCCATGACGTGGTGGCGGTGCTCCCGCCGGTGTCCGGCGGTGCCGGCGACGTGGGCGTCGCGCCGACGATGTCGTCACCGCCTGTTCAGACCCGTCGTGACCGGGTTCCGTCCAGGCCTCCGCCGGCCGCCCCACCTCGGCTCGACCCTCTGGCCAAGCCCATGCC
>JALYZO010000107.1 GCA_030945745.1 Actinomycetota bacterium
CCACCGCCGTCGCCTGCCCCCGGGTCCGCCCGGCAGTGGTGGCCGCGTTCGTGATCCCTCCCCTGCGGTCATGGGCCCGTGACCGCCCCCGGCTCGACCCCCTGCGTTGGGTCCTTCTGTCCACGGCCGACGATATGGCATACGGCGCCGGAGTGTGGCAGGGCGTTGCCCGCTCCGGGCGAGCCGGCGCGCTCCGCCCGGTCGTCGGCTCTACCGCTCGGGCGCCAAGACTCTCGTCATCGTCGAGTCGTAGCCTCCACCCGGCCAGTGCCAAGCGCAATGGCTCACGGTGCCGTCCTCGCCGGCCGGCGTTGCTCAGGAAGCGGCCCGCTGCTCGGCCTGACGACCAGCCACCCGCTTGACGCGCTCGAGATAGGTCATGAGCCGGTCACGGGATTCCTCGGCCCCGGCGTCGAGCCCGGTGAGCTGGTCGATCCCCCAGGCGCGCAGCACGACGGGCACCAGGATCTGCTCGTAGTGGATGGAGAAGTCGTAGATCCCGGCGCCGGCGATGGCCGATGCATACGCCCCGAAACCCTCGATGCCGGTACCGGGCATCTCGAAGGAGCGGACCTCCACATCGACGGCCTTGACCATCTCGGAGGGATCGAGCTCGGCGGCGGCGGCGGCCAGGTCACGGTAAAACAGGAAGTGCAGGTTCTCGTCGGCCGCCACCCGGGCGGTGATCGCGGCCCCAGGCTCGTCGCCCAACAGCTGTCCGGTGTTGCGATGGGCGATGCGGGTGGCGAGCTCCTGGAGGGTGACGTAAACCAAGCCGGCGATTGCCCCCCGACCCTGACGCAGGCCATCGAAACCGGTGCACAGCTGGGTCATGCGCGACCGCTCTAGGGCGACGGGGTCGACGGCCCGGGTGACGATCAGCCAGTCGCGCAACACGATCGAGTGGCGGTGCTCCTCGGCGGTCCACCGCCGGTTCCACTCGCCCCAGATGTCGTCGCTGCCGTACATGGTGTGCACGGCGTGGAGGTAGTACGGGAGGTTGTCCTCGGTGAGCAGGTTGACGATCAAGGCGCTGCGCACGGCGTCGGACAGCGGGAACTCGTCGGGGTCCCACTCCTGACCGGGGACGAAGTCGCGGGCCAGACCCCAGGGGATCAGCTCGTGGGGGAACCATTCCCTGGCTCGCTCGACATGGCGGTCGAAGAGGGTCTGGGCCACCGGGGCCAACGCATCCAACCGGCCGGGGTCATCCATGCCCCGAGCGTACCGGCGCCCGATGGAGGGGTTGGCGCGACGCGGCCCCATATGCTCTCCCCGGTGAGCAGCAAGGGAGCATCACAGCAGGCCATCGAGTCCCACTACGACGTGGGTGCTGATTTCTACGCCTTGTGGCTGGACCGCAGGCTCACCTACTCCGCCGCGCTGTGGCCAACCGACGATCTCGACGACGACCTGGAGGCGGCCCAGACTGCCAAGCTCGACCTCCATGCCCACTGGGCGGGGGCCACCCGGCTGGGTGACCGTCGCCGGGGCGACGAGGCTGTGCGCCGGGTGCTCGACGTGGGCTGCGGCTGGGGCAGCATGCTTGACCACCTGGTGGACCACTACGGGGTGACCGACGGGACCGGCCTGACGTTGAGCTCCGATCAGGCCGCCAGGATCACCGCCGAGGGACGCCCGGAGCTGCAGATCCACCTGAGCGACTGGCGCGACCACAACCCGGTCGAGCCCTACGACGGCATCGTGTCGATCGGCGCCTTCGAGCACTTCGCTCGCGGTGAGCTCGACATCGGACAACGGCGGAGCGTCTATGAGCAGTTCTTCGAGCGGTGCTGGACGTGGCTGCGGCCCGAGGCTCGCCTGTCGCTCCAGTCCATCGCGATGGAAGACGAGTCGGGGGGCGACGGGCCGTTGACCGAGTTCTTGTCGCGTGACGTCTTCCCCGAGTCCGCCCTGCCGCGCCTGTCCGACATCGTGACCGCCGCCGACCGCTGGTTCCGGGTCCAGGCCGTGCGCTCAGACGCCGCCCAGTACGAACACACCCTGCACCTGTGGCAGCAGCGTCTGGAGGCCAACAAGGAGCGGGCCATCGTCGTGGTGGGCCGGGACACCTACCGCCACTACCTGCGGTACCTCCGGGTCTGTCGGGCCATGTTCGACCGGGGCAACGCCACCCTGTACCGGGTTGGGTTCCTCCGTCGGCGCGACCCGGGCCGCCTCGACGCCGCCCTCGGCCCTCGCCTCGCCTGAGGGCACCTGGCACACGCCAGGCGCCGGCACTCACCGCCTCGGCGACTCCAGCAGCTGATCTTGCAGGTCGGCCTGGCGTCGGACCCCACGACCGCCGAGGACGGCGTAGGCCACGCCGGCGACCACAACCCCGGCCAGGATGGAGAAATCAGCGCCGTTGGTGGCATGGGCCAGTGGGCTGACGTAGAAGGGGGTGTTGATGCTGAGGAGGGCCACGCCGGACCCCAGGGCCTGGGCGACGATGGCGGGCCAGTGGATGCCGCCGAAACGCCAGTACAGGGACCCGGGATCAGTGCGTTGCAGCTCGCCAGGCACATAGCGGTAACGCCGGAGGGCCCAGTCGACGAGGAACACCGCCATCCACGGGGCGATCCACACCACCACCAGGGAGACGAAGTCGCTGAGGAGGGTGTTGAACGACGACGAGAAGATGGCATAGGCGGTCAGCCCCCCGGCGATCGCCGTGTCGAGGACGACCGCCTGCCAGCGCCGTAGCGGCAGCCCGATGGCCTGAAGGGTAACACCGGAGGAGTAGACGTCCAGGCTGCTGATGGCGAAGACCTGGGCGATGGCCACCACCAGGAACGGGACCAGGAACCACCCGGCGAAGGCAAGGGGGAAGTTGTGCACGGGGTCCCCGGCAGCGCTGGGAACATAGGTGGCCACGGCGGCGCCGAGCAGCATGACCAGCACCTGGGGTATGGCCGCCCCTGCCAGGATCCAGCCCAGGATGGCCGGCTTGCTGGACTCCCGAGGCAGGTAGCGGGAGTAGTCGTTGCCGTTCTCCACCCACCCCAATCCCGACAGGGTGATCACGAAGGTCATCCCGACGACGAAGGTCTGCCAGCCGACGCCGTGAGCCGGCGCAGAGAGATGGGCGCTGTGCACGGTGAGGACGGCGAGGATGACGTAGAGGACCATGAACGGGAGGATCAGCACACGGAGGGCCTTGAGGATGCTGGCGTGACCAAACAGGGGCAGGATGCCCTGGATGGCGGCGGCGGCCACGATGATGACCACCTTGGTGGCGGTGGTCGTGTGCACGCCGGCCTTGGCGGCCAGAGCGACGGCGCCCAGCGTGGCCAGGGTGAGCCCCTCGGTCTCGAAGCCGACCTGGGTCAACCAGTTGAACGTGGCCATGATCCTCGACCCGTTCGGCCCGTAGGCGGCCCGGCCGATGACGAAGACCGTGGTGCCGGCATCGGGACCCTGCAGGCTGCACAGACCGAGGAGGAGGTAGGAGAGGTTGCCGATGACGATCAGCACCGCGGCCTGAGCGAAGCTGAACCCGAAGGTCATGAGCACGGCGCCGTAGACCAGGTACTCGAACTGCAGCGACGACGAGCACCACAGGGCGAACAGGTCTCGGGGGCGGGCCCACCGCTGGCCGTCGGGCACCAGGTCGGTGCCGCGCTGCTCGATCCGGAAGGCCCGAGTGTCGTGCGCGACAGCGGACGGGGGGGAAGCGCCCTGGCTGGCGATGGTCATCCGCCAACCATGGTCGGGCTTCGCCTCGACGTCAAGAACGGTCCGCCCGGAGCCGCACCATGTCGCCGGGCCGAAGCTGGGCGACAGCGCCCAGTTCGGCCTCGTCGACGACGCCCACGACCGGGTACCCGCCGGTCACCGGGTGATCAGGTCCGCAGACGACCAGCTCATCGGCCGGCGTCAGCTCGATGGCCCCGGTCACCAGGCCCTCGGGCGCCAGCTCCCCCCGGCGCGACCGCTCCAGGGCCGGGCCCCGCAGCCGCACGCCGACCCGGTTGCTGGTCGGGGCAACGGTCCAGGTGGCGGACTCCAGCAGGCGAAGGCCGCCGTCGGTGAGCCAGTCGGCCCGGGGCCCCAGGCGCACATGGACCAGCACGGGCGGCCCCCCCCTGGTGGCGACCGGGGCCACATCGACCCCCGGCCGCCGGCCCTCATCGGCACCGAGGGCCACCACGTCACCGGCCTTCAGCACTGGCGGGCCGATGCCGCTGAGCAGGTCGGTAGACCGGCTGCCCAGCACAGCGGGGACCTCGAGGCCACCGGACACGGCAATGTAGCTGCGCAGGCCGGCGACGGCCGGGCCGACCCGCACCATTTGGCCCGTGTGAAGATCAAACGGGGCGTTGACCGATCGCCCGACGCCGTCGACGGTGACGGGGGCGACGGCGCCGGTGACCGCCACGGTTCGCCATGTTCCCGGAGCTGTGGCCAAGCGCAAGGTCAGTCCACCCATCGTCGTCTCCAGCACGGCAGCCTCCGTGTCGTTGCCGACCAGGCGGTTGGCCAGCGCCGCACTGGCGCCGTCGGCCGCCCCCGACGGGGGGACACCGGCGCCGGCGTGGCCGGCGCGGCCCTGATCCTGCAGCGTGGTCAAGGGTCCGGGATCAACAACTTCGACGGTCACGCCTCCGACACTGCCTCGGTCACGCCACGCCTCCCGATCGACCGGCCCGGGCAGCCGACGCCGGGGGCTGCTTGGGTGATTGCGCACCTCGACGAAGCGCACGCAGGCACCCGTGGCCAGCAGCGCCGGCGGCCGGCGATCGGCATCGAAGACCACGACATCGGTTGTGCCCAGCAGATGCCAGCCACCGGGGGTGGAGCGTGGGTACACGGCGCTGTAGGTGTCGGCGATGGCCACAGACCCGGCCGGGACCGCCGAACGGGGCTGCAACCTCCGCCTCACCATCAGCGTCTCGGACAGACCGACGAGGTAGGCAAAGCCCGGGGCGAACCCCATGAACGCTGCGCGATAGGTGGCGCCGCTGTGCAGAGCGACCACCTCGCCGGTCGTGAGCTCGACCATCCGGGCCACCTGGTCGAGGTCCGCTCCGTCGTAGCGCACAGGGATCTCCATCTCCGGGCCCTCGTCGTCCCTGGTCGGATCGTCGATCGTCTCCGCAGCCAGCTCGCTGAGCACCTCGACCATGCCGGTGAGCGCGGACGGGTCGGCGCCGATGAGCAGGACCGTGTTGGCCCCTGCGACGATGTCGGAACACGCCACCCCTCGGCGGCTGGCGGCCAGGCCAAAGCCAGCAGCGAGAGCCGCACTGGAACGGTCGGCGGCGTCGACCAACACGGCGCTGCGCCCGACGGGACGGACCGCCCAGGAACCAACTCGGTCATCCATCCATCCGACCGTATTGCGCCTAGTCGGGGGCAGCAACGAAGGACCGCAGGGTGACGCCCGCTCCCTCCAGCGCTCGGCGCGCCGCCCGGGCCAGGTCGAGGGCCGCAGGGGTGTCACCGTGGGTGCACAAGGACCGCACGTCGACGGTGACGTCGTTGCCATCCACACTTTGGACCGGTGCATGGGTGGCCAGAGCCACGGCCCGAGCCACCACGGCGTCGCTGTCGGTGATCACCGCCCCCTTCCGGGACCGGGGCACCAGCCGGGCCCGGTCGTCGTAGGAGCGGTCCAGGTACCCCTCGGCCACGGGCCGCAGGCCGGCGGCGGTGGCGGCGCTGTCCATGGCCGAGCCGGGCAGGCACAGGACGGCCAAGCCCGGTTCGAACGAGGCCACCGCAGCGGCGATCACCTCAGCGATGCCCCGGTCGTCGGCGGCCTGGTTGTACAGCGCGCCATGCGCCTTGACGTAGCGGACCGCCGAGCCGGAAGCTCTGGCGACAGCTGCCAAACCACCGAGCTGGTAGGCGATGTCGTCGGCCAGATCGTCAGGGGCCATCTGCATCGGCCGGCGCCCGAAGCCCATCAGATCCCGGAAGGAGACGTGGGCACCGACGATCACGCCGCGCTCCGCGGCCCGGCTGCACACCCGGCGCATGATGGAGGGGTCCCCGGCGTGGAACCCGCAGGCCACGTTGGCACTCGTTACCACGTCGAGCAGGCCGTCGTCGTCGGCCATCCGCCACGCCCCGAACCCCTCCCCCACATCTGCGTTCAGATCGATGACGGGTGCCATGGGATCATGCCCGCACGAAGCGGACAAGCTCGGCGGCCAGCCCCGTATAGGTGGCCGGCGTCAGCTTCAGCAACCGGGACTCGACCTCGGCGGGAAGGTCGAGGCCCATGATGAACGCGGAGACGTCAGCCTCGGTCACCTTCGCTCCCCGGCTCAGGGCCTTGAGCCGTTCGTAGGGTCTGTCGTAACCGTAGCGACGCATCACCGTCTGGATGGCCTCCCCCAGCACCTCCCACTGCGAGTCCAGCTCTGCGGCCATCACCGCCGGATCGGGGGCGACGCGGCCCAGGCCTCGCCGGGCGGAACGGATGGCCAGTCCGGAATGGCCGACAGCCACGCCGAGGTTGCGGATGGCCGACGAGTCCGAGAGGTCCCGCTGCATCCGGGAAATCATCAGCTTCGACGCCAGGTGCTCGGCCAACGATGACGAGATGCCGGCGTTGGCCTCGGCGTTCTCGAAGTCGATGGGGTTGACCTTGTGGGGCATGGTCGACGACCCGACCTCCCCGGCGACGGTCTGCTGGCGCAGGTAGTTGCGGCTGATGTACTCCCACAGGTCCCGGCAGAAGTCGATGAGCACGGTGTTGAAGCGGACCACGCCGTGGAGGACCTCGGCCAAAGAGTCATGGGGCTCGATCTGGGTGGTGAGGGGGTTCCACCCCAGTCCCAGGCCGGTCACGAAGCGGCGGGACACGTCGATCCAGTCGACCTCAGGATAGGCGACGGCGTGGGCGCCGAAGGTACCCACGGCCCCGTTGAGCTTGCCCAGCAGCTCGGCGGAGCGAATGCCCGAGACCTGCCGGGCGAAACGGTGAGCGAAGACGGCCAGCTCCTTGCCGAGCGTGGTTGGGGTGGCCGGTTGGCCATGGGTGTGGCTGGGCATCGCCATCTCGGCGTGGGCCTCGGCCAAGGCGGTGATCTCGGCCACCAGCCCGTCGGCCAGGGGAAGCCACCCGGTGGTCAGACCGTCGGCCAGCATCAGGGCGTGCGCCAGGTTGTTGATGTCCTCGGAGGTGCACGCGAAGTGGACAAGCTCGGCGGTCGGCCCGAAGCCGATGCCGGCCAGGAGCTCCTTGAGGTAGTACTCGACGGCCTTGACGTCATGGTTGGTGGTGGCTTCGATGGTCTTGATCCGGGCCAGGTCCCGGGGACCGAAGTCCCGGACCCAGCCGTGCAGGACCGCCGCGGCCTCCTCAGGGACGGTCTCGAACTCGACGATCTGGGGAATGGCCGCCAGGGTCAGCAGCCAGCGAACCTCGACGGCGAAGCGCTTGCGCATCAACGCCTCTTCGGAGAAGGCGTGCGCGAACTCGGTCAGTTGCGTCGCGTAGCGTCCGTCGAGCGGCGAGAGGGCATCAACCATCATCGCCATGGTAGTGAGCACATGAACAACGTCGAATCGGGGTAAGAGGCGATCGTGGCCCGCTCCCGTCGTTCCGAACCTGAACGTCAGCCCTCGGCATCCCCTGTCTCAGAGGTCACCTCCGCTGGACCCTCGGCGCCACGCACGCCCGGGGACGCTCCCCGGTCCGAACCCTCGGTGCCCGTTCCCCGGCCTGCGCTCGACCCGGACCCCTCCCCGTCCACATCCCCCGCAGTCACCGACGTCGAAGAAGTTCCCGAGGCTCCGCCTCAAACCCCGCCCCAGCCGCCCAGCCGGACGCGATCCAGCACGGCGTACGTGGGTGTCGGGGTCGGCCTGCTGGTGCTGATCCTGGTACTGGTGTTCATCATCCAGAACCTCAACGACGCCGGCGTCCACTACCTGGGTCTGAGCTTTCGCCTGCCGGTGGGCCTGCTCATCCTGATCGGGGCGGTGGCCGGCGGCCTCATCGTCATGCTGGTCAGCCTGGTCCGGGTCATCCAGCTTCGGGTCCGGGCTCGGCGGGCCGGTCCGGTCCGACACCACGACCTCCGCTGACGCCGGCGTCGCGCGTCGTGTGTTTCGGGTGCCCGTCGGAAACCGGATGGCCCCGACGATGACTGGTCATGACCTCGTCCTCGCCTGCCACCCCGTTTGATCCTTCGGCCACCTTTCTCCATCTCGATGGCGGACGCGCTGAGGTGCTACCTGTCGACGAACGGTTCTGGCCAGCGGTGATGAGCGGCGAGCAGCCCCTTCCCGGATGGCTGGTCGCCGCCTTCTGGTGGGGTGCCGGCCCCAGTGGTGCCGCCAGAGGCCACAGTGAGGTCCATCCCCGGGGCGACGAGGTCCACGTGTGCCTGTCAGGGACGATGACCGCCGTGCTCGAACATGACGACGGGGAGCAGCGGGTGGACTTCGACACCGGTCAGGTCTGTGTCGTGCCCTGCGGTGTGTGGCACCGACTGGAGGCCAGGAGCGACAGCCGGGTCCTCAGTCTCACCTTCGGGGAGGGCTCCGAGCACCGCCCCGCCCCATGACCCTTGCCCGGAATGCCTCCCTCGATCGAGCTGAGGAGACGACCGCAGCGTTCACGGCGGTGGCCAACCGGCATCGTTCGCCCGACGCCTGAACCGGCTACTCCCGCTGAGGGTCGACCGCATCCTGACGCGGATGTATCCTGATCTGGGCGGACCATCCGCGCATGGTCCGGGGGGAAGCGCCGACCAAGGAGGGGGCATGATCTTCGATGAGCTGACGATCGGTGACGTCACGTTCAAGAACCGGTTGCTGCGATCGTCCATGGGCGGGAGGTCGGCATACTACGACGGCACTGTCAGCAACGCATGGAAGAACTTCGAGTTGCGGTTTGCCCAACATGGGCTGGGCGGCATCATTTCCGCCACCCTCAACGTCAATCGCTACCGGTGGTCCCCCATGGAATACCCCCAGATCAGCCAGGACAAGTTCATCAAGCACCTGGCCGAGGGAATCCGGGCGATCCACACGCAGGACTGTCGCTACATCATTCAGATCGGTGACCCTGGATATCACACCCAAACGAGCCTGTTCAGTCAATCCCAGGACCAGGTCTCCTCGTCGAGCGGGTTTGACCTCCTCTACGGCTACCGTTCCACCCGAACCGAGATGTCGATCGGCGACATCGAGCAGTCGGTGGACGAGTTCGGTCAGGCGGCGAGGCGAGTCCGCGAGACAGGCGCCGACGGGGTCGAGGTCACCGCTACCAAGGGGTACCTGATCCAACAGTTCCTCAACCCGGCGATCAATCGTCGCACAGACCGGTACGGCGGCTCGGTGGCCAAGCGGTTCCAGTTCCTGCGCGAGGTCATCACCGAGGTGCGTCGCCAGGTCGGCCCCGACTTTCTCGTCGGGGTGCGCATCTCCGCCCACGACTACAACTATCTGCCCCTCAACCTGCGCCTACCTCCGTCATGGCGGCTGAAGGACTACCTGTTCGGCAACGACATCAGGACCTATCTGGCATACGGCAAATGGCTCAAGACTCTCGGGGTCGGGTACCTGCTCATCACCAACGGCTTCGGCTTCATCAATCCACACGACCAACCGGGCGACTTCCCGCTCGATGAGATAAGGATGTTCGCCAACTCCACTCGCCACCTTTCGACCAAGGCCGCGGCACGGGCCGCAATCCTCAATGCTGTCCCGAGGACGATCCTGCAGAAGGTCACCAGCGTCGGATGGCGTTACCAGGAGGCGGTCAACCTTCCCGACGCCCGCAGGTTCCGCCAGGAAGTTGGTCTGCCCATCATCGCCAACGGTGGTTTCCAGCACCGTTCCGTTGCCGAGGAAGCACTTGTCAGCGGTGGGTGCGACCTTGTTTCCATGGCCCGACCACTCCTCGCCAACCCCGACCTTCCCGAGCTGTTCCGGGCGGGCAAGGAGGGTCCCGAGCGCCCTTGCACCTTCTGCAACCGTTGCCCGGTGCGCACCACGCTGTTCCCCCTCGGCTGCTACGAGCCCAAGCGCTTCGACACCCAGGACGACATGGAGGCCCAGATCCTCGACTGGTCCGCCCGCCCGGACTTCGACGGGGTGCTGCCCTGGGACCCCGATGAGCTGCCGGCACCGGAGTCCTTCGGGCAGGAGTCCCCAAGCCCACCGAGGTGAGCGACCCATACGACGTCGTAGTCGTTGGCTCGGGCTTCGGGGGATCCGTGGTCGCCGCTCGGCTTGCAGAGGCGGGGCGGTCGGTTTGTCTGCTGGAGCGCGGACGGCGGTGGGAGCCTGGGGAGTACCCACGTACCTTTGCCGGCGCCGAGGGCGCAGTCTGGGACGAACAGCACAGCTACGGGTTCCTCGACTATCGAGTCTTCGGCCGCATCGACATCATCCAGGGCAGCGGGGTGGGGGGCGGCTCTCTCCACTACTTCAATGTGCAGCTGCGGGCGCCGGCGACCGTCTTCGAGCGCTATGGCTGGCCGAAGCCGCTGAGCCGACAGTTGCTCGACCGCTATTACGACGCCGTAGAGACCGTCATCGAGTCCCGTCCGCTCCAGCCCCCCGAGGGCAAGGGCATCCCTTCGCGCACTGAGGCGTTCCTGCTGGCGGCCGACCGGGCCGGTTACCAGGCCCACCTCGTGCCTGTCGCGGTCCATACCGGCGCGACTCGACAACACCCCCTCAGTGGCCTGGTCCAACAGCCGTGCGACTACACCGCAGACTGCCTCCTCGGCTGCCGGCCGCGGGCCAAGAACAGCCTCGATGTCACCTACCTGCCGCTCGGAGAACGGGCGGGCCTGGAGGTCCGTCCCCTCCACCTGGCCGACCGGATCGAGCCCGCGTCGACCGGGTACACGGTCACCGCCAACGCCCTCGACCCGGGACGCCCGGGGGAAGGGGAGCCGGTCAGCGTCACGGGGCGCACCGTCGTCGTCGCTGCCGGTACCCTCGGCTCCTCCGAGCTGCTGCTCCGCGCCCGCGACGTCCATCGCAGCCTGCCCCGACTGCCTTCAGCGCTCGGTCGCCGATTCTCCCCCAACGGCGACATGCTCTTCGCCGGCACCGAGCACTCCGATCAGATCGTCGATCCCAGCGAGGGCCCGAGCATCACCGCCGGAGCCTTCGTTCAGGGCCGATCCTCACGCCACCTCATCCAACTGCAGGATCTCGGTTATCCCCCCGCACTCACCTCGCTCTTCGATGGCGCCCTGCCCACGGCCGGCCGTATGCGCAACGTGGCCGAGGCCGCGATCGGCTACGTGCATGCCGCCCGCCGTGGAGGCCGATTCCCTGCCCGACAAGTCTTCGCCGGCTCGCTGGTGCCCCGGTTCCTCCCCTACCTGGGGATGGGCACCGACGCCGCCAATGGCACCTTCCGCATCAATCAGCGCGGCCGGTTCGAGCTGGACTGGGACCCCTCCGCGAGCCGAGGGATGTACCGGGAGATGGAACAGGCTATGCGCCAGTTCAGCACGGCCCTGGGCGGAAGCTTCGTACCCAGCCTCCCATGGCGTTGGCCGGTGCGCCGACTGCTCACCGCCCATCCCCTGGGCGGATGTTGCATGAGCGATTCGCCCCTGACAGGCGTCGTCGACCACCGGGGCCAGGTCTGGGGCCACCCCGGGCTCTTCGTGATCGATGGTTCCATCCTGCCCGGGCCCTTGGCGGTCAACCCGTCGCTCACCATCGCCGCCCTGGCCGAGCGTGCCTCGCAATGGTTGGTCCACGGCGGGGACGCCTAAAAGAGAGCGTTTTGCCCGGGGCTTCGATTGCCCGTACTGGACTCGGCCCCTCCCCTCGACGACCATGGCGGGCATGGGCCCGCCAGGTGAGCTGTTCGACCAGGACCTCACCGGCGGTCTGCTCCGGCCCATTCGGGCCGACAGAGGCGAGCATGAGCAGCCCAGGACCGCTCCGCCCGGTGCTCGACTCGATGTGCCCCAGCCTGCTGCCCCGCAGTCGGCGGCGCCCAGACCAGGATCGAACCGGCCATCGTCGGGTGCTCGCGCCCCGCAGGGCCCACAAGGGCCACCCCGGCGACGCGAGCAACCCCAGGCGGCAAGGGCGGGCAACGGCCAGGCCGCCGATGTCGGACGGCTCTCGGCGCGGGTAGCGCCCTCGGACCGGGCGGCGATGCCGTCCCAGGCGGCATCGCTCGGACGCAACAGCGCCATCATGGCCGCCGGGACGCTCCTGTCCCGGCTCACCGGTTTCGCGCGCGTCATCGCCGTCCTGGCCGTCCTGGGCGTGAGCGGTGTCGACGACGCCTACAACTACGCCAACGCCATACCCAACATCGTCTACGACCTGCTGCTCGGGGGGATCCTCTCGGCGAGCCTGGTTCCGGTCTTCGTCGAACAGCTGCGCAACAAGAACCGCGAGGACGGCGACCGGGCCATCTCGGCCATCCTCACCACGATAACTGTCGCCCTGGCCGTGATCACCGTGGTGCTCGTCGTCGCGGCACCGCTGATCATCCGGTTCTATCTGTCCCTGAAGGGCCACTCCGCGGCGGCCACAGACGAACGGGCCGTGGGGACGTCGCTGCTGCACCTCTTCGCTCCCCAGGTGTTCTTCCTCGGGGCGATCGTGGTCAGCACGGCGCTGCTCAACGCCCGTCGCCAGTTCGCAACTGCCGCCTTCTCACCGGTGATCAACAATGTGATTGCCATAATCGCCATCGGGGCGACCGACGCCGTCGCCCAGAGCACCGACGTCAGCGTGTTCCGGGGCGACCACCGGGCCATCGCCGTGCTCGGCATCGGAACCACGCTCGGCTACGTGGTGCAGCTCCTCGTCCAGGTCCCGGCCATGGTCCGCTCGGGCGTCCGCCTCCGCCCAGTCTGGGATCTGCACCACCCCGCGGTGCGCCAGGTCGTCGGGCTCTCCGGCTGGCTCCTCGGGGTCGTCCTCGCCAACCAGGTTTCACTCAACGTCATCCTGGTCTTCGCCGGCAAGCACACGGGCGACGCCACCGCCTACCAGAACGCCTACCAGTTCTTCCAGCTTCCCTATGCCCTCTTCGCCGTTTCCGTCGCCTCCGCTCTGACTCCCGACCTGGCCGAGAAGTGGAGCAGGATGGACCGCCTGGGCTTCGCCAAGCGCATGATCGGTAGCCTCCGGGTCACCCTGGCCTTCCTCGTACCGGCGGCGGTCGGCTATGCGCTCCTCGCCCAACCGTTGATCAACCTCGCCGTTGAGCACGGTCAGGTCCACGCTGCGGGAGCCAAGGTCCTGGGTGACACCCTCATCGGGTTCGTGGTCGGCCTCCCCGGCTTCAGCGCCTTCGTGCTGCTCATGCGGGGTTACCAGGCCATGCAGGACACCAGGAGCATGTTCAGGATGTACGCGCTGGAGAACGCCCTCAGCCTGGTGGCCACGTACCCGGCGTACCACGCCTGGGGCGTGCAAGGCTTGGCCCTGGCCTGGTCCGTCCCCTATTCCGTCGTCGCCGTGGTCGCCGCTGTCGGACTGCGCCGGCGGGTCGGTTCGCTCGGCGGCTCCCTCACTGTCCGGGCCCTGTGGCGCATCGCGGTGGTGTCCGCTGTCATGGGGGCCGTCCTGGCCACGCTCCGCTCGGTCCTGCCCACAGGTGGGGGTACCCCGGGCCTCCTCGGGCGGTTGATCGTTGAGGTGACCGTCGGCGCCGGCGTGTACTTCCTCGGGGCACGGGCCCTCGGCATCGAGGAGATCAAGCCGGTGCTCGAGCTGGGGCGGCGCCTGGCCCGCCGCTGACCCCCTCTCACGGAGCCGGTAGCATCATCACGGTTCGACGACCCAGACCTCCTCCTCGCCGAGATGGTCCTGGAGGGATCGCACCAGCCGGCCGGTGACGGTGTCGTCGCGGTCCCACACGACCAGGGCCTCCGCGGCGTTTCGGGCCAGCCACGCGTCACGACGGGCCAGCGCTCCCCCGCCCGCCTGCCGCCCGGTAGGGGGCCGACCCTGCAGCAGTACGGTCGCTTGCGCCTTGGCGACCAGGTCGGCGAAATGCAACCTGCTCGGCGCCGGCCAGCGGGCGTCCTGGTCCGGAAAGGCAAGCACGGCCACGTAGGGAACCCCTGCCCGGCCAGCCGCTTCGGCACCGAGTTGCTCAGCCCCCAGCGCCAGGCCGGTCACCACCACGAGGTCGGGGTGGAGCTTCGCTTTGGCGGCGAGGATCTCCACCAGCCTCTTCCGAACGGAGGCGGCCGCCGGCGTCTCGCCATAGCCACCGAGCGCGGGAGGACGAAGACCGCCGACGACAATTCGGTGACCGGCGGGAATCCGGGCATCGGGGGTCGTGGCGGCCAGTGTCGCCACCCCCGCCTTGTCTGCGGGGCCGAGATTGGTCGGTGGAGCACCACCCTCGCGCCCCTCCTGGGTTCTGGCCGCCTCCACGGCCAGACGGTCGACCAGGTCGTTCATGCGATCCCCGGCATGACCCTTGACCCACCGGAAACGGACCCGCCGCGGATCGACCCGGTAGGCATCGATCAGCGGTTCCCACAGGTCGCGGTTAGCCACCGCCTTTTTCTGGGAGTTCGTCCAACCCCGCCGCAGCCAGCCCTCCCACCATCGGTCCCGAAAGCAGTTGACGACATAGGTGGAGTCGCTCACCACCTCCAGGGGTCCCGGGAAGCGACCAACGGCGTCGAGGACCGCTCGGAGCTCCATGCGCTGGTTGGTGGTGGCGGCCGCGGCCCCGCTGCGAAACGCCCCATCGGGCACCGCCCAAGCCCACCCGCCGGGACCAGGGTTTCCCGAGCAGGCGCCATCGGTGTACACGGTCGTCTCGTCCCGGTTCATACCGCACAGTGTGACAAGCCGGGAGTGAGCAAACCTCTCTCATTCTTGCCTGGCGGTGAACCCACCATCCATCGGCAGAACAACTGCCCGTCGCCGGGAAGGGGAAAGAGGTGTCCGTATGGCCTGGGACTGGGACATCCTATTCGTTGGGAATCAAGCCCAGTTGTTTCAGCACGGTCACGCCGTCATCCTGGCCGAGCTCCTGCGTGATCAAGCCGTTCTCGACCCGGAGCACGGTCGTTCCGGTGAAGTGGATCCTTTTTCCGGAGCCCGCCGGGAGGGACCCGAGGGGGAGGTCGCTGAAGGCTCCGCCGGTGTGGGTGCCGCCGCCGTCCCATTGGCCGACGACGTAGTCGCCCTCGGCGAGGAGGTCGGCTACGCCCCAGAAGTTCAGGTCAGGGAACGCGGCGCGAAAGTCAGTGGCGAAGCTCCTCACGTCGTCTCGGCCGCGGCGGGGCGAGTGCATCGAGTACTCGAAGCGGATGTCCGGGGCGGCAAGCTCGTCGATGACCCCGGGGTTCCAGGGGTTCCCCCAGAACTCGGTGAACCAGCGGCCTACGATGGTTTTGTTTTCTTCTGACATGGTTGTTTCCTTTCGTGGATTGCACAAAGCGGGTCATGACTAGGATCGTGGTGACGACGAACAGCCCCTGTGAACTACCTCATCGGTGCCATCAGCTCCTCGTGGTTGCCCCGCAAAACCCTTTCGGGGAACATCTCTCGGCTTGTAGACGTCCGGGTGGTCCCGAATGTGAGATCACCCTTTCCGAAATCCCGGCGCTTCGCACCGGCGCCGGATGGGGAGCCGGGATGGTCCACACCACGTCCGGGGCCGACACATCCCTCATCGCCGCCAGATCATGGTTGCCGTAGCACTCGCAGCCGTCCCCGGTCCCAAGCTGCGCTGTGGCGCCAGGCCTTAGTGGCTCTGTCGAGGTCCCCCGGCCGCCTAGCCGCGTCACGACAGGCCGCCGGTCGACTGCTTCGAGGCCCCGTACTCCGCCGGCAGACGGACCGCGCGCGGCCGGGTAAGCCGACCAGAACGTACTCCCGGTCCTGGCGGGGTCAACAGGTGAGGGTAGAAGGCGTCGCGCAGCTGGGCGACCAGATCCGGGAAGGGACGCTCGAAGCAGCGGTACTGGCCGGAGCCGGACCTGTAGCGGGCCAGGTCGACCGTGGACCGGAAGCGGCCAACCTCGTCGTGACACCCGGAGATGCCCGTTCATTCGGCGGGAGTAGCAGCTGGGCCGCACTCTCGGTCTTCTCGCTCCGAGCGGTGGAGGTCATGCTGCTGATTCCAAGCTCAACAGGATCTTCTTGGCGTCGGCCCCGCCGACGTAGTTCCCCACAGTGCCGTCACTACGCACAACCCGATGACAGGGCACTACCACCGGCAGCGGGTTGGTCGCACACGCCGTGCCTGCCGCCCGTACCGCCTTCGGGTTACCTGCTGCGGCCGCGACGGCCGCGTAGCTGGCGGTGTGCCCATAAGCGATGCCGGGCAGCTGCGCGAGGACGCTGCGGCGAAAGCCGGAGGACAGCTGGAAGTCCAGTGGCAGATCGAAACGGCTGCGCTGGCCGGCGAAGTACTCGTCGATCTGCCGCGCGGCGGAGTCGAGACGGTCCGAGGCGCGAAGTATCCGAGGGCTGATCCGGGCGGCCAGCTGCCCCAGCACCTTGTCGTGGTCCTCGCAGGCGTACGCCACCCGAACGAGGCCCATGGGGGTCGCGGCCACCAACAGGGTGCCGACGGGGGTGTCAACGCTGCGGTAGGCGACATCGAGGATCCCCTCGTCGGCGGCGGCGGCGACCAGGCGGAAGTGCAACCTGGATTGCGCGTCCTCGTCGATCTCGGGCAGCTCGGCGAACAGGTCGCCGACACCGGAGTTCTGACCTGCGGCCATCAGGACCTCTCTCCTTCAACGACTCGTTCAACCCGCGGGTCCAGGTAGGTCTTGCGCAGCGCGGCGACCCCATCTGCGGCCGCCCTCCTCGCTGCGTCCGCGCTGCCGCCCACAACCTCGGCGACCTCGGCATAGCCCAGCCCGGCGATGTAGTGGTAGGCAACCGACTCCCGCTGCTTGGGCGGCAACCCGGTCAGCGCCGCCCACAAGTCGGACTCCCAACCCCCCGCGCGCCGGTCCTCACTCGGCCGCTCCGGCACATCGTTGGTGGGGACCGCCCGCCGGGACGCCGCCCGTAGTTGGTCGATGGCCTTGCGCTTGGCGATCGTGACCAACCACGCCTCGACGTTGCTGCCCGAACCCAGGTCCGGATACGCCCGCATCGCGGACAGGAACGTCTCCGACCAGGCGTCATCCGCAACCGCGGGTCCCAGCACGGCACGGCACACCCGCAGCACCATCGGCCCGTGCCGCTCCACCACGGTCTCGAACGGTTCTTCCCTCACACCCAGTAAACGTGCCAGAACCGCCAGACGTGAGATCGCCATCCAGGCGTCTTCCCCCCGAACCGACCACTGCGAATCGGTAGGCGGCCAACGACAGCGTTGGACCCTACTCGGCTCGGCGAATACTTCGGCCACCTCACCCGGATAGCATTTCGGCATGTCCGAGGTCTCGAATCGCTACGAGCGCGTGGGGGACGGCTTCGGCTCCCGCCTGCGCCGGATCACCCCCGAGCAGTGGGCGGTCCCCACGCCCTGTTCGGAGTGGGATGTCCGGGAGTTGGTCGCTCATGTGATCGCCACCCACGGGCGAATGGTGGCCAATCTGGAGAGCTCTCCACCGCAGGAGGTTGATGCTGCGGAAGACCTGACTGTCCATTGGCCTAAAGCGTCGGCGGCCGTCAGGGCCGCCCTCGCCGACCCCGACCGGGCATCCCGGACGGTGAGCGGGATGTTCGGGGAGCAGTCATTCGAGTCGCTGGTCGGCCGGCTGCTGTGCGCTGACACCCTCTTCCACACCTGGGACCTGGCCCGGGCCACCGGGCAGGAGGAGCAGCTTGACCCGGAGGCGGTGGCCAAGGCGATGGAGTTCTTGGTACCGTTGGATGAGGCGATCCGACGACCGGGAGGCTTCGCCCCCAAGATCGACCCACCCGCCGACGCCGACCCCCAGACCCGGCTCCTCAACTTCGGCGGCCGGGCCGTCCAGTAGAACAACATCACCCTCAACTCTCAGCTCGTGTGGCCGGTCGAACCACATTTCTGGGCAAAGTCCGAGGACTGATCGGCGAAGCAACCTTGTGGTTCGCGCGCGACCATGGTGAGGTGATCTTCGACGGTTTCTCACACCAGCTCCCCGATATCGACCCCGATGAGACTGCTGAGTGGGTGGACAGCTTCCAGGCGATACTCGACACCCACGGCAAGACCCGGGCCCGGTTCCTGCTCATGACCTTGCTGGAGCGAGCGACGGCCGGTCAGGTCGGGTTCCCGGCCACGGTCTCCACCCCCTATGTCAACACCATCCCCCCGGACCAGGAGCCGTGGTTCCCCGGCAATGAGGACATCGAGCGGCGGATCCGGGCCTTCATCCGCTGGAACGCAGCGATCATGGTGGTCCGGGCCAACCAGAAGGCGGAGGGGATCGGCGGGCATCTGGCCACCTTCGCCAGCTCGGCCAGCCTCTACGAGGTCGGCTACAACCACTTCTTCCGCGGCAAGGACAACAACCAGACCGGCGACCAGGTCTTCTTCCAGGGTCATGCCGCCCCGGGGATCTACGCCCGGGCGTATCTGGACGGGCGCCTGAGCGAGGGCCAGCTGGACAATTTCCGCCTGGAGCTGGCTGGCCAGCAGCCGTCGGCCGAAGGCGAACCTGGTCCCGGCGGGCTGTCGTCGTACCCCCACCCAAGGCTCATGCCGGACTTCTGGGAGTTCCCCACCGTCTCGATGGGTCTGGGTCCCCTCAACGCCATCTACCAGGCTCACTTCAACCGGTACCTGCACAACAGGCGGATCGTCGACACCTCCAAGAGCCGGGTGTGGTGCTTCCTGGGCGACGGGGAGTGTGATGAGCCGGAGACGCTCGGAGCCCTGTCGCTGGCCGCCCGTGAGCAGCTCGACAACCTCATCTTCGTGGTCAACTGCAACCTGCAGCGCCTCGACGGCCCGGTTCGGGGAAACGGCAAGATCATCCAGGAGCTGGAGGCAACCTTCCGGGGTGCGGGATGGAACGTCATCAAGGTGGTGTGGGGCTCCAAGTGGGACGAGCTGCTGGCCCGCGACGTCGACGGGGTGCTGCTCAACAAGATGAACACCACGGTCGACGGTGAGTTCCAGAAGCTGGCCACCGAGGATGGGGCATACATCCGCAAGCACTTCTTCGGTCAGGATCCCCGCCTGCGGGCGCTGGTCGAGCACCTCTCCGACGATGATCTGCGAAACCTGCCCCGAGGCGGCCACGACTACCGGAAGCTCTACGCGGCGTACAAGGCAGCCACGGAGACCACCGGCCAGCCGACGGTGATCCTGGCCAAGACGATCAAGGGGTGGACGCTCGGCCCTGACATCGAGGCCCGCAACTCGACACATCAGATCAAGAAGATGAACGCCAAGCAGCTCAAGGCGCTGCGCGACCGGCTCTTCCTCAACGACGAGATCCCCGACGAGGCACTCACCGCCGGCAAGCCTCCGTTCTTCAAGCCGGCCCCGGACAGCCCCGAGTACGAATACATGATCTCCCGTCGCCAAGCGCTGGGGGGCACCCTCCCGCAGCGGACGGTGCGAGCCAAGGTGCTCCCCGAGCCGGAGGCGAAGACGTTCGCCGAGTTCGCCGAGGGCTCGGGGGAGCGAGAGGTGTCGACGACGATGGCGTTCGCGGTCCTGCTGCGCAACCTGGTGCGCGACGAGGGCATCGGTCAGCGGGTCGTGCCCATCATCCCCGACGAGGCGCGGACCTTCGGGCTCGACGGTCTGTTCAAGCAGGTCAAGATCTACGCTCCGCTCGGACAGCTCTACGAGCCGGTCGACTCCAAGCTGATGCTGTCCTACTCCGAGGGCAAGGACGGGCAGATCCTCGAGGAAGGGATCACCGAGGCCGGCAGCATGGCCGACTTCACGGCGGCGGCCACGTCATATGCCACGTGGGGCGAACCGATGATCCCCTTCTTCATCTTCTACTCCATGTTCGGCTTCCAGCGAGTCGGCGACCTCATCTGGGCGTGCGGAGACATGCGCGGCCGGGGCTTCCTGCTGGGCGCCACCGCCGGGCGGACCACACTGATGGGCGAGGGCCTGCAGCACGACGACGGCCACTCGCTGGTCCTGGCATCCACGGTGCCCAACCTGGCCGCCTACGACCCGGCGTTCGCCTACGAGACGGCCACGATCGTGGCGGACGGCATCCGGCGGATGTACGGGCCGGAACCGGAGGACATCTTCTACTACGTGACCCTCTACAACGAGAACTATGCGATGCCCTCCAAGCCGAAGGAAGCCAACGTCGACGAGGGCATTCTCCGAGGCCTCTACCGCTTCGCAGACGCTCCGGACGGCCCAAAGCGGAGGGCCACCTTGCTGTTCTCCGGGAGTGCCTCTCAGGCCGCCGTCGAGGCTCAGCGGCTCCTCGCCGAACACCACGATGTGGCGGTCGAGCTGTGGTCGGCGACCAGCTACAAAGCCCTGCGGGAGGACGCGCTGAGCGTGGAGCGCTGGAACCGCCTCCACCCCACCCTGCAACCCCGCTCCCCTTATGTCACCGAGGCCCTCGACGCGTGCAGCGGTCCCGTCGTGGCCGTGACGGACTTCATCAAGGCCGTCCCCGACCAGGTCGCCCGCTGGGTGCCCCGCCAGTTCTGCGCCCTGGGCACGGACGGCTACGGCCTGTCCGACACCAGGGAGGCACTGCGGCGCCACTTCGAGACCGACGCCGCCCACGTCGTCGTCGCCGTGCTCGACGGGCTGCGGGCCACCGGCGACGCCAAGGCCGACGAGGTCGGTGCCGCCATCGAAGCCTACGGCATCGACCCCGACGTCGCTGATCCCCGCATGCTCTGAGCCGGGACACGCTGATTTCGAACACCAGGTCATCCTCGGCAAGGTGGCAGCGATGAGCGCCCGGAGCGTTGCTCGCGCCCAGGAACTGCTCGAGGCTCTCGCCGGACCGACAGCGACGCTCCGGGCCGACCAGGCATCGGCTATCGAGACCGTCGTTGACGAGGGGCGCCGCGCCCTGGTCGTGCAGCGCACCGGTTGGGGCAAGTCGTTGATCTACTTCGCGTCGGCCAAGATCCTGCGGGAACGGGGCCGTGGCCCCGCCCTGCTGATCTCTCCGTTGCTGGCGCTGATGCGCGACCAGATCGCCGCCGCTCAGCAGATGGGCCTCAACGCGCTCACCATCAACTCCGCCAACGTGGACGACTGGGATGACGCGGAGGAAGCACTTCGATCCGACACCGTCGATCTGCTGGCCATCAGCCCAGAGCGCCTCAACAATCCCGGCTTCGTAGCCGACGTCCTTCCCGGGCTCGCTGATCGCGTCGGCCTGCTCATCCTCGACGAGGCCCACTGCATCAGCGCCTGGGGCCACGACTTCCGCCCGGACTACCTGCGCATCCGCACGGCGCTGGCCCGGTTGGCCCCGGGTACCCCGGTGCTGGCCACGACAGCTACCGCCACCGACCAGGTGGTCGAGGATCTCACCGGTCAACTGGGCGTGGAGCCCGTGACGCTGCGCGGCACGCTCGAGCGTGCATCGCTGTTCCTGTCCGTCGTCGAGCTGAGCGACGGCGCCGAGCGCCTGGCGTGGATGGCCACCCACATCGCCGGGATGGCCGGATCGGGGATCGTGTACACCCTGACCCAGGCCGCCGCCGCAGACACTGCGGCATGGCTGGGGTCGACGGGCATCGAGGCCCGGGCCTACACCGGGGCCACCGCCCCCGATGAGCGCCTGGAGCTGGAGGCGGCGTTGCGCAACAACGACCTCAAGGCTCTGGTCGCGACCTCCGCGCTGGGCATGGGCTACGACAAGCCTGACCTGGGCTTCGTCATCAACCACGGGGCCCCGTCGTCGATCACCGCCTACTACCAGATGGTGGGACGGGCCGGGAGGGCCCTCGACCATGCCGAGGCCGTCCTGTTGCCGGGCCCCGACGACGCTCGCATCTGGCGGTACTTCGACAGCGTGTCGTTCCCGCCCCGGGAAAAAGCCGAAGCCGTGGTGCGAGTCCTGGAGGGGTCGCCGCGACCGGTGTCGGAGTCGGTGATCGAGGCCCGGGTGGACCTGCGACGGACCCGCCTGACCACCATGCTCAAGGTTCTCGACGTCGAAGGGGCGGCCCGGAGGGTCAAGGGAGGCTGGCTGCGGACCACTGAGCCGTGGGCCTACGACGAGGGGCGCTATGCCCGGGTCCGGGCGGCAAGAACCGCCGATCAGGACCTCATGGTCGCCTACCAACGCTCCCCCGGCTGCCGCATGGCGTTCCTGAGGGGAGCCCTCGACGACCCCGACCTGAAGCCCGCCTGGCAGTGCGGGCGTTGCGACCGCTGCCGACCCCGGAGTTGGTCGGATCCAGACGCCGGGCTCGTCAGCCGGGCCCGTAGCGCCGGGCGTGACCGGTCGGTGGTGCTCGAGGCCCGCAAGATGTGGCCGTCGGGGGTCGACGACGTCAAGGGCCGCATCCCTGACGACGAGCGACCTCGATGTGGGCGGGCGTTGAGCCTGGCCGGCAGTCCCGGCTGGGATCGTCTCGTGCGCGCCGCGCTCGACCACCCCGACGCCGAGCTCGACGAGGACCTGGTGGCGGGCATGGTCGACGTGTTGGCCCGGTGGCGGTGGCCCGACGGTCGCCCCACCTGGGTCACCTGGATCCCGTCGGTGCGCCGGCCGACCCTGTCGGGGGCGGTGGCCGAGCGGATCGGGCTGATCGGCAAGCTCCCCGTTGTCGACGCCATCTCCCGGGTCCGGCCGGGGCCGCCCCAGGCGGACATGGGCAACTCCGCCTACGCGTGGGCCAACGTGTGGGCCACCTTCGAGCTGGCCGGCACCGAGGGCCGGTCGGGTCCGGTACTGGTCGTCGACGACCTGTGGTCCAGCGGCTGGACGATGACCGTGGTGGCCCAGTTGCTGGTCACCGCCGGGCACGGCCCGGTCTACCCCTTCGTGCTCCAAAAGGGCCTGTGACCGCCGGGCACACGTTGCTGTCGCACAGGTTCACGATGCTGCCGCACGCCCGTCTGCCTCGTCAAGGATCTCCGCAACCCAGTCCGGCGTCATCCCGTCTGGAGACACGATACCCTTCCCCTCGATGCTTCATCTGAGCCAGGATCCGGCTTCTGACCAGCTCATCTCCGAGGATCCGCTGGCGCTGCTCATTGGCATGGTCCTCGACCAGCAAATACCTCTGGAGAAGGCCTTCGCCGGTCCAGCCGAGCTGTGTCGACGCCTCGGCGGACCCCTCGACGCCGGCGTCATCGCCGCCATGGACCCCGACGCCCTCATCGCCGCGTTCGTGGATCGCCCGGCGCTGCACCGCTTCCCGGCGGCCAACGCCAAGCGCGTCCAGGCCCTGTGCCAGATCCTGGTCGACGACTACGGCGGCGATGCCGCATCGGTGTGGAACGGGGCGCGCAGCGGCAAGGAGCTCCTGCGCCGCGTGCGGGCCCTGCCGGGCTTCGGCGAGCAGAAGGCAAAGATCTTCGTCGCCCTCCTCGGCAAGCAGATGGCCGTACGCCCCCGAGGCTGGAAGCAGGTCGCCGGGGAGTTCGCCGAGTCCGGCAGCCGTCGGTCAGTGGCCGACATCACCGACGACGCCTCGCTGCGGGAGGTGCGGGCCTACAAGCAGCAGATTAAGTTAAGGCCAAGGCCAGAGCGGCAGCCGGGATCATCCAGTAGGGAAAGGACCTAGCATCCAAGGGTGATCATCGGCTCAGACGCTCTCCCCCGCCGCCGGCCCCCCGTGGGCAGGCATCAGCTGGGCGGGCATCAGCTGGGTGTCGCCTACGTCCTCTACATCGCCCTGCTGGCCAGCAACGCGCCTTCTCCCCTCTACGTCATCTACCAGAAGCAGTGGCACTTCTCGTCGCTGGTGGTGACCGCCATCTTCGCAACCTACGCTGTGGCCGTCCTGGCCGCTCTGCTCACGGTCGGCCGCCTCTCCGATCGGGTGGGCCGCAAGCGGGTCATGGTGCCGGCCACGATCCTGCTGGCCGCCAGCGCCGTGCTGTTCCTCCTCGCTGGCAGCGTCGGGTGGCTGTTCGTGGCTCGGGCGGTCCAGGGCTTCGCCACGGGCACGCTGGCCGGGGCCGTCACCGCCGCCCTGGTCGAGCTCGACGTCGAGGGGGATCATCGCCGGGCCTCACTGATCAACACGGTGGCCTTTGTCTCCGGAGCGGCGTCGGGCCCGCTGCTGTTCGGGCTATGCGCGCAGTACCTCCCGGGCCCGACCGTCCTGCCCTTCGTCATCGAACTCGGCCTCATCGCCGTGGCCGTGCCCCTCTTGATCGGACTGCCCGAAACGGTCCCACGCCTGGCGTCCGACAACGCAGGGCGGGCACGCTTCACCCGGCCGCAGGTGCCGCCCGCCATCCGCCGTTCGTTCCTGGTGGCCGGTCTCGTGGTGGCCGTGGCCTGGTCGATCGGCGCGCTCTACGCTGCGCTCGGCCCGTCCATTCAGGCGCAGCTGCTCCATGTCCGCAGCCACGCCGCCGCCGGTGCCCTGCTGTTCGCCTTCAACCTGCTGGGCGGGATCAGCCAGATTCGCCTGCGCCGGTGGAGCCCCCGGCGTTCCATGGCGGCCGGGGCCACCAGCCTGGGCGTCGGCATCGCTTTGGTGTGGACCTCACTGGCCGCCACGTCGACGCCGCTGTTCGCCCTGGGTACCGTGGCGGTCGGTTTCGGTGGCGGGGTGGCCTTCATGGGCAGCCTGGCGCTGGTCAACGAGATCGCGCCGCCCCGACAGCGGGCGGAGATCATCTCTGCGTACAACATGGTCGGGTACCTGGCCCTGGCCTTCCCCGTGATCGCCGTCGGCGTCCTCACCGGGTCGCTGGGCCTTCTGGCCGCCACCGGCATCTTCGCTGCCGTGGTGGTCGCCACCGCAGCTGGCGCCGTGGTCGCCGTCCGGGCCCAGCCGCTCGACGCCCTGGCGCATCTCACCCCGGGCGAGCGGACCGACCTGGGCCTCGAGCCGGGGGCGTGCGCTGCCGGCATCGTGTGAGCGACCCGCTGGGCGGCTCGGGCCCGTCGTCGTTCAACGTAGTGGAAGCCGTTGTCTCGGCCCTCGGCGCCGGCACGTCGAGGGCGCCGACCACCATCTACTCCGAGGGAATCAGCAACACGCTGAGAGCCATGCGCACCAACGGCGCCGGCGGTCAGCGCTGGCGGTCCATCCAACCGATCAGCAGGGCGATGGCGCGGGGATCGTGGCGGAGGCGGTGCCCGGCTCCCACCAGCACCCGGAGCTCCAGCTCGCCTTCAGCAGCGTCGGCCAGGGCGCGGGCGTCCAGTAGGGGAACGACCTCGTCGTTGGAGCCGTGCACGATCAGCACGGGGCGGGGCGGGATCTTGCCGATGACGCTGAGAGGCCGGATCTCGCGTAGCTGGCGGGCCCAGCCCTCCAGGTCGGAGGGGAAGTTCGGGTCGCGGATCAGGCCTGCGGTCCGGGCCTGAGCCACGAAGCGCCGGGCGTCGCTGGCCCGGTCGCCGAAGTCGGCGGGGGCGGCGAAGGACGCTACGCCGAAGATGCGAGCATCCTCCCCGGCGGCACACAGGGCCAGAGCGCCACCGGCGGCAAAGCCGCACAGCCATACCTCCTCGACCCCCGGCATGCTCCGCAGCGCCTCGGTCGCCGCCTGCAGATCGGCCAACCAACCCCCGAGGGAGAAGTTGCCGCCGGATCGTCCCGTCCCCCGGAAACTGAAGGTCATCACCATCCAGCCGGTGTCGGCGGCCAGGCGGTCAGCCAGTTCCCGGTAGCCGTCGGCCGTGGCGGCCTGGGCCTGGGTCACCGGGAAGCCGTGGCAGAGCACCAGACCCTGGCGGCCCGCTCCGCCCGCCGCAGACGGTGCCGGTCGAGCGAGGTAGGCGGCGAGGGCGATGTCTCCCGACTGGATGACGATGGCCTCACCCTGGGCCGACGGATCGGTGCCCTCGCTCACCAGCGAGGGCGCGTGGTGAGGAGCGCAGGACGGGCCATCGCCGCCAGGATACGCTCCGGTGAGCTCCCCAGCCTGACCATGATTGACTGCGGGCATGGCCATCCGCCCCATCCGCCAGCTTGGTGACCCGGTGCTCCGTCAGCCCTGCCGACCGGTGACATCGTTCGATGACCGCCTGGCCCTGCTGGTCGACGACCTGATCGAGACCTGCCGCCTCCCCGGTCGGGCTGGCCTCGCTGCGCCCCAGATCGGGGTCAGCCTGGCCGTGTTCTCCTACAACATCGACGGCGTGGAGGGCTATGTCGTCAATCCCACCCTGGTAGCGACCGAGGGGACTCAAGAGGGCGAAGAAGGTTGCTTGTCCATCCCGGGCATTCACGCCGAGACGCCAAGGGCCGAGCGGGCGGTGGTCACCGGCTTCGACATCCGCCGAGAACCGGTCGAGGTGGCGGGGACGGGGATGATGGCTCGGTGCCTGCAGCATGAGACCGACCACCTCCAGGGCATCCTCTACATCGACCGCCTCGACCGCCCCACGCGCAAGGCGACGATGCGGGCCATCCGGGAGGCCAACGTCAGCAACATCGCTACCGACTGAGCGGTTCGGGTTGGTTGCGGTCGGTGACCCAAGGCCTACGTTCCGCAGGTCTGGCGGCTCCTTGGCCGTGAATTTCTGGACCTGGACTCCGGTGGCTGACATCGAGTGGTGTTCCGGTGGTGGTCTGGCCGCCGACTTGGCAAGACACGGGTACGAACCACAGGGAGGGGGCGCTTTCACGGCGTCCCCTCCTGCGTCAGACCTTTCGCCTTCCCCGAGCGAGGCTCACGCCCCCCAAACCTCAACCCGGCCATACCGCGCCGCGGCAGGCTCGGCGGTGTGAGGCTCGCTCGCTAAGGTTTGGGCGTGGTTGCCAACGACGAAACCGATTTCGGCGAGCCGGCACATGTCGTCGACGGACCCTGGGACATCGAAGAACGAGACCAGGCTGGCGACGACCGTGACCATGCTGCGAATGACCGAGACGATACCGCCGACGACCGAGACCAGGCAGCGGACGAACGCGACCTGGCTGGCGCACAGCGCGACGAAGCCGCCGACGACCGAGACCGTGCCGCAGACCACCGTGAAGCAGCCGAGGAGCGGTGTTACAGAACTGCTGTGCGACGAGACGACGGCGAACCGTCGAAGGAAGCCGGAACGGCGGCGAGGTCGGCAAGACGAAATGCCGCCTCCGACCGCCATCGAGCGCTCCAGGATCGCCGAGCGGGTGCGGGTGAGCGTGCGCAGGCCGAGCGTGACCGCTTCATTGCGCTGGCTGACCGCGAGTCCGGAGCCGGCGAACGAAGCCAAGCCGGACATGACCGCAGCACTGCGCAGGCCGATCGCCAGTCCGGGGCCGGTGAGCGCAGCCAAGCCAGCCATGACCGTGATACTGCTCTCGCCGAGCGGGAGACGTCAGCAGCGGAACGTCAGTTTACGGCGTTTGATGTTCTCACCGGTGTGTATCTGAGGGGCGCAGGATTGGTGGAGTTGAGACGGGAAATGGCCAGGGTGAAACGGACCGGACAGCCGCTTGTGGTTGGGTTCGTCGACGTCGACGGCCTCAAGGCCATCAACGATTCGGGCGGCCACGCCGCCGGTGACCGGATGCTCGTCCAGGTTGCCAACACGTTGAGAGCGAAGCTTCGCTCCTACGATCTGATCCTCCGATACGGGGGCGACGAGTTCCTGTGCGCGATCTCCGGTCTCAACATGGCCGACATCGAGACGCGCCTCGGGCTCGTCAACCGGTTGCTAAAACAGGGTGCGGACCAGGGCTCGGTCACCTTTGGGCTCGCAGAACTGCAAGCAGATGAGTCGCCCGAAGACGTCATCGAACGGGCGGACGCTGCTCTCTACCACCGACGCCGGAAGCGGCAGACAACTCCGCCGCCGAAAACATCTCTGGCATGAGCACGAGGCCGTCCGGGTGCGCAGCCAAACCAGGTAGGCTACGGAAGGTGACGGCCCGGCCGGGCTGTCTAGGCCCCGGTCCCCGGTTCTGGGTCGACGGTGTGGTGAGTGTACGCTGGTGGTAGCACCTCGTTGCTCTGGCGAAGTCGTCGACAAGGGGGGACCCGAGATGTTGCAGGTGGCCAGCAGTCCATTAGGCAACGCCAGGCTTGAGCGTAGGCCGAGGCCAGGGTGTGAAGTGCCGGGGCTGGCTTGCGGCCGTTGTGGGCAAAGGGAAAATGACCTCGATCGGTCGGACGCGGTGATCATGACCCGACTCGTCAAACGGCGATGTGTTGGGCTGTTCGTCCATCCCGTTGGTTCGCTCCGGGAGCGTGGCCCGAAGGGACCGTGGTCGCCGATGGCGTCAGTCCTCAGGGCGTGCAGCGTCCTTGCAGCGGCGAACAGGGACTTGTGTCAGCTGGTCGGGACCGAAGCCCCCAAGCTGGCGCCCGCGCAAGTCCATGCGTCGTCGGCTGGGGCGATTCTCGCATCTGTCGTCGAAAATGCGGATCGCCTGATCGCCACCATCGACGTAGCGACCGCCGCACGCTGGGAAAGCGCTCGCCTCGGTCCAGCCGCCGCCGAGATGGTCCGGTTGGCCCTCCACGACGCCAACCATCACCTCGAGGACGCCGAATTGCCGTTCCGCGCCTTGGCCAGGGCCGCTCACCCGGCCGGTTCAGCGGCCTGACCGGCGTGGCGTTCGTCGAGATAAGGGACATGATGGTGGCCGATCTGCGGACAGGTGACCGGGTGAAGGCCGAGGGTGTCAACGGGCAGTACGACGTGTGCATGATCCATGGTGACCAGGGTCGCGTCCAGGTCGGGGACACGGCGGGGCGGATGCACAACTATCACCGGACCGACACCGTAGACGTCACCCGGCACAACTGAGGTCCGAACGGGTCCCGCTACAGCCCCCGTCTGTTCGGCTTTAGGAGTAAGGTCGATTCACCGCAAGAGACGAGCGAATGGAATCTCCTGAACGACCCATAGGCCGCCGAGATCCTGCTGTCTGTTCCGGTGTTGGAGAAGCCCGCCTCTCGGCAATTTCTGGACCTCTCAAGGGACTGTCGGGTGGGCGGTGCTCCACTCCACCGCAGCACTGTTTCCCAGACGCAGATGGGCCCGCCGATGTATAGGAGAGACTCCATGAGTAGCCATCATCAAGCTGCCGGAAAGCCGGCAAAGTCCGATCGTCGAGTCGAGCATCACCGGGAGCGTCAGGCCACCAGGGCGGCATTGCAAGTCTCCGACCTCGAAGATGTACTCGACCCCCCCAGTGTCCACAACGTCTCAACGTCGGTGTCGGATTCGCACGTCGAAACGAAGACCCGCCGGTTTCGTCATTGGAAGCAGCCGTTCTGGAAGCGGCGCACACAGGGACGCCATGACAGAAACGCAATGATGAACCACCTCGCCGACCGGTAGCCGGTCAACGTATGCGACGGGAAGCGGCAACGGAGCGAGCGTTGACCCTGCCTGACACGCATGGAACCTTCTGAAGCTTACTTGGGGTCAGATCACGAGGTGGTCTATGGAGTGACTCGCCCGTCACCGCCCTGACCCTCCCCCATAGGGCCCGTCGGTCATCACTTCGAGCGGCACTTCAAGCTCACCCCGCCATCAGGTGTGCGCAGGCGCGACGGTGGGGCCGCATCGAGCGGCCCCACCGTCAACCTGCACTGGAAAAGAGGAAGCTCCATTGCCTGCGGGTGGGACGAGCTCCCGACCGTCGCTTCCTCCGGTAACTGGCTTGGACTCACCAGAACGTCCAGCGGCCGCTCAGCGGCCAGCCACCTCCGAGGTCCCAGAACGTTGACTGCTCAGCTGGACCACCTCCTTTCTTCGGTACCAAGGATCGTAGCCAGGACCGCTCGGCAGAGGGGCGGATTTCCTGGCTCAGATGCCGATGCGCTGCGCCAGCAGCTCGCGATGGTAGGAGGGGTCACCGAAGAGCAGCTCGCTACTCTTGGCTCGCTTGAAGTACAGGTGAGCGGGGTGCTCCCAGGTGAAGCCGATACCGCCATGGATCTGGATGTTCTCGGCGGCGGCATGAAAGTAGGCCTCGGAGCAGTACGACTTGGCCAGGCTGGCCACCACCGGCAGCTCCTCGTTGTCCTCGGCGGCTGCCCACCCGGCGTAGTAGGCCGCCGACCTGGACGACTCGACCTCGAGGAGCATGTCCGCGCACTTGTGCTTGATGGCCTGGAAGCTGCCGATCGGCCGACCGAACTGAACCCGGACCTTGGCGTACTCGACCGCCATGTCGAGCACCCTCTGGGCGCCGCCGACCTGCTCGGCGGCCAAGGCCACGACGGCCAGGTCGAGCATCTTGGAGATGGCTGGCCAACCCTGTCCGTCGGTGCCGATGAGGCGGGCGGGGGTCGACACCAATGCCACCCTGGCCTGCTTGCGAGTCTGGTCCATGGTGGACAGGGCGGTGGTCTCCAGGCCGGCGGCTCCCTTGTCCACCGCGAACACCGACACGCCCCCCGACGTGCGGGCGGCCACCAGGATCAGGTCGGCCTGGTGACCGTCGAGGACGTAGAGCTTCTCTCCGTCGAGCGTCCAGTCCTGTCCTGTCCCGGCGGCGCCGACGGTCACCCCCGCCTCGTCCCATCGCCCGGAGGCCTCGGCGAGGGCCACGGTGGCAATGGTCGTGCCCGCGGCGATGCCGGGCAGGTAGTCCTTCTTGGCCGCGTCGTCACCGGCGGAGAGCAGCAGGTTGGCGGCCAGGGCCACGCTGGAGAAGTACGGCGCACACAGCAGGGCGCGACCCATCTCCTCGAGCACGACGATCAGCTCCACATAGGAGTAACCGGACCCTCCGAACTCCTCGGGGATGGCCAGGCCCTGCAGGCCGAGCTGCCCGGCCATCTGCTGCCACACGGCGATGTCATAGCCCTCGGGGGTCTCCATCAGGCGACGGACCTCCGTCTCGGGGGACTTGGCGTCGAGGAACCGGCGGACTGCCTTGCGCAGTTCTTCCTGCTCTTCACTGAACGCGAAATTCACCTGCGTCTTCTCCCCGAGGAAGCGACACCTCTGCGACGGACGTGATCGTCTTTCTAGCGGACGGCGACGATTCCCTGCACGCCTGCGATCTCCGCGGAACGGACGTAGGCTCAGCATCGATGCACTACCAGGACACGCAAGCCGAGATCCACCGGGTCGTCGTTGGCCCCGTGGACAACAACGTGTTCGTCCTCCGCTGCCGGGCGACGGGCGAGGCCCTGTTGATCGACGCCGCCAACGAACACGACAAGCTGTTGGAGCTGTGCCGCGAGCTGGGCGTCATCAAGGTGATCGAGACGCACGGGCACTGGGACCACATCGGTGCGGTGACCGCCGTGCGCGACGCCGGCTACGAGGTGGGCGTCACCGAGGCCGACGCCTCCATGCTCCCGTCCTACGACTACCTCCTCGAAGACGCCAGCGTCATCGAGGTCGGCAAGCTGCGGCTCTCCACCATCGCCACGCCGGGCCACACGCCAGGGTCGATGTCGTTCCGCCTGGAGGGATCACCGGTCCTCTTCAGCGGCGACACCCTGTTCCCCGGTGGACCGGGGGCCACCAAGTTCCCCGGCGGTGACTTCCCCACCATCCTCCGCTCACTCGATGAGCGCCTCTTCGGCCCCCTCCCGGCCGACACTATGGTCCTGCCCGGCCACGGCACCGATACCACCATCGGCGACGAGCGTCCCCATCTTGACGAGTGGGCGCAACGGGGCTGGTGAGCGGGAACCCTGAGCTTCAGGCGATGATGTCGATGGGCGTACCCACGGGGATCATGGCCAGACGCAGCTGATCCGCGGTGTGCAGCCTGATGCAGCCGTTGGAGACCCGGGTCCCGGTCGTGCCGATCATCGCGTCGGCGGCAGAGTCGACCGGACCGTGGATGGCGATGATGGCGTCGCCGGAACCTTCCCAGCTCCGGATGGCGTCGGAGTGCGCCGAGGTGTCGAGCACCACCGGGCCAAGGAGAGGATCGCCGTGCGGCTCGTGGACGGCCACGAAGTAGTCCCCGATGACCGTCGGGGTGGCGGGCTGGCCGATCCCCACCGGAAAGGACAGGATCGGCTGCCCGGCCTGGTACACGGTCAGGTGCTCCTTGCCCAGGTCGATCAGAACGAAGTAATCGGTGGACGTGAGCTTCACCGTGCTGGACCGCACCCAGGTGACGGAGCCGTTGGGCCGCTGCGGCAGGCGAACCTCCAACCATCCCGGTTGCTGAGCCACGACCGGGAGGACCAGGGCGTAGCCGTACCAGGTGCCGACCGTCCCGCTCTGCGCACCGCCGGGCTGGGAGTAGCTGGGAACCGTCCCCGTGGGGGCGGCGAGCATGGTCGAGACCGGCGCCTGGAACGGAGGAGGCAGAGGGACCGTCGGGGGCGGGGCGGGCATTGCCGGAGGGGAGATGGCCGCCACCGTTGCAGGCTCCGCCGCCCCCAGGTGCCCCCAGCCCAAGACGGCGACGTTGGCGGCGCCGAGAAGGGCGACCACGGCGCTCAGGATGAAGACAGGGCGCCGGGTCATGGCCACGACCGATCTTAGCGCCGCCCCGTGCTCAGGACCCGGTGAGGGGATGGCGGGGAGCGTCGACCAGCTCCAGATCGGGGGGGAGGCCGTCGACGGCCACCTTGTCACCTTCCACCGTGACCGAGACGCGTGCACCGGCCAGGGGGATGCGTCCGATGTGGAGACGCTCGATCTGGTCGGGCAGGGAGGGGTGCAGCCACACCTTGCCCCTGGGCACCCAGGGGTCGAGGCGGAGCAGCGTCCGCAACATCAGTAGAGGCGAGGCGGCCGCCCACGCCTGGGGCGACGAGGACGTTGGGTAGGAGACAACCAGCGGGAGCTCCAGGCGGTCCAGGCCGCTGAACAGCTCGGGGAGCAGGCCAGCACCGGCCATGCCGGCGTCGATCATGGCCATGATCACCCGCTGGGCCTCACGGACGAAGCCGTAGCGCATCAGCCCTGCAGCCACGATGGCGTTGTCGTGGGGCCACACCGAACCGCAGTGGTAGCTGAGCGGGTTATAGCCGGTCATCGACGTGGCCAGCGTCCGGACCCCCCATCCGGAGAACAGGTCGGGACTGAGAAGCCGGCGGGCGACGGCGTCCGCCTTGTCGGCATCCAGGATGCCGGTCCACAGGCAGTGACCCATCGACGAGCACAGAGCATCGATGGGCTTCTTGTCCCGATCCAGGCCCATGGCCAACCACTGGCGGTCCTCCAGCCAGAAGTCCCGGTTGAACGACGCCTTCAAGTCGGCGGCCTTGCCTCGGAGCCGGGTGGAGAGGGCGGCGTCTCCGGCTTCGGCGGCGAAGAACGCCCGGGCCAGGTAGGCCCCGTAGACGTAGCCCTGGACCTCGGCCAGGGCTACAGGAGCATCGGCCAGCGCACCGCTGGCGAAGCGCACCGCTTCTGGGGAGTTGCGCCACCCCTGGTTGCGCAGGCCCCGATCCGAGGTGCGCTGATACTCCACGTAGCCATCGCCGTCCCGGTCGCCGTAGCGCTCGATCCATCCGATGGCCGCGTCGGCATGGGGCAGCAGCTCGTCCACGGCTTCGCGGGCCAGGCCCCAGCGGCGAAGCTCGCCGAGCAGCATGACGAACAGCGGTGTGGCGTCGGCCGAGCCGTAGTAGATGGCGCCGCCTCCGAGGGAGAGCGACGAGGCGTCCCCGAAGCGCATCTCGTGGAGGATCCGGCCCGGCTCCTCCTCGTTGGTCGGGTTCACGTCCCGTCCCTGAAAGCGGGCCAGGGTCTGCAGGGTCCCGAGCGCGAGCTCGGGATCGGCGATCAACGCCATCCAGGCGCTGATCAACGAGTCCCGCCCGAAGAGGGTCATGAACCAAGGGGCGCCAGCGGCCACGACGGTCCGCTCCGGGTAGTCCGGGTCGAAGATCCGCAGGGCTCCGAGGTCCTCGGCGCCGCGAGCCACGACCTGGCGCAGACCTTCATGGTCGGTCTCCACCACCGGAACGCTGCGGCGCCACTGGGCCATCCGCTCGGCCGGCTTGGCCCTCGACACGGGCTGACCGCAGCGCCACCGGGGCTCGATCTCGTCGCCATCGATCGAGCAGGAGAACTGCTGGCACAGGTTCCAGGAGCCTTTGGGGGCCACGATCACCTCCCACCGGGCGACCGCGTCGGCGACCACCGCAGGGTGCGACCACGACACTCGCAGGGACCGCCTGTGGCTGCCCCGTCGGTGGGCGAAGACCAAGGCACCGTCGTCGACGTGGGCCTCGGCGCCGGCTCCGCTGGCCACCCGGGCGGCCTTGACGTCGAACAGATCTGCGAAATCGGCGCCATAGTGCACCTCGACGGCACAGTACGCGGGTTCCTCCGAGTAGTTGCGAACGGTCAGGTCCTCGCGCATCCCCCTGCCGACGTAGCGGTGGCGGACGACCATGACCGACGACTCGCTCATCCCCGGAGTAGGTTGCGTCCTGGCGACCAGGATGGCGGAGAACGGGTCGGGGGTCGACGACGAGAGGACCTCGGGCGACGACCCGTTGACCTCGAGTTCCCATTCGGAGAGGAACCGGCTGTCACGGAAGAAGAAGCCGTCCGAGGTGTGGCCGTTCACGTTCCCGCTGGGTGCGCACACCAGGAACGCCGAACCCTCGACCAGGGTCATGCGGTCGGCCGGAATGCTCGGAGGGGGGCGCCCCCAGGAGATCCAAGGATCCGGCATCGCTTCGAAGCTACTGCCTCCCTGCGCCGGCGGTGGCGGTCCGGGTGGTGCTGGCCACCGCCGGGAGGGCCGACCGACAGGACCGCCCACTATTTCCCCTACGGTCGTAGTGCTAATACACTGAGGGGGTGACTCCTCCCCTGTTCGAGGTCGAAGACCTACATGTGTCGGTCGAGGGAACCGAGATCCTCGCCGGTGTCGATCTCGTCGTCGGCCATGGCGAGGTCCACGCCCTCATGGGGCCCAACGGCTCTGGCAAGTCGACGCTGGCCAACACCCTGCTGGGCAGCCCGGCCTACCAGGTGACCTCGGGCCGCATCCGCTTCAAGGGCGAGGACATCACGGACTGGCCCACCGAGACCCGTGGGAAGGCCGGCATCTTCCTGGCCTTCCAGTATCCCGAGGAGATTCCGGGGGTGCCAATCGTCCAGTTCCTGCGCCAGGCCCTGTCCGCCCGCAAGGGGATCGACCTGTCCGTGCTCGAGCTCCGGCTGGCCATCATGGAGTGGATGAAGAGGCTGGGCATGGATCCGGCCATGGGCGACCGCTTCGTCAACGAGGGCCTCTCCGGCGGGGAGAAGAAGCGCAACGAGGTGCTCCAGATGGCGATCCTCGAACCCGAGCTGGCCATCTTGGACGAGACCGACTCCGGCCTCGACATCGACGCCCTGGGCGAGGTGGCCCGCGGCGTGATCCGGGTCAAGGAAGCCAGACCGCAGCTCGGGGTCCTCGTCGTCACCCACTACCAGCGCATCCTCGATCGCCTGACTCCCGACGTCGTGCACCTCCTGGTGGGGGGCCGGATCGTCGAGAGCGGCGGACCCGAGCTTGCCCGAAGACTCGAAGAGGAGGGCTACGAAGCATGGCGTTGACCCAGGAGCGGCCCCGCAGGGCCATCGACGTGGCAACCGTCCGCAAGGACTTCCCGATCCTCGACACCCAGGTGCACGGCAAGCGCCTGGTCTACCTGGACTCGGCCAGCTCCTCACAGAAGCCGGCAGCGGTGCTCGAGGCCATGACCACGTACTACGAGACGACACACGCGAACGTCCACCGCGGGGTGTACACCATCGCCGAGGAGGCCACCCGCCTCTTCGAGGAGGGCCGCTCCAAGGTGGCCTCGTTCATTGGGGCCGCTGCCCCCACCGAGGTCGTGTTCGCCAAGAATGTGACGGAGGCCATCAACCTCGTCGCCTACTCGTGGGGCAGGGCCAACCTGCGCACCGGCGATGTCGTTGTCCTGACCCAGATGGAGCACCACGCCAACTTGGTGCCGTGGCTGGCCCTCAAGGCGGAGCGGGGCATCGAGTTGCGGTACCTGGACCTGACCGACGACTTCCAGCTGGATCTGAGCACGCTCGACGAGGTGCTCGACGGCGCCAAGCTGATGGCGTTCACGGCCATGTCCAACGTGTTGGGCACCCTGACCCCTGTCCGCCTGCTGGCCGACGTCGCCCACGCCGCTGGCGCGCTGGTCCTTGTCGACGGGGCTCAGTACACCCCGCACCTGACCACCGACGTGGCCGCGCTCGGTGCCGACTTCTATGGGTTCACGGGCCACAAGATGCTCGGGCCGACGGGCATCGGGTGCCTGTGGGCCCGTCCTGAGCTCCTCGACGCCATGCCCCCCTTCCTCGGTGGGGGCGAGATGATCAGCGACGTGCGGCTCGACGGCTTCAGCACCGCTGAGGTCCCCTGGAAGTTCGAGGCCGGCACCCCACCTATCGCCGAGGCCGTGGGACTGGGCGCCGCCGTCGATTACCTCGAGGCGGTGGGGATGGACCGGGTCCGTGAGCACGAACGCGCCTTGACCGCCTACGCCCTCGACGCGCTGAGCGAACGCTTCGGCTCGGACCTCGTGATCCACGGTCCCTCCGACGTCGACCACCGGGGCGGCGTGATCTCCCTGTCCTTCAAGGACATCCACCCCCACGACCTGGCCCAGGTGCTCGATCAGGCCGGGGTCTGCGTCCGGGCCAGCCACCATTGCGCCAAGCCGCTGATGCGCCGGCTGGGCGTGGCCGCCACCGCGCGGGCATCGTGGTCGATCTACAACGACGAAGCAGACATCGATGCCCTGGCCGATGGCATCGAAGACGCCGACCGGCTGTTCAGCTGACGAGAGAGAAGCCCGCCATGCCCGGTCTCGAAGACCTCTACCGCGAGATCATCCTCGACCACTACCGCAACCCGCGCAATCGCGGCGAGCTGCCCATTCCCCCAGCCTACGCGGAGACAGGGTTCAACCCACTGTGCGGTGACGAGATCACCATCTACGTGTCCACCGACGGCGACCGGATCGAGGACCTGAAGCTGGGTGGGCAGGGATGCTCGATCAGCCAGTCGTCGGCCTCGATGATGTCCACCGCGGTCAAGGGGCGCACCCTCGACGAGGCCAGGGCTGTGATCCGGACCTTCAAGTCCATGATGTCGGTCCACAGCCATCGCCTGGAGCCCGACACCGACGATGGTCCCGACACACCGGCGCAGGCCGAGGTCGCCCTGGGCGACCTCGAGGCCCTCCAGGGCGTGGTCAAGTTCCCCGTCCGCATCAAGTGCGCGACCTTGAGCTGGAACACCCTCTCGCAGACTCTCGACGCCATCGACGAGGCCAGGGGCGCGGCCTGAAGCTCTCTGGGGCTCTGAGGTCTCAGGAACTCTGCAGTCTCAGGAACTGGTGTGGCGGGTCGACGTCGGCCCTCGATCGCGCACGTCGGCCACGGCCTCGAACGCCGTGCGCAACTCGGCGATCCAGTCCTGCTCGTTGGCCCCGACCAGCCGGACGCACCAGGCCAGCGCCTCGCTGCGACTCCGGGCCAACCCGGCGTCGATCAACGTGTCGAGGGTGCGCCTCTCGGAGAAGCGCAACCGGGTCATGACCGGCACGGTGGCGATCGTGAACATCTCGGTCAGCTGACCGCACCGTGCCCCCCAGGAGATCTTGCGATCGAACAGCTCCTCGGCCTCCGCGGCCAAGGACATCCGCTCGGCTCGAGTGGCCTCACGAAACTGCGCGATGGCCGGTCGAACCTCGTCCTCCTGGCCCAGCGACACGGTGACGACCACCAGGATCTCGTCGTTGTCGACTTGGACCTCGGGCGGCGCCACCGTCCACGCTGGGGGGAGGGCCTCGGTTGCCCAGCGGCAGACGGCCTCGGTCACCTCGGTGCGCTCCACCAGCACATGGTGGCCGATGATCGGGGGTTAGCATCGAGATCACATGAGCACGGATCCCTACGTGATCGTCGGGGCGTCGCTGGCCGGGGTCCGAGCCGCCGAGTCCCTGCGCCGTGGCGGCTACGACGGTGAGCTTGTGGTGATCGGCGCCGAGAGCCATCCGCCCTACGATCGGCCACCCCTGTCGAAGAAGGTCCTCGACGGCTCCGCGGACTCCGACGAGGCCGTGGTGGCCGCCACCGACCTTCCTGTGGCCGACGGGCTCGACATCACCTGGCGGCTGGGCGTCACCGCCACCCGCCTCGATGTCGCCGGCCGGCGCATTACGCTGTCGGATGGGGACACGGTGGGCTTCGCCGGCGCCGTCGTAGCCACCGGGGCCAGTCCCCGGTTCCTTCCCGGGTTCGAGGGTCGGGAGGGCGTTCACGTGGTCCGCACCCTCGACGACGGCCTGGCGTTGCGCCGGGCGCTCGGCGCCCAGCCCAAGGTGGTGATCATCGGAGCCGGCTTCATCGGCCTGGAGGTGGCCGCCAGCTGCCGGTCCCGAGGCTTGGACGTGACGGTCCTGGAGCCGCAGGCCGCCCCCTTGGCCCACGCCCTCGGCTTCCAGCTCGGTGAGGCGATCGCCCGCATGCACCGCCAGGCCGGGGTGATCCTGCGCCTCGGGGTCACGGTCCGTGCGCCGCTCGGCGATGGCGCCGTCACCGGGGTGGTCATCGACGACGACGAGGTGGTGGACGCCGACGTCGTCATCATGGGTGTCGGGGTGGCGCCGACCACCGGGTGGCTGGAGGGTTCGGGCGTGGATCTCGATCGCGGGGTGGTCTGCGATGAGCGCCTGAGGGTGCTCGCCGGTGGGCGCCCCGTTCCCGCCATGGTGGCCGCAGGCGACGTGGCTCGCTGGCACGACGCACGGTCGTCGACGACACTGCGCATCGAGCACTGGACCAATGCGGTGGACCAGGGAACGGCGGCGGCCCGCACCCTGCTCGAGGGCGAGGACGCTCCCCCGTTCGGCCCGGTGCCTTACGTGTGGTCCGATCAGCTCGGAATCAAGCTGCAGCTCGTCGGTCTGCCCGCCCCCGGAGACGAGATCCAGGTGCTCGAGGGGAGCCCGGGCGAAGGCAGGTGGCTGGCCGCCTACGGTCGTGGCGGTCGCCTGGTCGCCGCCCTCGGCGCCAGCCGCCCGGCCGCTGTCATGAGGCTGCGCCGCAAGCTCGATGACGGTGCCACGTTCCCCATCGAGGACGCGGCGACACCGGCGACGAGCCCGGGTCCCTGACGCTCAGCTGATCGGGACCTTCCAGCCCCTGGCCTCGGCGATGTCCTTGCACGTCGGGCACAGCGGATACCGCTTGGGGTCCCGGCCGGGCACCCAGACCTTGCCGCACAGGGCCTTGACCGCTGTTCCATTGACCATGCCTTCGACCACCGAAGGCCCCGCAGACACGAAGTCGTCCTCGTTGATCTTCACGCCCTCCAGCACGATGTGGCTCATGCGCTCGTGATCCCCGTCCAGCTCGGGGTCGACCTGGACCGGCGCGGTATCGAGGTTCGTCATCTCCAGCAGGTTACGCCACGGGTGGCGGCCGGCGACGCAGAGGGTAGGGTCGGTGCGCGCCGCGGGCGCGACCCACATCGAGGCTGAGAGGTGCACCAGGTGGAGGACGGCCAGGTGGCGGGTCGAAGGGACCCGAACGACGACGACGACAACGGTCCCCAGGGCCACGACGGGGACTCTGGACCCGATCCGCACCCCGATGCGCTGGCCGAGGGGCCCGGGGGCGCACCGGTGTCGACGCCACCGCCCCCGCCGGTGCCCTCGCGACCTCCGACGCCCTCACCGTGGGGGTCGACGAGCACGCCTCCGCCAGCTCCCTGGCGGTCGAGTCGGGCACGGACGAACGCCCCTGCGCCGAGCGCCACCCCGCCCAGCCCTGCGGCCCCGAGTTCTCCAGCGGTCGGCAGGATCGGGTCCACGGAGCCGGGACCGGGGAGCTCCGGCGTGGAGCTGCCCTCCGATCGAGCCACCGCCTACCACCCGCCGGGCCCCTACGAGCAGGCGGCGACGTGGGACGGCCCCTCCGCCTATCAGTCGGCCAGCGACGCCCGGCCGTCGCCCTCCGCGGGGCCGAACACCCCGGCCGGCCCCCCGCCGGCCGTCGATGTGCCCCCGCCGGTCGCCGGCTGGTCCACGCCGTTGGGGAACCCGGGTCTCCACCGCCTACCCGCAGCCAACCCGGGACCCGGGCAGTTCGATGCCCGCGACCTCCTCCCGCCCCGTCAGCAGGCACCCACGTCGGGCATCCGCCGGGTCCTCCACCGCCTTTCAGGTGGTCACCTCAACCTGGGCCCGTCGGCCAGCGACCAAGCCCACCAGCAACTGGTGGATCGGGCGAGGACACCAGCGGTCACCGGACGTCGCCGGATCGCCATGGTCAGCCTCAAAGGCGGCGTGGGCAAGACCACGACGACGGTGATGCTGGGACACACCTTGGCCACCGTCCGCGGCGACAACGTCATCGCCATCGATGCCAACCCCGACGCCGGCAACCTGGCCAGCCGCATCCGGCGCCAGACGGATCGCTCAGCTCGCGACCTGCTCAACGCCTCGGAGACCCTGCAGCGGTACGCGGATGTCCGTTCCTTCACCAGCCAGGCCGACAGCCGCCTCGAGGTGCTGGCCGGCGAGAGCGACCCAGCTCTGTCGGAGGCGTTCAGCGCCTCCGACTACGAGGCGGTCCTCGCCGCCCTGGAGCGGTTCTACTCCATCGTGCTGACCGATTGTGGCACCGGCATCCTCCATGACGCCATGCGGGCCGTGCTGTGGTATGTCGACCAGCTGATCGTGGTCACCAGCCCGGCGATCGACTCCGCCCACGCTCTGGGGCAACTGCTCGACTGGCTGGATCAGCACGGCTACCACCATTTGGTGGCCAATGGCATCGTGGCCGTGAACGGGGTGCGCAAGCGCTCGGACATCCGGGTAGAACAGTTCGCGGCCACCTTCGGTCCCCGCTGCCGTGGGGTGGTCACCGTCCCCTACGACGCTGGCCTGTCGACGGGCGGCGAGTCCTCGCTCCAGGCCATGGCCCCGAGCACGCAGCGCGCCTACCTGGAGCTGGCTGCCGCCGTCGGGGACGGGTTCAGCCAACCTCGACTCCACGGCCACGATCCTGGCGTCGGGGGCTGAGGCTTCCCGCTCGACCTGGTCACCGACTCACCGACTCACCGACTCACCGACTCACCGCGTGCCGACCCGTCGGCGCCGAGGAGGAAGCGCATGCCTGAAGCCGTCATCGTCGCCACCGCTCGCAGCCCCATCGGTCGGGCATTCAAGGGCTCGCTCATCACGCTGCGACCCGATGACATGGCCGCCCAGATGGTCAAGGCCGCCCTGGCCAAGGTGCCCGCGCTCGATTCGGCGCTGATCGAGGACCTGATGCTCGGCAATGCCCAACCGGCCGGCGAGGCTGGTTACAACATCGCCCGGGTGGTGAGCCTGCTGGCCGGGCTTCCCCACGTGCCGGGCACCACCGTGAACCGCTACTGCTCGTCGTCGCTGCAGACCATCCGCATGGCCGCACACGCCATCAAGGCCGGCGAGGGCGACGTGTTCCTGGCCGGAGGGGTCGAAGCGGTCAGCAGGTTCGGCAACGGGATGTCCGACGGCATGCCCAACACGCAGAACGACCTGTTCGCCGAGGCTCGCACGCGCACCCAGACGCGGGCCCTGGGTGGGGGCGGCGAGCCCTGGACCCCGGCGGGCGGCCTGGCTGACGCGTACGTCGAGATGGGTCAGACCGCGGAGAACGTAGCCGAGATCGAGCACATCAGCCGTCAGGAGATGGACCGCTTCGCGGCCCTGTCGCAGAACCGGGCCGTCGAGTCGCAGACCAACGGCTTCTTCGAGCGGGAGATCAGCCCCCTGACCCTTTCCGACGGGACCGTGGTCACCACCGACGACGGACCTCGGGCGAACACCACCGTCGGGGGACTGGCCAACCTCAAGGCGGTGTTCCGCCCCGACGGTGAGATCACGGCCGGCAACAGCTGCCCCCTCAACGACGGCGCCGCCGCCGTGGTGATCATGAGCGACCGCAAGGCGGCCGAGATGGGCATCGCCCCCCTGGCCCGCATCGTCGCCTCAGGAGTCAGCGCCCTCGACCCGGAGATCATGGGTCTCGGGCCGGTGGAAGCCTGCCGGCAAGCCCTCCAGCGGGCCAGGATGACCATCGGCGACATCGACCTGGTGGAGATCAACGAGGCCTTCGCAGCGCAGGTCATCCCGTCGGCGCGTTCCCTCGGCATCGAGTGGGACAAGCTCAACGTCCACGGTGGTGCCATCGCCCTCGGTCACCCCTTCGGCATGACCGGCTCGCGGATCATGGCCACCCTGCTCAACGGCCTGGAGGACGCCGATGCCACCTTCGGCCTCGAGTCGATGTGCGTCGGGGGCGGCCAGGGCATGGCGATGATCGTCGAACGCCTCCGCTGAGCGAGCGACGACCCACGAGCGGCTCGGCTGTGCTTGACCCACCCGATCCGTTCCCCTAGCGTTCGCCCCGTTGTGACTACGTGCAGGTGGAAGTTCCCTCGGCACGCGGGACGCGTCACTGCGGCATTCGCCCTGGTAGCAACTTCCAGCGGGTTCATCGCAGCGCATGCGTCCGCGGACCCATTGTCCGATCTTCGAGCTAAGGCCCAGGCAGAGGCGGCGAAGATCGATACCCTGGGTCGTCAACAGGCCGCGCTCTCGGAGCAGTTCGACGCCGCCACCCTGGCCCAGCAGTCCGCTGCCACCAAGGTGTCGCAGGCCGCCGCCGCTGCGGCCGCCGCCGATGCCGCCGCCAGCAAGGCCAAGGCCGGGCTGCGCCGGGAAGCGGTCGACGCCTACACCCGGGGTGGCAACACCGGCCCGGCGTCGGGTTCCGGCTCGCTGGCCAGCGCCAACAACTCGCTGCTGCGGGCCGAGTACGTGGAGAGCCTGGCCACCAACCAGAACGACGCCGTCGACCGTTACCACCTGGCGTCGCTCCAGGCCCAGTCGGCCAAGGCGAAGCTCGGCGCCGCTGAGGCGGCCGCGTCGCAGCAGGCCAGAAACCTGGCGAACACCAAGACGTCGGTCGAGGCCAGCTCGACCCAGCTGAAGGGCATCTACCAGCAGGACCAGGGTCAGATCGCCCAGATGGTCGCCGAGATCCAGGCCCAGCAGGCCGCCGCCGCCGCTGCCGCCGCCCAACAGGCCGCCGCCCAGCGAGCCTCCCAACAGGCCGCCGCCGACCAGCAGGCGGCATCGGTGCGAGCCAGCCAGGCCGCCACCTCCAGCCGGCTGGCAGCCGCCCCGGCCACCTCGGGCAGCTCGTCC
>JALYZO010000108.1 GCA_030945745.1 Actinomycetota bacterium
GTACCCCGCAGCGCCTTGTCCACGTCACGGGCGTCGAGGCCGGTGTGGGCGGCGACGGCGCCGACGAGCTCCTTACGGTTCAATTCGTGCTCCTGGGGTAGGCGGCAGCAGCGCCAGTGTGACCCACCGCGGGAGCGAAGCGAGGGATTCCCCCCTACGGGCAGCGCCTCCGCCGCCAGCGAGAAAGGCAGGACGAATGTCGCAGAGGGCCGGCCGTGGGCGAATACGTGGCCGTGCGCCCCGGCATCGGCGCTGTCGTGGCGCTCAGGCCTCGTCCATCAGTGCAGCGAACCGCTCCCAGCTGATGGTCTTGACGGTCCTCTTGTTCTTGGATCGCCAATCGGCGCTGCCCTTCGAGATGTGAAGCTCGCCGAGCTTGGCGCCGTCGATCCTGATCAGGATCGTCGCGTCGGCGTTGATCAGCGGCTTGGTCGGAAGCGTGATCTCGATGTCATGTTCAGCCATTTGCTTCTCCTCATCGTTCGGGGCCGAGCCCAGCGGTGCTGCAACGTGGCCCGGCATCTTCCCGCAGTGGCTGGGCCGCCAGCCACACGCGCTACGCATGGCCTACCCGGAGGAGGTCGCCGGCGCCAAGGAGGCCTGGGGCGAGGACGACGGCCCAGGCCTCGATGGGTCCGCCGTCGAGTTCGAGGAGGCACGGGCCGCTCTGGTCCAGGCGGGGCCCCCTACCCGCCCCCCGTAGGGGCCGCCCGCCCCTGCCGGAATGCCGAGAGCGCCCCTGACCAGCGGTGACGCCGAATTGGGCATAGACGAGACGGTCCCGCCTCCTCTCAAGAGGATGGTGACGGGGGCGACAACGCCGGCTCATGCAGGCGACTGCCCGCGACCGGTCTGGGTGTTGCAGGCGCGGCGATTTACGCGGCGGCCGACGGTCGACGCGTTTGTCGGTTCTCGTCCGCGTCAGCACGGCGCCAGACGGCCATGATCTCGGCGCTGCGGATGCTTGCCATTCGCACGCTCCAGCAATCCACCGCGCTGCGGCCCTCCTCCAGGGCGAAGAAGGTCGTGAACTGGCCATCCGGCTGGTAGGCGTCGGCGCCCTCGATGATCTCGACGGTGCCGTCCTTGAGCTTGACCTCGAAGCTGGCCATGGCTACGACCGTACGCCTCCGCTGTTGTGGGACGAAAGGGCAACGACCTGTGGATAACGGAGACGTCGCTGTGGACGACGCCCATCGGCGACGGCATTGTTCCGGAAGGCGGGGCCGGCTCTGCACCTCCGACGAAGCCTATTGGCGGCGAGCTGCCGGTAGGACGCCGTGTCGACCAGCCAGCGGTGGCGCTGCCCCTCGGCCGCGCTGCCGACAGGGCCGGTGAGCGGCTTAACGTCAAGCGGTGGATCTCTCGTCCAGCTACGAGCACGCCGTACCGGCTGAGGTGCTGGCCCGCTACGACTGGTGCGAGACCCGCAACGCGGCCAGCATCCTCCGCCACACCAACCCGGCCGAGTTCGCCGACATGCTGGCCGTCATCGGCGATTTCCGCCTCGAGGTGGCCCGAGACATCGCCCCGCCCGGTCGCAACGAGAGCCTGACCGCCGCCTATCTCAACCGGGCCTTCCGCATGCGGGGGTGGCGAGAGGCCGACTACAACGTCCAGGTCACCGCCGTCCTCCGCCTTCTGCCCTTTGCGCTTGGCGGCGACACCGATGCCGTGACTCGCACCTCGGTGGTGGCCAGCCCCAGCTATCTGGTGGACAACGTGAAGGGCCGGGTGGCCCTCGACGTCGAGTGGCACGCCAAGGACGGCAACCTCGATCGGGACATTGCCGCCTACCGGGCCCTGTACGACGCCGGGATCATCGACGGGGCGGTGATGATCACCATGACCCGGGCCGACCTGCGGGCTCTCGCCCTGAGCGCGGATCCGACCACCACGAAGTTCGGCACTTCCACCACCACCAACCTGACCAAGGTGCTGCCCCGATTGACCCGTGGTGACGGCGGCGGTTGTCCGATCCTGGTGGTGTCGATCTGCGCACGGACGGTGTAGGGCCGCTCCCCTATCCCCCATCGCCCCGGTACATGGGGTGTTGGCGACCTCGCGGCGCCACCTCCGGCGCCGACTCGTTGCCCCAGACCGCCCAGCCATCGCGGGGATAGCGGGCGAACAGCTCGAGGCGAGGTCCCGGCGAGCACGCTTCGATGATCGGGTAGAGCTCATCGGGCTTGCGGGAGTGCTCGCGCTTGCGGGTCTCGATCATGTTCACCTGGCGGCGACCCGCGGCCTGCGTGCGTAGCTTGCCCCGTACGCCGAACAAGACGGGCTCGGTCACGTTGCGGAAGTAGAACCCGACGCCTCGGCCGTCCGGGCCGCCGTCCTTGCGGCGCTTGGCCCACACCAGCATGGCCTTGTAGGTGAATCCCCAGGCCTCCATGACGTCGAGTCCGTCGGCGATCAGGGCGTTGGGCACCCACAGGTAGCAGTGGGACTGCTTGGCCATGACGTCGGCCACCGGAAGGGCAGCGATCTCCTTCCATGCCATGGTGTCGTAGCGGCTCAGGCGCCGGTGCTCTGGGGCCACCTTGCCCGTGCGGTTCTGGAACCGCCACGGTGGATCGGCCAGTACCGTGCCGAAGGCCACCCCGCCCAAAGACCCGATCGTCAGGTCGTGGGCGTCGACGACGTCGGTTGGCAACGTCCCAGACGCATCGCGAAGCGAGGCCAGGTGACAGTCTCTCAGCCGTGGGACGCGCCAGCGCAGCCAACCATCGACCGCCCCGGTGCCCAGGGTGTGGCGAGCCGCCGCGCTCGGCGTGGCGTATCGGTTCGCGCCCACCATGATCGACCCGTCCGGCGTCAACGTACCTTCGATCGACGGCGCTGACTCGCGGAAGAGCACGAGCCTCTCCCCTGCATCGAGGACGCCGTCGTCGATTAGCTGCTGCAGCGCCATCGTTCCCGTCGGCCTCGCCAAGCGGGCGTCCTCCTGTCCGAGCCGAGATCTCTAGATCTGAAGGCTTACCATCCTGAGGGAGACAGGGCGCGGAGGTCGGATTTGATCAGGCGCATCCTGGCCTGCGAAGCGGCGAGTCTGCTCGCAGCTTTTGCAGCGTTGTGCCGTGGCCCGGAAGGCTTGGCGCTTGCTCGCTGTCAGCTCAGTTCCTAGCTCTCGCTGACCGGATCCGACTGGCGAATTGGTGCGGCGCTATCGATTTGCGTCGGCCGACCCGGGTCCGAGGCCTGCCGCAGCCGATCCAGAGCGCCGGACCGCCGAGACTGGTCCGGTCTCGGCGGCGCCGGACGTGAAGTTCTCTCAGTTGTGGCTGGACCCGGCACCTTTACCTGGTCCGGTTCGGGCGGCGGCGTCAGCGGACGGGGCGCGACGTCGACCGGGTCTTGGTCTTGGTCCTTGAGGGGAGCGCCGGAACGCGAGTGGGTAGGCGTTGGCTGCGGCGGAGCCTCGTCCCCGGAAGAGGCTCGTCCCAGGCCGGCCCAGAGGAGCTGCTCGAGGTAGGCAATCTTGCTGAGCATTCCTCCGGCGAGGCGCTGTTCAAGGTACCGCCGTTCGAGTTCGTCCCAAAGCCGTCGGGTCAGGTAAAGGGTGTGCGGGCCCCGTGGCTCGTCAGCACCGCGGTCGAGATCGCCAGAGGGACTCATAGAGCCATTGCCATCGCTCGCCGCGCCACAGCGTCGATGTCGGAGAGGGCAGCTTCGTGAGCGGCGGACCGGCGGGCCCGCTGGCCCAACGGGCGAGATGTCGTGTGTAACACTTCGGACTCAGCGACAGGGGGCCCAAGTTCGAATGGCGCCTCGATGATCGCCTCGTCCGTCAGGAGTTCTGCCCAGACGTTGTCAGCTCGCCGTGCCCGGACCCGGTTTGGCACGATCAGACCTGCTCGCACCCTGGGTCGATACGCGCTCATGAACCGGCGAAGGGCGGGTACTGCCCACTGATCAAGCGTGACCGGACAGACAACGACATCGGCGGTGTTGCCGGCAGAGCTAGTTGCACACGGATCGGCATGAGTGCCTGACCATGGTTCGGCAGGTCTTGATGGTGACGATCCAGGCTGGCAGAACGAGCAACGCCGGCCCCCGACAGGACCGGCGTTGATGTTGCTCGGGCGGACGGTTGTGATCAGTCGCGGGTGAGCTCGGCCACCGCCTTCTTGGCGCAAGCGTCGTCGACCAGCGCCTTGCCGGCGGAGGCCGCAGCAATCAGGGCGGCGACGGCCGCGTTGTTGAGAGCCCGGGGCAGGCCGTTGGCCACCCTGTGCAGGCG
>JALYZO010000109.1 GCA_030945745.1 Actinomycetota bacterium
GTGCTCGGCGCCGCCACCGGGGCCGGCAACCTGGCGGTCCTCTTCGGGTCGTCCACCGGCAGGGACGGGATCGGTGGGGTGAGCGTGCTGGCGTCGGCCGGCTTCAGCGACGATGCCGCCGCCGAGGAGGCCAAGCGGCCCAACGTTCAGGTCGGCGACCCCTTCGAGGAGAAGCGGCTCATCGAGGCGTGCCTGGATCTGCTCGATGCCCACCTGGTGGTCGGCATCCAGGACCTGGGCGGCGCCGGTCTGATCTGTGCCACCAGCGAGACGGCGTCACGCGGCGGGGTGGGGATGGACGTCAACGTGTCCGCCGTTCATCAACGGGAGCCGGGCATGGAGGCGTGGGAGATCATGACGAGCGAGAGCCAGGAGCGGATGCTGGCCATTGTCACCCCCGACGACGTGGACCGGGTGCTCGAGCTGTGCCGGCGCTGGGAGGTCACGGCCCGGGTCGTCGGTCGGGTCACGGACGGCGGTCGCCTCCGGGTGCTCTCCGACTGGGACGGCGATGTGCTGGCCGACGTGGCCGCATCGACACTCCACGACGACGCCCCCCTCTACCACCGGCCCCTGCGCCGCCCCGCCGACTTCGACGAACGGGCGGCGGCGGGCGCGTCGGCGCTCTGCGGGGCCGGGGTCGGCGTTGTGGCCGGGGCCGGAGGGGATGTCGCCGCCGACCTGCTGTCCCTGCTCGTCGACGCGTCCTGGGTGTACCGCCAGTACGACCACCAGCTGTTCTGCAACACCGTCGTCGCTCCCGGCGGCGACGCCGCCCTCCTGCGCCTCCGCGCCCCGGGGGTCCTGCCCGGCGAGGGGGCGGCGGCGGCCATGGCGCTGTCCACCGATGGCAACGGGCGCTGGTGTGCCCTCGATCCCCGAGCGGGCACCGCAGCCTTGGTGGCCGAGTCGGCGCTCAACGTGGCCTGCGCGGGAGCGACGCCGGTCGCCCTGGTCAACTGCTTGAACTTCGGCAACCCTGAGCATCCCGAGGTGATGTGGCAGCTCTCGGAGGCCATCGACGGGATGAGCGAGGCGTGCAGCGCGCTGGGGATCCCGGTCATCGGCGGCAACGTCAGCCTCTACAACGAGAGCCGCAGACGAGACATCGACCCCACGCCCGTGGTGGGCACGATCGGCCTGGTGCAACACCTGGAGATTGCCCCGCCGGGCATCCGCCTGGTCGAGGGGAGCCGGATCGTTCTCGTGGCCCCGCCCGAAGCGGGGGTATCCCTCGGCGGATCGCGCTGGGCATGGGACCTGCGCTCAGAGCGCCGCGGAACCCTGGCCGCAGTCGACCTCGTCGGTCACGGTCGGCTCCTGGGCCTGGTGGCAGGCGTGGTCAACGACGGGCTCGTCGACGGCATCCATGACATCTCCGACGGGGGCCTGGCGGTGACCCTGGCGGAGATGGCGGTTCACTCCGGCGTCGGCTTCCGCGTCGGTGGTCCGGCGTCGAGCGCCGAGCTCTTCGGCGAGGGTTCCTCGCGCGTGGTCTTCTCGGTACCCGCCTCGGCCATCGACGAGCTGGCCGCCCGCAGCGCCATGGCTGGTCTGGCCCTCACCGACCTGGGCCGGGCCGGGGGCGACCGGCTCATCATCGAAGGCTCGCTTGACGTGGGGGTCGACGAGGCCCGCCAGGCGTGGCGGTCGGCCCTGCCACAGGTGCTCGCCCTGGGCTGATCCCCCCACGGCCGCCCAGGCGCGACGGTGCGGCCCACCGCGCCGGAGCCTCAGTCCGAGACGGTGGCGGCCAGCTCCCGCAGGCGATCCAGCAACCCGTCATCCACCGCCAGGTCGCCCCGCCCGGTGCCCACCGACAGGTCGGGCTTGTAGGTGCCGTGAAAATCGGACCCGCCGGTGACCGCGAGCCCGTGACGGGCCGCCAGGTCGGCGAGGCCGGAGCGCTCGGCGGGGGAGTAGCGACCGTAGAGGCACTCGATCCCGGCCAGGCCCAGGCCGGCCAGCTCGCCGAGCTGGCGGTCCAGGTCTCCCGGCTCCAGGCCCAACGAAAGGGGGTGGGCCAGCACGGCCACGCCCCCCGACGCCCGGGCCAGTCGCAGGGCATCGGCGGGGGACAGGCGCTCCTTGGGGATGTAGGCAGGCTGGCCCTTGGCCAGATAGGTGTCGAAGGCCTCGGCCACGCTGCCCACGACGTCTTTGCGGACCAGGATGGCAGCCACATGTGGGCGGCCCACCCCCATCCCTCCGGCCTCTCGCTCCATCTCCTCCAAGGTGACGGGCAGCCCCAGGTCGGCCAGCCGCGATGCCAGCAGGCCGTTGCGGTCGTCCCGAGCCCGCTGCAACCAGGCCAGCTCGTCCTGGAGGGGTCCGTCGCCGGCGGTGACGAAGTACACCAGCAGGTGCATGGTGCCCGGGTGCTCGCACGACAGCTCGCAACCCGGAACGACCTCGATGCCGCGCTCCGCCCCCCGTGCGGCGGCGGCGGCCAGGCCGTCGAGGCGGTCGTGGTCGGTCAGGGCTACCGCGCTCAGACCGGCGTCAGCCGCCAGGTCGACCACGGTGGTCGGCGATTCGCTGCCGTCGGAGATCGTCGAATGGGTGTGGAGGTCGATCACCCCTCCAGGGTAAGGGGCAGCTTGACCGCGACACCTCTCCGGCATGAGAGGATGGGGTACGTGCCTGCGGACCACCACGACCCAGCCATGAGCTCCGATCGGCAAGCCGGCGGGGTAGAGCACACGTCGCCACGCGAGGCGTGCGGGGTCTTCGCGGTGTACTCCCCGGGCGGCTCGGTGGCGCACCTGACCTTCGATGGCCTCTACGCCCTGCAGCACCGGGGCCAGGAGTCGGCGGGCATGGCCATCAGCGACGGCGCCGAGATCGTCATCGTCAAGGACATGGGTCTGGTCACCACGGTGTTCAACGAGTACCGCCTGGCCGGGCTCGACGGCGATCGGGCCATCGGCCACACCCGCTACTCGACGACGGGCTCGTCGACGTGGCAGCACGCCCAGCCGGTGTATCGCACCGCCGGCGACCGGGCGTTCGCGTTGGGCCACAACGGCAACCTGACCAACACTGAGGCGCTGGCTGGGGAGGCGGGGATGTTGCCGGGCGTCGTCACCAACGACAGTGACCTCATCGCCGAGCTGTTGGCCCGCCACCTCGAAGCCAAGCCTGAGGCTGACCTAGTCGATGCCCTGCACGCGCTCGGACCGGACCTGGAGGGGGCGTTCTCCCTCGTGCTGGTGGACAACACCCGGGTCATCGGGGTGCGCGACCCCAACGGCTTCCGGCCCCTCTGCCTTGGCCGGCTCAAGCATGGGAGTGCGGGCGCCGGCTGGGTGCTGGCTTCGGAGACGCCGGCTCTCGACATCGTGGGAGCGGCGTTCGTCCGCGAGCTCGAGCCCGGCGAGGTGCTGGCGATCGACGCCGAGGGGCTCCACTCGTCCAAACCCTGGCCGGCGGCGCGGATCGACCCCAAGCTGTGCCTCTTCGAGTTCGTGTACCTGGCCCGTCCCGACAGCCGCCTGTACGGACAGGAGCTGCACAGCGCCCGCATCCGGATGGGTGAGGTGCTGGCCGACCAGGCGCCGGTGGCCGCCGACATGGTCATGGGCGTCCCCGACTCCGGCCTGCCCGCCGCCGAGGGGTTCTCCCGGCGCAGCGGCATCCCCTATGGCCAGGGCCTGGTGAAGAACCGCTACATCGGGCGCACGTTCATCGTTCCCGACCAGGCGCAGCGGGCGCAGGGGGTGCGGCGCAAGCTCAACCCGCTGCGTGACTCCATCAGCGGACGGCGCGTCGTGGTCGTCGACGACTCCATCGTGCGGGGGACGACGACGCGAGCCATGGTCCGGATGCTGAAGGAGGCGGGGGCCACCGAGGTCCACCTGCGCATCTCGTCACCTCCGTACCGCTGGCCGTGCTACTACGGCCTCGACACCGGATCCCCGGCCGAGCTGATCGCCGCCGACGCCGAGGTCGACGACGTGCGCGACTACCTCGGGGCCGACAGCCTGGCCTACCTGTCCCTCGACGGGTTGAAGGAGGCGACCGGGGTTCCCGACGCAGGCTTCTGCGACGCATGCCTGACCGGCAACTACCCGGTGGCCGTACCGGTGTCGGCGCCGGCTGTTCGCAGTGCCGTCTGAGACGACCGGGGGTTGGGGAACGAGCCCCGCTCCGCGCCTGACCTACGCCGACGCCGGCGTTGACATCGATGCCGCGGAGCGGGCCATCGACGCCATGCGCCAACTGGTCGCCTCGACGACAGGACGACCCGGTGTGCTCGGTGCCATCGGCGGGTTCGGGGGGATGTTCGAGGTGCCGTCCGGGTACCGCCAGCCGGTGCTGGTGGCGGGCACGGACGGCGTCGGCACCAAGATGGCGGTGGCCACCGCCACCGGGCGCTTCGACACGGTAGGCATCGACCTGGTGGCCATGTGCGTGGACGACCTGGTGTGCTGCGGGGCGGAGCCGCTGTTCTTCCTCGACTACCAGCTCCTCGGTCGGGTCGACCCCCACCAGGTCAATGACCTGATGACCGGGATCGCCGCCGGCTGCCGTGCCGCAGGGTGTGCCATCTTGGGCGGCGAGCTGGCCGAGCATCCCGGCCTGCTGCAGCCCGGCGAGGTCGACATGGCCGGCTTTGCCGTCGGTGTCGTGGAGAAGGACCGGATCGTCGACGGTCCGGCCCGCACCGCGGCGGGTGACGTGGCGCTCGCGGTGGCGTCACCCGGCCTGCGCTCCAACGGGTACTCCCTGGCCCGGCGGGCCCTGCTCGTCGAAGCCGGCCGAGACCTGGACGGGCCGGCGTGGGAGGGGGCATCGGCGTCGCTGGCCGACGAGCTCCTCCGCCCGTCGGTCATCTACACCCCGGCCATCCTCGCCCTGCTGGGTGCCGTCGACGTGCATGCCGTCGCCCACATCACCGGCGGCGGGCTCCCCGGCAACCTGCCCCGGGTCCTTGCCCCCGACCTCGACGCCGTCGTCGACGGGCCGGGGTGGTCCATCCCGAGGATCTTCACCGAGATCGCCGACGCCGGCGGGGTCGACGACGCCGAGATGCTCCGGGTGTTCAACCTCGGCATCGGGATGGTGGTGATCGTGCCCGGGGGCCACGTCGACGAGGCGGTCTCCGTCCTCGGAGGCGCCGGCCACGAGGCCTTCGTGCTCGGCCGCCTGGTCCCCGGTTCGGGTCGGGTGCACGTCCGCACCCCCCTGTCCCGGGTTGCGCCGATCGTGCGGTGATGACCTCGCCTGCATGGTTCGGGTGACTAGTCCTTCTGGAACGAGAAATAGCCCGGATGGGCCATATACAGCCCAACCGCCCCGGTCGTACCGTGATGACCGAATCACTTCTCTGGATGGAGAGTTGAGACCATGGCTGAACCGCTGCAAGTAGATGCGCTGCTCACCCCTGCCGAGGTGGCTGCGCTCTTCCGGGTGAACCCCAAGACGGTGACCCGTTGGGCCCGGGCCGGCAAGATCACGGCCATCCGTACCCTCGGTGGTCATCGACGCTTCCGTGCGTCGGAGATCCGCCGCTGCCTCGAGCAGATGGAAGCTCCCCAGGAGGCTTGAGCCAACCCCTTCGTGATCGCAGCATGACCCAGCCGGCGGCGATTGCGCTGCCGGCTGGCTTTGTCGCCCACAGCGGTCATGCTGGCCTTCGCGACGACGGCGATGATGTCGCCGTCGTCATGGCCACCGGGCCGGCGACCAGTGCCGCACTGTTCACCCAGAGCCTCTTCGCCGGACCGAGCGTCGAGGTCAGCCGGGCGCGGGCAGCCACGGGCCATGCTCGAGCCGTGGTCGTCGTGGCCAAGAACGCCAATGTGGCTACCGGCGAGCAGGGTCGCCTGGACGCCCTGGAGGTGACAGCGCTCGTCGCCGCCGCCACCGGCGTGCCTGTCGAGGAGGTCCTCGTGGCCAGCACCGGGGTCATCGGCCGGCTCTACCCCATGGATCTGCTCCGCTCCCACCTCGGGGCGCTCAGCCAACCCGGCGACTTCACGGCCGACGCCGGCGACGTGGCCCGAGCGATGATGACCACCGACACCCATGCGAAGGTGGCGGTCCGCCAGGTGGGCGCGGCGCGGGTGGTTGGCGTGGCCAAGGGGGTCGGCATGATCGAGCCGCACATGGCCACCATGTTGGCCTTCGTCGTCACCGATGCCGCCGTGGACGCCCCGACGCTCAGCCGGCTGTGGCGCCGCGCCGTCGACGAGACGTTCAACTGCCTGAGCATCGACACCGACACGTCCACCTCCGACATGGCCCTGGTCATGGCCAGCGGAGCGGCCGGCCCGGTGGCCGACACGGCGCTGGGCGTCGCCCTCAAGGAGGTGTGCCTGGACCTCACCTTGCAGTTGGCGCGGGACGGGGAAGGCGCCACCAAGCTGATCAGCGTCACCGTCCGGGGGGCACGGAACCGGGACCAGGCTCGCCGGGTGGCCAAGGCCATCGTCAACTCACCCCTGGTCAAGACCGCCGTTCACGGCGCCGACCCCAACTGGGGCCGGGTGGCCATGGCCATCGGCAAGTGCTCCGATGACACCGACATCCACCCCGACCGGGTGGTCATCCGCCTCGGGGACCTGGAGACCTTTCCGAGCCTCCCCGACGATGCCGTCCTGGCCCGCCTGAGCAAGGTCATGGCCGCCGACCACGTGGACATAGATGTCGATGTCGGGGTGGAGGGCGGATGGGGCGAGGCCACCGTCTATGGGTGCGACCTGTCCGACGGCTACGTGCGCATCAACGCCGACTACACCACCTGACCGCCGGGACGATTCGGCGCCACCGTGGCGGTGGATCAGATGATCAATTCGAAGAGGCATCGCGGTCCGTGCGCCGCCGTCAGCTTGGCGTCGCAGGTGACCAACGGACCCTCGAGGCGTTCGGCGACGGCGACGTAGGCGGCGTCGTAGGGAGTGACGTTGTCGCGCAGTTCCCACATGCGCTGCAGGAGCGGAGCCAAGGGCACGCGCCGGATCGGGAAGCCGGCGAGATGCCGTAAAGCGTCCGGCACCGCCGCTCGCAGGCCGCGATGGCGGGCAGCGATCCCCCGCAGCGCAGAGACAACCTCCGCGTCGACGTGGGCTGGAGCGAAGAGTGGGTCCCCGGTGCCCAGTCGCGCAGCGACCGCGTCACGGCGGGGGTCGTCGGCGGCGTAGAACGCGGTCAGGACGGAGGCATCGATCACAGCCGAGGTCACGACCCTTCGCGCACCTCTCGAACCGCTACCGCCGCGTCCTCAAGACTCACCCCACTTCCTCGTGGCGGCGGGTAGGAGGCCACGTAGTCAACCAGGCGCGTGACCTGGGCCGCCTCGGACAACCGGTCAACCACGAACGCGGACAGCGACTGCCGATTGGCCTCGGCGGCCTCGGCTAACGCTGTGTACACGTCATCCGGCACATCTCGCACGTTCATGCGTCTCATGGTGCCATTATGGCACCAAGGGCGGCTTTCGGCGAGTCCGAGGGCGGGGACGGCTGGTAGAGATCGCGTCCTGGGGGATGTCGGGGTGGAGGGAGGATAGGGAGAGGCCACGGCTACGGGTGCGACCTCTCCGACCCCCGGCCGGCACCTCGTAGCTGAGCTTCGCGAACTCTGTCTAGGCCTTTGACTTGATCTAGTCTACGGTATAGACTTAGATGTATGAGGCCGGTCAGCACGAAGCGTGTCCGCCAGATCCTCCGGGCCAAGGAGTGCACGCCCGTCGGGACCGAGGGCTCTCACGAGAAGTGGGAGACCCCCGGGGCCTGTCGGACACCCTGGTCGCCGGTGACAAGGAGCAGTCCCCAGGCGTGCTCCGCAACATTCATTCGGTGTTCGCCCCGGAGTTCGGGGAGAAGTGGTTGGAAAAGGAGCTAGGGCGATGAGAGCAGCGGTGTCGTGGGATGGCTACTCGTGGGTGGCGGTGCTCGACGGCGGCGGGGTTACTCAGGCCAGGCGTCTCGACCAGCTTCCTGGGCGCCTGGCCGAGGTGGCCAAGCTCATGGGCGGCCGTACCGTCCCGCCCGATGCCTTCGAGCTCGACATCGACTATGGCGACGAGCTCGGTGCCCAGGCGGCCGACCTGCGAGCTCGACGCTCCGAGTTGGCGGCCGCCGACGAGCAGCTGGTGGCCGACTCGTCGACCATCATCCGAGCATTGCGGGCCACCGGCTTGAGCCTTCGCGACATCGCCGCCATGACCGGCGTGTCCTACCAGCGAGTCCACCAGCTGACCAGCAACCGCATCACCAGCGAAGTGTAGACGTCGATGGCCCCGTCGCTGCCGACCTGGGGCTGGGCCCTGATGAACCCGGGAGGGCTCTCGCTGGCCTTCGGCGGCCCCGTGGGCGAGTACGCCCTGTTCGCAGCGCAGCTCGCAGGTGACCCGCCGCCAGCCGCCGGCGCCCGGGGCATGTTCTACGAGAAAGCTTCGAGCGTGCAAGGAAACTACGGAGCACCCACGTCTGCACCATCACCGGTCCAAGATGGCCAGCCGCCCCAAGCGAGCATTCCGTGACGGTCGCTGTCGTCGCCGACCCGACCCGACCAGGGCTGCCTTTGCGGCGAGGCACGATCGCTTTCGTCCTGGCCATCGCCGTCGTTCTCACGGGATGTGGCAACGGCGGCAAGGCCGCAACGTCGAACCCACAATCGACCCGCCAAACCACAAGCACAACGACACCGAGTGTCAACAGCGGACCAGAGCCGACGCCGAGCCCCCCCACGGGACCCGCGAGCACCGCAACGACCACACCTTCAGGGAGGACGTTCCTGCCACCAGACCGGTATGCGTTCACCTCCGAACTCCCCAAGGCCACCGGACCGGCGAAGAGCACCCACGACGTGGCAGTGTTCCAACTCGACGCCGCCACCGAAGCCGGCCTGGTGACAGCATTCGACACCTATGAGGCACTCCAGGCGACCTGTACCAGCGAGACCATCCCGGGCACGGTCTACCTCGCCACGGTCAAGGCCACCGGTGTGTCGTTCGTGGTTGCGGGCTTCCAACCGGCGCCTGGCTGCTATTCCAGAAATATCAACGGCCAGATTAGCCAGGGTGGGGCGGTTTCGGCATTCGAGGTAGTACCCCCTCCGCCTGTTGGTTTGTTCGAGCGACAACGTGGCGGTCAGTGGGTCATGAACACCGAGACAGGAAAGCCGTTTCCGTGCCCGCCGTACCCGTCTGGGCACGCCCCAGGGCCCAGGTATCCCATCGTGCCCAAAGAAGTCCTGGCCGCATGGAACATCCCCTACTACTCATCCACCTGCCTCACCATAACTCCACATCCACCTGCATAGCGACTGGCTGACAGCGAGGCCGGACCCAACCAAGGTCAGCCGGCCCGCCACCAAACGGCGACCGCTGGTGATAGGGAGCCGGCTGTGGTGCCGCGCGTGGGGTCGCTGGGTCTCGGCCCGGAAAGCCGAACGCTGCGGCCGAGCCGGTAATGTCGGGGGCTCCCATTGCATCGGCGGACGGTTCGGCATCGGGCTAACTCGACCAGGAATGGGTGAAGAATGGAGCCGGCTCACTGCGACAACTTCGTGACCGAGTTCCGCTGACAAATTCGTGCGGGGTCACAACCTCGTCGCTGACCGCATGGTTTTCATCACCGGCGCCCGCTGTTCGGTCGACGGCGCAAGACGGTCCGCTCTTACCGGAACGGCGAAGGCGAGCCCGGTGTGCGCCGTTCGTCTGCACCGGACCCGTTGGCCACGTTCGCTTGCTACGTGGCGCATCTCGGTTCAGCCCTGCCCCTTGGTAGCGAGACGCCCGTCACTCCGGGACCCGACGGTAGGCCGGCCGGTAGCCTGCCCGCCATGCAGATCGACACCGTCGACGAGATAGTCCCGGCGGTCGGCCGCTGCGGCGGCAGAGCGTTGCTGGCGGAGAACATCCACCCCGGGGCGGCGGATGTCCTGGCTGCGGCGGGTTTCGAGGTCGAACGGCTGGCCTACGCGCTGCGTCCGGGCGAGCTGCTCGAACGCATCGGGGAGGTGGAGCTCCTGGGCATCCGTAGCGCCACGCTGGTCACCGAGGAGGTCCTGGCCGCCGGGCACCGGCTGCTGGCCGTGGGCGCCTTCTGCATCGGCACCAACCAGATCGACCTGGCCGGGGCGGCCCGGCGGGGGACAGCGGTGTTCAACGCCCCGTTCTCCAACACCCGTTCCGTGGTGGAGCTGGCTGTGGCCGAGATCATCGCCCTGACCCGGGGCCTGACCACCAAGGACCGCTCGATGCACGCCGGCAGGTGGGACAAGTCGGCGCAGGGCAGCCACGAGGTCCGCGGCCGGCGCCTGGGCATCGTCGGCTACGGCAACATCGGCACCCAGCTGTCGGTCCTGGCCGAGAACCTGGGCATGTCGGTGTCGTACTTCGATACCGCCGACCGGCTGGCACTCGGCAATGCCAAGCGCTGCGCTTCGATGACCGACCTGCTGGGCGAGGTCGATGTCGTCACCCTGCACGTCGACGGACGGCCCGACAACCGCATGATGTTCGGGGAGAGCGAGTTCTCGGCCATGCGCGAAGGTGCCTTGTTCCTGAACCTGTCCCGCGGCTTCGTCGTCGATCACGCCGCCCTGGCCCGCCACATCACCGAGGGCCATCTGGCCGGTGCCGCAGTCGACGTCTTCGCCAACGAACCGGCCAGGTCCGACGAGCCGTTCGTCTCCGAGCTGCGAGGGCTGGACAACGTCATCCTCACCCCCCACATCGGGGGAAGCACCGAGGAGGCGCAGGTGGACATCGGCGCCTTCGTGGCCAACAAGCTGGTCGACTACGTCCGCCGGGGCACGACGTCGCTCAGCGTCAACCTGCCCAACCTGGAGCTCGCGCAACGCAGCGGGAGCCACCTGCTGGTCCACGTCCACCGCAACACCCCTGGCGTGCTGGCCGCCATCAACGCCATCTTCGCCGAGCACCGGGTCAACATCGAGGGCCAGGCGCTGGCCACCCAGGGCGACGTGGGCTACGTGATCACCGACATCGCCCGGGACTACACCGAGGACATGTTGACCCGGTTGCGACGCATGGAAGAGACCATCCGCCTGCGCCTGCTGTAGGACGTGCTCAGCTTGGTGCCGGCCCGGCGGCCACAACGGCCACGGTGATGTTGTCGGACCCGCCGGCGTCGAGGGCCACAGCGACGAGGGACCGGGCCACGGCCAGGGGCCGCGAGACCTCAGGGCCGTGCTCGTCGCCCTCCGGTACCGCAGCGGCGAGATCGTCGGGCCCGGGGAGGTAGTTCCACAAACCATCGCTGCACACCACCACCAGGCCCTCGACCTCGAGGTTCGCGGTGGCGACGGCGGGGTCGTCATCGGTGGCGTCGCCGCCGATCCAGTTGGTGATGACATGGGACTGGGGGGCGGCATAGGCGGCCGGCTCCGGCACGCCGGCGGCGATGGCCGCCTCCGCCCACGAGTCGTCGACGGTGAGGCGCCGGTTGGCCCCCCGGTCGGGCAACCAGTACCCGCGGCTGTCACCCACGCTCGCGGTGATCACCCACCCGGGGGCCACCAGGGCCACGACCATCGTGGTCGACGGCCGTCCCGGATAGCCCCCCGGTTCGTCCTCTGGGACGTCGTCGACGGCCCGGCGGGCAGCGATGACCGCTTGGCGCAGGGCGGCCGCCGCCTTGGTGGCGTCGCCGTCGGGCTCGGAGGCCAAGAGCTCCCGGAGCACGTCCATGGCCGCCTCGGCGGCCGCTGCCGACGCCTGATCGGGGTTGGCGGTCGAGGAGACCCCGTCGCAGACGACCACCGCCACCCGATCACCGTCGACGACCACCTCGCCGGCGTCCTCGTTGCGGTGGTGGCGGTAGCCGCGGTCGGAGACGAGGGCGGCGACGCCCCGGTCGATCTCGTGATGGTCCTCCATGGTCCGGGCGACCTTAGGAGACCCGGTCGAGGGCGTCGACCAGGTCGGCGACGAGGTCGGCCGCGCTCTCCACGCCCACCGACAGCCGCAGGAGCCCGGGATCGACGGCCAGTGCCGACCCGGCGACCGACGCGTGGGTCATCCGGTGGGGATGTTCGATCAGGGATTCCACCGCCCCCAGCGACTCGGCCAGGGTGAAGACCTCGGTGGAGCGGGCCACCTCCAACGCCGCCGCTTCGCCCCCGCTCAACACGAACGACACCATGCCCCCGAAGCCGTCCATCTGGCGGGCGGCCAGGTCATGCCCGGGATGGTCGGGCCGCCCCGGGTAGAGGACCTGGGCCACCGCCGGGTGGCGTTCCAGGGCGTCCACCACGACTGCGGCGTTGGCGTTGTGGCGATCCATGCGCAGCGCCAGGGTCTTGACGCCCCGAAGCACCAGGAAGCAGTCGAAGGGGCTGGGCACGCCACCCACCGCATTCTGGAAGAAGGCAACCTCCTCGCCCCGGGCGGCGTCGGCGGCGGCCACGAAACCGCCGACCACGTCGCTGTGGCCGCCGAGGTACTTCGTGGTGGAGTGCACCACGAAGTCGGCTCCGAGCGCCAGGGGCCGCTGCAGGTAGGGGGTGGCGAACGTATTGTCGACCACGACGATTGCCCCATGACGATGAGCCAGGTCGGCCACCGCGGCGATGTCGGTGATGTTGAGCATCGGGTTGGACGGGGTCTCCACCCACACCATCTTGGTAGTCGGGCGCCATGCCGCCTCGATGGCGTCGAGGTCGGCCAGGTTCACCGCGCTGTGGTCGATCCCGAGCGGGCGGTGGACCTTGTCGATGAGGCGGAACGTCCCGCCGTAGGCATCGGTGGGGATCACCACATGGTCGCCCGGACGGAGCAGGTGGAGCAGAGCGTTCTCGGCGGCCAGCCCACTGGCGAAGGCCAGACCCCTGCCCGCCCCCTCCAGGGCGGCCAGGCACACCTCGAGCGTGGAGCGGGTGGGGTTGGCACTGCGGCTGTACTCGAAACCCTGATGCTGGCCCACGGACTCCTGGGCGTAGGTGGTGGCCAGCGAGATGGCGGGGATGACCGCGCCCGTGTGGGGGTCCGGACCCTGCCCGGCGTGCACCGCCAGGGTCTCGAAGCCCGGTTGGTCAGCGCGGCCGGTCACGGCTTGGGGCCTGGCAGCAGTGTCTCTGCGGAGAGTCTGGGCTGGGCCAGGAAGTCGAGGAGGTCGGAGCGGGTCAAGATGCCCGTCGGGCTGCCCCCGTCGATGACCAGCACGGCGGTCGCCGCGCTGAGGCGGGCGGCGGCCACGTCGACGGTCTCCCCGGTGCCGATCATGGGCAGCGGCGGGTCCATCACCTCGCCCAGCGGCCGGTCGATGATCCCCGGATCGCCGAGCGCCATCTCCAGCAGGTGGCGGTCGCTGACGGTGCCCACCACCTCGGCCAGGGCCACGGGTGGCTCGGCTTTGACCACCGGCATCTGGGACACGCCGTACTCACGGAGGATGGCGATGGCGGAGCGCACCGTCTCGCCGGGGTGCACGTGGACCAGGCGGGGCAGCGAGCCGACCTTGGCCGCCAGCACGGAATCGACGGTGTCGCCGGCCGAGCGGAGGAACCCGTGGTCGGCCATCCACTCGTCGTCGTAGACCTTCGACAGGTACCCGCGCCCGGAGTCGGGGAGGAGCACGACGACGACCGCCTCGTGGCCGAGCTCCCGGCCGATCTCCACCGCCGCCCACACGGCCGTCCCGCACGACCCTCCTGCCAGGATGCCCTCATCCGCGGTGACCTGGCGGGCGGTGAGGAAGCTGTCCCGGTCGGACACCTTGACCACCCGGTCGGCCACGTTCTTGTCATAGGTGGTGGGCCAGAAGTCCTCCCCGATGCCTTCCACCAGGTACGGACGGCCGCCGCCGCCCGAGTACACGGAGCCTTCTGGGTCGGCGCCGATGATCTGCACGTCGGGGTTCTGGGACTTGAGGTAGCGGCCGATCCCCGAGATCGTCCCCCCGGTGCCGATGCTGGCCACGAAGTGGGTGATGCGCCCCGCCGTCTGGCGCCAGATCTCCGGGCCGGTGGTCGCCACATGGGCGGCCGGGTTGTCCTGGTTGTCGTACTGGTTGGGCATGAACGCCCCGGGGGTGGTCTCGGTCAGCCGCCGGGCGGTGCGGTAGTAGGAGTCGGGGTGATCGGGTTCCACCGCCGAGGGGCAGACCACCACCTGCGCCCCGTACGCCCGGAGCAGGGCGATCTTCTCCTTGGCGATCTTGTCGGGCATGGTGAAGATGCAGTGGTAACCCCGCCGGGCGGCGACGATGGCCAGGCCGGTCCCGGTGTTGCCCGATGTGGGCTCCACGATGGTGCCGCCCGGCCGGAGGAGCCCGGCGCGCTCGGCGGCGTCGATCATGGCCAGGGCCGGCCGGTCCTTGACGCTGCCGCCCGGGTTGAGGTACTCGAGCTTGGCGGCCAGCGTGCAGCTCAGGTCCCGGCCGATGCGATCCATGCGCACCAGCGGCGTGCCTCCGATGAGGTCGACCAGCGAATCGGCGATCTCCATGGGCGGGCCGGCGTCGGTGAGGGGCTCGACGTCGATGCCCTCCGGCAGGTCGGCGACCTCGGCGTCGGTGAAGAGCTTCACCGTCAGGCCGGCGGCGGAAAGCTCCCGGGCGGCCACCCGAGCCTCCGCTGGCGGCCCGACGACGCCCACGCAGCGGGGAAGGTCGCCCCGCAGGTCGGCCACCACCTCCGCCGAGAGCGTTCGGGCGGGGACCGTGACGATCCGGCGAGCTTTGACCGCCAGGCGATCCGGCACGTCGAACGCCTCGATGGCGACGAGCACGTCCATGTCCTCCGAACGCTACTCGCCGTCCGGGCGAATCCGGCCTGCCCGTCGCCGCAGCGGTCGCTCAGCTGATCAGGGGGGCCATCACGGCCCGCAGCGCGTTGTAGTTGCCGTAGTTGCCGGAGTTGGAGCTGTTGTTGCTGGCGGCGACCACGATGGCCACGATGAAGAGGGTCCAGCCGATGAACGAGACGACCGAGATGATGATGGACGCCAGGCACATGCCGCGACCGCCGAGCCGCCCTCCCGAACGGTCGATGTCGCGGCGACCGACCAGGGCCAGGATGAACCCGACGATGGCCAGGACGATCGGGAACACGATCACGGACCCGATGGCGCACACCAAGGCGGCGATGGCCTTCCCAGAGGTCTGCGGCGTCGAATAGCCCGGTCCCATCTGCCAGCCCGGTTGCTGCCAGCCACCCGCTCCGGGATAGCCGCCCTGGGGCTGGTACCCGCCAGGACCGGGGGCCTGCCATCCGCCGGTGCCGGCCTGGGTGTAGCCGCCGGGCGGCGGGTAGCCGCCGGGCTGGGTGTAGCCGCCGGATGGGGTGGGGGCACCGCCTGGCTGGGCGGGGTAGACCCCAGGCTGCTGGCCGGGGTAACCCCCAGGCTGCTGGCCGGGGAAGGTGTAGTCGGACGGCGGGCGTTGGTCTCCGGGCGGGTCCGGATGCCGGGGGTGCTCCGGGGGTTGGTTGTCGGTGCCGCCAGGGTCGCTCATGGAGCCAGAGCGTAGTGAACGGTCCGCAGCCGGGTTCAGGCTGGCGTCCTGGCCAGGTCGGCGGCCACAGCCGAACCGACGATGCCCGCCTGGTTCTGCAGCTCGGCAGCGACCACCGGTGTGCGCAGGTCCAGCTCGGGCAGGAACTTGTCCGCCTTCTTGCTGACCCCGCCGCCGATGACGAGCAACTCGGGCCACAGGTAGTCCTCCAGGGCCTTCAGGTACGCCTGCAGGTGGACGGACCAGGCCTTCCAGCTCAGCCGATCCCGATCCCGGGCGCCAGCACTGGCCCTGGTCTCGGCATCCACCCCACCGACCTCCAGGTGCCCCAGCTCGGCATTGGGCACCAAGCGGCCGTCGTGGAGGAGGGCAGTGCCGATGCCGGTGCCCAAGGTGACGACGACCACCAGCCCGGGGCGGCTCCTGGCGGCTCCGAAGGTGGCCTCAGCCACGCCGGCGGCGTCGGCGTCGTTGAGGGCGGTGACCCCGACGCCGAGGGCGTCGCCGACGACCTCGGAGACGCTGGTCCCGATCCACGAACGGTCCACGTTGGCGGCCGTGCGGGCCACCCCGGTGGTGACCACCGCGGGGAAGGTGCAGCCGACCGGTCCGCTCCAGGAGAGTTGGGCAATGACGTTCGCCACCACAGCTGCAACCGCCCTGGGCGTGGAGGGCGTCGGGGTGGGGAGCCGGATCCGGTCCGAGGTGAGTGCCCCGCTGCTCAGGTCGACCGTCGCTGCCTTGATCCCCGAGCCGCCGATGTCGATGCCACAACCCTGGCCCACCGGGTCACCTTAGGTGCGCTCGGGCAACCCCGGCGGCAACCGCCGTTGGTAACCTGGGCCCGTGGACCCTCGCTATCCAGCCGAAGCTGAGATCTACCGGGAAAAGGTGCGGGCGTTCCTCGGCGAGCACCTCCCCGCCGACTGGCACGGGATCGGTTCGCTCTCCGCCGATGACGCCACCAGGTTCGCCACCCAGTGGCGGGCCACGTTGCACGAACACGGGCTGCTGGCCGCGACGTGGCCGAAGGAGTACGGCGGCGGGGGCCTCTCCGCCCTCGAGCAGGTCGTGCTCGTCGAGGAGCTGTTCCAAGCGGGCGTGCCCACCGGGACGGCCAACGATGTGTTCAGCATCCAGATGGTCGGCAACACCATCCTGGCCTGGGGGACCGAGGAGCAGAAGCGGCATCACCTGCCCAGGATCCTCTCCGGCGAGGACACGTGGTGCCAGGGGTACTCGGAGCCGGGTGCCGGCTCCGATCTGGGCAGCCTGGGGTGCCGGGCGGTCCTCGACGGCGACGAGTGGGTGATCAACGGGCAGAAGATGTGGACCTCGGCGGCCCATCAGGCCAACATGATCTTCGTCCTCGCTCGCACCGACCCCGACGTGGCCAAGCACAAGGGCATCACCTTCCTGCTGGTGCCCATGGATCAGCCCGGCGTGGAGGTCCGCCCGATCAGGATGCTCAACGGTTCGGCGGAGTTCAACGAGACCTTCTTCACCGACGCTCGCACAACGCGCGACAGCGTCATCGGCAGCGTCAACGAAGGTTGGGCCGTCGCCATGACCTTGCTGGGCTACGAGCGGGGTGAGGCGGCCGCCACCGTGCCCATCTCGTTCCGTGCTGAGCTCGACCGTCTCCTGGATCTGGCCCGGGAGCGGGGCAGGAACACCGATCCCCTCATTCGCCAGCGCCTGGCTTGGTGCTACAGCCAGGTCGAGATCATGCGCTTCCTGGGGATGCGCACCCTCACCGGGTTCCTGGCCGGGGCGTCGCCTGGTCCCGAGGGCTCGGTCTTCAAGCTCTACTGGAGCGAGTATCACCGCTTGGTCACCGAGCTCGCCGTCGACATCCTCGGTGCCGACGCCATGGTGCCCGCCGGCCGGTGGCCCACCACTGCTTTCCAGGCCGATGACGTCGGGGCGCCCAACGACAGCGCGTCGTGGGTGGGCACGTTCCTGACGGCGCGGGCCGGGACGATCTACGCCGGCACCTCCCAGATCCAACGAAACATCCTCGGGGAGATGGTGCTCGGCCTGCCCAAGGAACCTGCCGGGCCCCGCGGCACGTGGCGGGAGTTGCAGCAGGCGCAGGGTCGCTGAGCCTTCTGCTCGGCGTCGACCTGCGCCTGACGCGGATGGGACTGTCCACGGTCATCGTGAGGATCTCCGATCCCCGTCCTCGCTGCTGGGGGAATGCGCGGCGTCCGCGTGGTCGATGGCGTCCGCCTCGGCGTCACGTCGAAGGGCGACGAGCAGCTCCCGGTAGGGACCGATCACGTAGGCCTGGTCTCCGGGAGCGAAACGGGTGCCCCGCCGAGGTGGGTGCTCGAGGTGGCCTCCCACGGCTCGGGCGATGGCCACGACGCGCAGGCGGGCGGGGAGCTCCTGCATGGCCAGTCCGGCGAGCCCCCCGGAGGCGGCGACGGTGAGACGGGCCACCAGGAGCAGCTCGCGCTCCACGTAGAAGGTGGAGAGGATGTCCAGCCCCAGGGCGGCACCGACGAACCAGGGTGCGGCCAGCGCCGAGGTGCTCCGCACGTAGCGGAACCCGAAGTCACGCTCCACGATCCGGCCCAGGTTCCGGTCGAAGACCCGCAGGACGATGGGGATGTCGTGGCCGGTCTGGCGCAGGTGTGAGCGCATGGCCAGGCCAGTCTCGATGTTGGTCAGGTCGTTGCTGGTCATCACCGCCACCGCGCACGAGTCGGTCACGTTGGCCCGCTCGATGGCGCTGTCCGTCGTGGCGTCGGCGATCAGGATCGGCACCCCGAGAGCTCGGGCTCGGGCCAGGTTGCGGTTGTTGTCGTCCCGTTCGATGACGACCACCGACGCTCCTTCGTCCACCAGGCCCTCGACGACGCGCAGGCCGATGGCTCCCAGGCCGATGACGACCACATGGTCGGTGGCCTGCTCCACGTCGCGGTGGCCCAGGGTCTCGGCGATCCTCCTGCTCACCAACACGTTGGTCAGGAGCGCCAGGAGGGCGGTGACCGTCCCGGCCCCGGCGATCATCAGCACGATCCCGAACACGACCAACCACGGGGACTGCGACGAGTAGGTGAAATCGCCGAAGCCGACGGTGACCACCGTCTCCACCGTGAAGTAGAGGCCGTCGAGCAGGGACAAGCCCCCGGGTCGGCGGTAGGTGAGGTGCAACACGATGGTGGAGACGACGACGAGGGCCACGAGGGCAGTGCATGCGACCCGGAAAGGCCGGGTGGCATCCGACCACGCCAGCCTCCAGGCCCCGGTGGCCTGGCGGCGCAGCGTCACCCGCCGTGGACCCGCTCGGGTGCTGACCTTGCGGCGGCCCACCGGGCTGGAGATCGGCCCCAGACCGTCGAGCTCCTCGCCGGCGCCGATGATCACCACACGGTCGCCGGCCTCGACCGCCTGATCCCGACCGGGACACAGCTCGACGGCGTGGCCGTCGTCGGTGATGACAGCCAAGGGCGCCAGGTCACCGTAGAGATCCCGCAGCGTCGACGATCGGTGTGCGCTTGTCTCCAGGACCGTGAACGTCTCCCCGCCGAGCTCGAGGTCGCGGGTCGCCTGACGCTCGCAGGCTTCCACCACCGAGGGGGCAGCCAGGGCGGTGACGTCGAGCACGGTGCCCGAACCGGTCACCTCGGCCACTGCCCCGCCCACCGCGGTGTTGACCATGCGCAGCACAATGCGCAGGTCGCGCCGAACGTTGTGGGCGACGAGGGCCACCTCGAGGGTATTGAGATCGTCGTCGGCCACGGCGATGAGAGCCCGGGCCCCGGCTATCCCAGCGGCGGCCAACGTGGAGGTGAGGTCGGGGGTAGCCACCATCCTCGGCACCTGCCAGCCCTCCAGGACGCTGATCAGTCGCCGGTCGACCTGGTCGTCGACGACCACGACCTCGACACCGGCGGAGTGCAGCTGCTCGACGATGCGCACCCCCAGGCCGCGCAGACCGAACACGATGACATGGTCCGTCGCGTCTCTCCACCCGCGTGCCACCCCTGCATCCTGCCTGATGCGTCCGCTCCGCGGCCCCCCGGCGCGGACAGCCGCTACAGTGATCGGCCAGCCCTCGTGGCCCTCCTGCCCCAGCAGGACGGCTCACCCACAGGGACCTGTGGTGCAGTTTGGAGTGCACGCCGGCCTGTCAAGCCGGAGGTCGCGGGTTCAAATCCCGTCAGGTCCGCGGTCGGATAGCTCAGTTGGTAGAGCGCGCGCCTGAAAAGCGTGAGGTCGTCGGATCGACGCCGACTCCGACCACT
>JALYZO010000128.1 GCA_030945745.1 Actinomycetota bacterium
CTCGGTGACGCTGTTGTCACCGAGCGCGCCGCGGTGGTAGGCGTGGTGGAAGGTGCTGCCCACGCACCGGGGGCGCCGGTGACACCGCCGAGCGCCAACCCGGCAGCGCAGGCCACCAGCCGCCGCCGTCCGCGGTTCTTGTGTGGTGATGCCGACGGCATTGGGAACCTCCTCAGGCCAAACCCGCTGAACCTGGCGGGGGAGGCTAGTCACACACATCACATCTGTCACTTCAGTCCCACAGGCAACAGAAGCCGTGGGGAGTGGCTGCGGTACCGTCCGGGTATGACCGAGTACCGAATCGAGCACGACTCCATGGGCGAGGTGCGGGTCCCGAGCGAGGCCAGATGGCAAGCTCAAACACAGCGAGCCGTGGACAACTTCCCGATATCCGGCATGACGGTGGAGTCGTCGTTGATCGCCGCCCTGGCCACGCTCAAAGGGGCAGCCGCCCTGGAGAACGCTCGGCTGAAGCTCGTCGATGCCGACGTGGCGGACGCCATCGCCGAAGCCGCCCAGGAGGTGGCCGGTGGGCGCTGGGATGCGGAGTTCCCCATCGATGTCTTCCAGACCGGCTCCGGTACCTCGACCAACATGAACATGAACGAGGTCCTGGCCAGCCTGGCTGCCGAGCGCCTGGGATCCAAGGTCCACCCCAACGACGACGTCAACAGCTCTCAGTCGTCGAATGACACCTTCCCCTCGGCCATGCACCTGGCCGCCACCAGTGAGATCGTCAACACCTTGATCCCCGCCCTCGAGCATCTGGCTGCCGGGCTGCGGGCCAAGGCCGAGGAGTTCGCCGACGTGGTGAAGTCCGGCCGGACCCACCTCATGGATGCTACCCCCGTCACGTTGGGCCAGGAGTTCGGCGGCTATGCCGCCGCGGTCGAGCACGGGATCGAGCGCCTCGGCGGCGTCCTGCCCCGGGTGGGGGAGCTCCCGCTGGGCGGCACCGCCGTCGGCACCGGCATCAACGCCCCTCCCGAGTTCGCTTGCGGCGTCATCGCCCGGATCGTCGAGTCCACCGGTCTGCCGCTCTCCGAGGCGCGTGACCACTTCGAGGCCCAGGGTGCCCGTGATGCCCTGGTCGAGGCGTCAGGGGTGTTGCGGACCATCGCCGTGTCGCTCTACAAGTGCGCCACCGATCTGCGCTGGATGGGAAGTGGCCCGCGCACCGGCCTGGCGGAGATCCGCATCCCCGACCTGCAGCCCGGCTCGTCGATCATGCCCGGCAAGGTCAACCCGGTCATCCCCGAAGCCGTGTCCCAAGTGGTGGCCCAGGTCATCGGCAACGACGGCGCCGTCGCCTTCGGTGGGGCTGCCGGCAACTTGGAGCTCAACGTCATGCTCCCCGTCATCGGCCGCAACCTGCTGGAATCCATCCGGCTCCTGGGCGCCGTGGCCCGGGTGTTCGCCGACAAGTGCATCGCCGGCATCGAAGCCAACGTCGAGCAGTGCCGGACCTACGCCCTGTCGTCGCCGTCCATCGGCACTGCCCTCAACCCCTACATCGGTTACGAGGAGGCGGCCAAGGTCATCAAGGCGTCTATGGCCGAGGGCAAGGACCTGCGTACCATCGTGTTGGAAAGAGGGCTGATGAGCGAAGCCGACGTCGACAAGGCCCTGGACGTGGTGGCCATGACCAAGGGCGGCCTCTCCAAGTAGCTCGGCCTCCGAGGCGCTCGTCCCAGCGGGCACCGCTACCTTGCCCGAGCTAACCTGCGGTCATGCGCTTCCGCTGACCCCGTCCTTCCCTCGCCGCTGGCAAGCCTCTCGCGGCCGACGAGTCAGCCGCGCCCGGCCTGCCGCCTGCAGCACGCCGGCTCGCTCGACGGGCGGAGGCCTGGGCGTTGCTCGCCGACAGCCTCCCGCTGTATCCCCTCTACGCGCTGCTGTTCGTCCACACCGGCCTGTCGAACGGAGAGGTCTCGGCGTTGTTCGCGCTGTGGTCGACGGTGGGACTGGTGGCCGAGGTTCCCGCCGGCGCGCTGGCTGATCGCTACTCGCGTCGAGGAGCGCTGGTCGCTGCCGCCGTCTTGCAGGCAAGCGGGTTCCTGCTGTGGACCGCCCTGCCCGGTCCGCCGGCGTTCGCCGCCGGCTTCGTGCTGTGGGGCTTGGGTGGCGCGCTGGTGTCCGGCGCCCTCGAGGCTCTCCTCTACGACGGGCTGGCCGCGCTGGGAGCTGAGGCGCAGTTCGCCTCGGTGCTCGGTCGGGTGACTGCTGCGGGGTTGGTCGCCCAACTTCCTGCCGCCGTGGCGGCCACCGTCCTGTTCTCTGTGGGTGGCTACTCCCTGGCCGGATGGGTGAGCGTTGGATGCTGCCTGGCCGCCGCCGGACTCGCCTGTCGCCTTCCCGAACCCTCCCGCCAAGCCGATCTGGCCCGCCCGAAGGCCATCCAGGGCGCTGAGCCCGCGCAGGCCGCCGGAAAAGCTGAGGACGGGGGGCGCTATCTGGCCGTCCTGCGGGCCGGCGTGCTCGAGGCCGCCACCCGGCCAGGCGTGCGCTCCGCGGTGGTCGCCGTCTCTGTGCTGAGCGGCATGGATGCTCTCGAGGAGTACTTTCCCCTGCTGGCCCGCAGCTGGGGGGTGCCCACCGCTGTCGTCCCTCTGGCCGTGCTCGCCATCCCCCTGGCCGGAGCGGCCTGCGCCGCGCTCGGTGGCCGGGCCACCGGCGTGCGCCCGTGGACACTCGGCGTCCTGCTCGGCGTGTCCGCTCTGGCGCTCGGGTCGGCGGGCCTCCAGCACACGCCGATCGGTCTGGCGGGCGTGGCGTTGTTCTACGGCCTCTACCGCCTGGTGCTGGTGGTGGCGAATGCCCGCCTCCAGGAGCAGATCGAGGGGTCGTCGCGAGCAACCGTCACCTCGGTAGCGGCACTGGGCACGGAGATCGCCGCCTTCGGGCTCTACGCCGCCTGGGCGCTCGGCCACTCGGTCCTGGTCGCCGGTCTGGTGGCCCTCGCCGCAGCCTGCCTACCCCGTCTCCTCGGTCGGTAGAGGCTGGTGGGCACGGGCGCTCCGACCGCTTGCCCCAGAAGGGATTGAGGCGCCAGGCACCAGGGGGTCAGGCGGCGCCGGAGGCGGCTACCGTTCGATGCGATGCCTACGTTCACCGGCTTTCGCATCTTCGTCCTCCTGCACTTGATCTGTGTGATCGGAGGTTTTGGGGGCCTGGCCTACAACGGCGTGTACCTGACCCTGGCCCGCCGTCGGAAAGTTGGGGCGAGCGTCGTGATGGAGGTCAACAAGCAGGTCAGCGGCCTGGCCGAGTTGCTCGTCTACGGGACGGTCCTGTTCGGCATCGCCGCCGTGGGCTCGTCGAAGTCGGTCTACGGCTTCTCCCAGGCCTGGGTCTCCGCTGCCCTGGCCCTCTACTTCGTGGACGTGGGGATCCTGCACGGGTGGATCCGGCGCCACCAGCGCCGCTACACCGCCATCGCCGCTGCCCTGGTCGTGGCCACCGACACGCCTCCCCAGGCCCAGCCGCCCGAGATCGCCGAACTGGCTTCCCTGGAGAAGCGGATCGCCGCCGGCTGGGGCGTGTTCAACATGGTCGTCCTCGTCGTCCTGTACCTGATGGTCTTCACTCCCGGGCGCTGATGCACCCCATCGAGCGCCTCCGCTACGTCGCCCGGGTCGGCGGTGCCGATGCGGGCCTGGTCGCCGCGGAGGCGGGGTACGCGTTGGCGGCGGTGGCCGCCGAGGACCCGGCCGGGCTCGTTCCCGCCTGCCGCCGCCTGGTCGATCGGCACACGATGTCGGGGCCGATGTGGTGGCTGGCCGCCCGGGTGCTGGCGTCCCCCGATCCTGCCGGGGCCGCCCGTCAGGCGGCGCATGCCATCAGCGAGGACGCTCTGGCTCCGGCGCTGGCGCGCACCCTGCCCGACGAAGTGACGGTAGCGGTGATCGGCTGGCCGGACGCTGCCGGCGAGGCGCTGAGGCGGCGAGGGGATCTCGAGGTGCTGGTCATCGACGGCGGGGGCGGAGGCTCGTCGTTGGCCAGGAGGCTGGAGGACGCCGACATGGCCGTGGCGTGGGTCCGTGACGCCGGAACAGCTTCGGCGGTCGTCGTCTCCGGGCTGGTCCTCTTGGAGGCCGCGGCGGCCGGGCCCAGCGGGATCCTCGCCCGGATCGGTTCCCACGCGGCGGCGTCGGTCGCCGCCCAGCACGGCGTCCCGGTATGGGCGGCGCTCGGCACCGGGCGAGTTCTGCCCGGACCGCTGTGGGATGCCCTCCTGGGCCGGGTGGACCGGATGCCGACCGAGCCCTGGGATCGGGAGGTCGAGCTCGTCCCTGCGGAGCTGCTCACCGCCGCCGTCGGGTCGGACGTCGGCACCGGCGGCTTTGGGACCGGCGGCGTTGGGACCCGCGGCGTTGGGACCGGCGGCGTTTCGGGCGTCACCGCCGCCCTGACCACCTCGAGCGCACCTGCCGCCCCCGAGCTCCTCCGGTCGGTCGACTGACGCTCCGACTCGCCGATGTTCCAGCAGCTCGCTGTCTCGGGCTACGGGCCAATGCCGGGCTTCCTGAAGGCAAACAGCAGCAACGCTTCCCGCATCCGGTGGCCCCCTGAGCTCGAAGGTCCCCATGTCAGCGCCGCCGTCCTCGGCGGGAGGGACGGCACCGGGCCCACCCCTCCACCGCATCTGTCGTTGCCTGGACAACCGCAAGCAGCGCGTCGCCGTGCTGGCGGGCGCCGTCGCCGCTCTCGGCGCCGTCTCGTTGGCTTGGAGAGCATGGTCGTTCTCGGTCGGGCACCGGCCAACAACGGGCTCGTTCACCACCTGGTTCGGCCCCACGGCCAACCTTGGCACCTTCGCCGTCGGCATGGCGGTGGCGGTGACGGCCGGGGCCCTGGGCGACAACCGACCCCTCGGGCCGCGGACCCGCCTGGCGCTGCGCCTCACCGCCCTGGCGATCCTGCTCCTTGCGTTTGCCACCCGCCAGGCCCAGGCGTGGTCGGGGGTGTACTTCTTCAGCGTATGCTCGGTCGGCTTCGGCATCCTCGTGGCCGCTGCCGTGCTCGGGCCGCCCAGGGACCGCTGGAGCCGAGCGCTCAGCCGCCGCCCGCTGCTGTGGCTCGGTACCATCTCCTACAGCACCTACCTGTGGCACGAACCGATCCTGCGGGCGTTGAGGGGATGGCGAGGGCTGGTCCGCCAAGCCCCGGGCGCCTTCATCGTTGACACGTCGTGGTCTTGGTCGTCTCGGTCCTCGTCGGGTGGCTCAGCTACTCGTTCATCGAACGGCCCGCCAGCCAGCGGGGAGGGGTGTTTGGACGCGACGGCCGCCTGCTGCGGCCATTCACCGGGAAGGGCGACGACCCGGTCGAGTGGGAGAGCTTCCGCAGCGGCAACCCGTTCTGATCCGATCGGAGCGGGTTCGGTGACCCCTCGGGCCCTGCCAAACGGGGCCGCAGGGCGACCGGTCGGTCTCTCGGTAGCGTGCCGACCCATGAGCTCCGAGGCGTTGATCGAGGACTACGTGGAGTTGGGCCTGAGCCTGGGCCGCCACATAGTCGGGATGGTGGATGCCTACTACGGTCCTGCAGACATCGCCCAACGGGTGGCCCGCCGCCCTCTCGCCGCCCCCGCCGTCCTCGCCGAGAGCGCTCGCCGCCTCCTGGCCGATCTGGCTGCCGACCGGGATCTGGAACCGGCCCGGCGCACCTGGCTGCAAGCTCAGACCCGGGGCCTGCAAACCACGGCCCGCAAACTGGCCGGCGAGCCCATCGGCTATCTCGACGAGGTCGAAGCGAGCTACGGGGTCCGGCCCACACCCGTCGCCGAGGACGACCTGGCCGCCGCCCACGCCCGTCTCGACGAGGTTCTGCCCGGTCAGGGTCCGGTGGCTGAGCGATTCATCGCCTGGCGGGAAGGCCACGCGGTTCCCGCCGACCGCCTGGAGGCCGCTGTCGCCTCGCTGGCGGAGGATTTCCGGGCCCGCACGGCTGCCGCGTTCGAGCTGCCCGACGGTGAGCACGTCGATTTCGAGCTGGTCACCAACCAGTCCTGGTCCGGGTTCAACTACTTCCTGGGAGGCCTGCGCAGCAGGGTGGCGATCAACGTCGACCTCCCGGTGCTGTCCACCAGCCTTGGTCACCTGGTGGCACACGAGGCCTACCCGGGCCATCACACCGAGCACTGCCGCAAGGAGGTGGGCCTGGTGCGGCGACGCCACCAGATCGAGGAGTCGATCTTCCTGGTCGGCACCCCGCAGTGCCTGCTGGCCGAAGGTCTGGCCGACCTGGGCCTGGAGGTCATCGTCGGCCAGCGCCCCGAGGCCGTCCTCGGCGACCATCTCAAGAGCCTGGGGATCCCCTACGACGCCGACGTGGTCGCCCAGGTGGCGGAGGCCGGCGAGGTGCTCGGCTCGGTGCGGGGCAACGCCGCCATTGCCTTGCATGACGGTGGGCGCCCGGCCGACGAGGTCGTGGCTTACCTGGCTCGGTGGGGGATGATGTCGGAGGCGCGCGCCGCCAAGGCAGTCGAGTTCCTCTCCGATCCGGTGTGGCGGGCGTATGTGTTCTGCTACATCGACGGGCTGCGGGTTTGTCGGAACTTCGTCGCCGGGGACCCGGACCGTTTTGCCCGCCTGATCAACGAGCAGCTGGTGCCCGCCGACCTGATCGCCGCCGCTGCGCCCCTCTGAGCAACGGCGGTCCCGGTGGCGCCGAGCGGTACCCGGCCGTAGCATCCGACGCCATGTCCGCCCGTACCCGCGACCTGCCCCGTCGCTCCTGTCATTCGGTGCCCGGTTCGAGCGAGAAGTTCCTGGCCAAGGCGCCCGCTCTGCCCGCCGACATGATCTTCCTCGACCTCGAGGATGCCGTCGCCCCCCTGGAGAAGGAAACGGCCAGAGCGAAGGTCGCAGACGCCATCAAGGGCCAGGACTGGGGAGACAAGGTGCTCTGCGTCCGGGTCAACGCCTGGGACACGAGATGGACCTACGGCGACGTGATCGAGGTCGTCGGCAATGCCGGCGAGCGCCTCGAGGAGCTCATGCTGCCCAAGGTGACCGAGGCGGCGCAGGTCAAGGCCCTCGATCTCCTCCTGACCCAGGTGGAGATCAATGCCGGCCTGCCGCCCGGCCACATCGGCATCGAGGCGCAGATCGAGACCGCTCAGGGTCTGATCAACGTCGAGGAGATCTGTGCGGCGTCGGCCCGCCTGGAGACGGTGATCCTCGGTCCTGTTGACTTCTCGGCGTCGATGGGCATGCCGTCATTGGCTGGGGGTCTGGACATCCCCGCCTACCCTGGCGACTACTTCCACTACGTGTTCATGAAGATCCTGATGGCCGGGCGGGCCAACGGCCTCCAGGTCATCGACGGACCGTATGTGAAGGTCCGCGACTCCGAGGGATTCCGGGCCTACTGCACCCGCACCCAGATCTTGGGCTTCGACGGCAAGTGGAGCCTGCACCCCGACCAGATCACCATCTTGAACGAGGTGTATGCACCGACCCAGGAGCAGTTCGACCAGGCCAGTGTGATCCTCGACCTGTATCGTGCGGCCACCGAGGGCGGTGACCGCAAGGGTGCGGTGATGATGGGGGAGGAGATGATCGACGAGGCCTCTCGCAAGGTGGCCGTCATGGTGGTCACCAAGGGCAAGCGGGCTGGGCTCAGCCGCACCGGCGCCTGAGCAGTCCCGGGAGGCCCCCCAGGGCTCATCATGGGCCTCCCTTCACCTTGCCGGTCGGTTTCACGTGATTCTCCGGACCTGTGCATTGCGAGGCGCCCATGGGGGTACATCGCTGTTGCAGTTGTCACCAGCAGCACACAAGGGGGAGGTCTCGTCTCATGACCACCATCGAAACCCGAGGGGACGGTCCTGGTCCCGGCCCGATTCGCAGCCTGGTCCCGGCTCGCATCGACCGGCTCATGTGGTCCAACTTCCACACCCGGTTGGTCATGGCCCTCGGTGTGGCGTGGGTTCTCGACGGTCTCGAGGTGCAGATCGCCAGCCTGTCCGCCAGCCGCATCAGCAAGCCTGAGGCTCTAGGACTCTCATCGGGGTCGGTGAGCTTCTCGATCGGGACCGTCTACCTGCTGGGCGAGGTGGCGGGGGCGTTGTTCTTCGGCCGGCTCTCCGACAAGTGGGGCCGACGCAACCTGTTCATGATCACCCTTGGGGTCTACCTCTTCGGTGGGCTGCTGACCGCCGGCGTGGCGGGCAAGGGGCAGGGCTGGGTGATCTTCCTCGACGCCAGCCGGTTCATCGCCGGGATGGGCATCGGGGGCGAGTACGCGGCCATCAACTCGGCGATCGATGAGCTCATCCCCGCCCGCTACCGCGGTCGGGTGGACATCGGTGTCAACGGCACCTACTGGGCGGGAGCGCTGTTGGCCACCGTGCTCTCCCTCGCCGTGGTCAACCACCTGCCGGCCAGTTGGGGGTGGCGGGTCGGGTTCCTGTTCGGGCCGGCGCTCGGCTTCTTGGTCCTTTTCGTCCGGCAGAACCTTCCCGAGAGTCCCCGGTGGCTGGTGGCCCACGGAAGGGTCGAGGAGGCGGAGGCCGCCATCGACAACATCGAGCGGCGAACGAAGGAATCCGGCGGCGAGCTCGCGCCCGTCGACGAGTCCAAGGCGATAGAGGTCCGCCCTCCCGACGACACGGGTTTCGTGGCACTGGCCCGCAACCTGTTCACCACCTACCCGCGGCGCTCCATCCTCGGGGCTTCGCTGATGATCGCCCAATCGTTCCTCTACAACGCCATCTTCTTCACCTATGCCCTGGTCCTGACCAAGGTGTATCACGTGGCCGACGGGTCCACCCCGTACTACTTCATGGTCTTCGCTGCCGGGAACCTGGCCGGTCCCCTGCTCCTCGGCGGCCTCTTCGACACCATTGGCCGGCGTAAGATGATTGCCGGGACGTACTTCATCTCCGGCGTGCTGCTGGCCCTGAGCGCGGTGTTGTTCCAGGCCGGAGCCCTCACTGCGGTCACTCAGACCGCGTGCTGGTGCGTCATCTTCTTCTTCGCATCCTGCGGGGCCAGCGCCGCCTACCTGACCGTCAGTGAGATCTTCCCGGTCGAGATCCGGGCCAAGGCCATCGCCGTGTTCTTCTCGATCGCGCAGTTCTTCGGTTCGTTGGGCCCATTCCTCTACGGCAAGCTGATCGGCAAGGGAACGAACCACACAAACCTGTTCATCGCCTACCTGATCGGCGCCGTGGTGATGCTCGCCGGGGCCGTGGTGGAGGCCGTGATCGGCGTGGACGCCGAGGGTCAGTCCCTCGAGGACCTCTCATCCCTCGAAGGCGACGGGGGCCCGTCGACCCGCCACTCCAACGTGACCGGCGCCCCCCGCCCGCCGGCCGCTCGGACGGTCATCGATCCTGCGGGATCGCCGGCCAAGCCGGACGGACCGCGCCGCCCGGACTCTCCCCATGACCAACCTTGACCGAGCCTTGGACGCCTACAGGCCCGGGGTCCTCAGCGCTCGGCGGCATCCTTGACCAAACGGCGGGCCACCACCTTGAGGGCCAGGGTCTCGTCCGCCCCCTCGAAGATCGACAGGACCCGCGCATCGACCCAGAGCCGACTCACCGCGTACTCCTCGGCGTAGCCCATCCCCCCGTGGATCTGCATGGCCTCTCGGGTGACCCATTCCGCGACCCGGCACACGTAGGTCTTGATCATCGACGCCTCGAGTGCGCCTTCGCCCTTGGCCATCAGCCGGCCCACCTCGTACATGTGCTGGCGCGACGCCTGGATGATGATGGCCATGCGCGCCAACTTGACCTGGGTCAACTGGTACTCGGCGATGGCCCGGCCGAAGACCTTGCGCTCGGCGGCGTAGGCACCAGCGGCCTCATACGCGGCCTGCATGACGCCCACGGCGCGCGCAGCCGTTTGCAGGCGACCATTCTCAAAACCCTCCATCTGCAGATAGAACCCCCGCCCGAGACCGCCCTCGCCGCCGATCAGGTTGGCTCCGTCCACCGACCAGTCGGAGAACGAAAGCTCGTAGGAGTGCATGCCCCGGTACCCGATGGTGTCGATGGGGCGGCCCTCCATGCGCCCACCGCCGGGCTGGGACAGCACGAACCCGGTGCCATCGGCGCGCTCCTTTCCGACGATGAACATCGACAGGCCCCGGTGGCCCAGCGACCGGTCAGGGTCCGTGCGGGCCAGCAGCAACAGGGCGTCGGCGCGCGCTGCGAACGTCGACCACGTCTTGGTCCCGTTGACCACCCAGTCGTCGCCGTTGCGGTTAGCGGTCACGGTCAGCGCGGCGACATCGGAGCCGAAGTCGGGCTCGGTGACGGCGACGCCGACGACGACCTCCCCGCTGGCCAACCTGGGCAGCCAGTAGCGCTTTTGGTCCTCCGTCCCGCCCTTCACCAGGGCTCGGGCCAGGATCTCGGGGCGGGTGGCCAGCGAGCCGCCGGCGGCCAGCGAGCCCCGTGCCAGCTCCTCGGTGGCCACCACCATGCCCAGGTAGTCGCTCTCGCCACCGGTGGCGTACCCGCCGTAGGACTCGGGGATGGACAGGCCGAAGGCCCCGAGCTCGCCCAGCCCGGTGAGGATGTCCTCGGGGATGTCGGCGTTGTGGCGGTGGATGTCCTCGGCGGCCGGAGCGATCTTCTCGTCCGCGAAGCGGCGGAACGTGGCCGCCACCAGCTCGAAGTCGTCGTCGAGGTGGCGGGGGCCCGCTTCGCCGGCCAGCGACGCCAGCCATGCCGGATCCCGGTGGTCGGCGATGAAGGGGCGGACACCGTCGAAGGCGCCGACCTCCGCCCCGAACGCCTTCTCACGGCCGAGGACGCGGACCATCACGTCCGACACGGCGTCGGCTACGAAGGCGGCGGCCAGGCCCGCCTCGGTGCCGCCCCGTCGCCCGTAGCCGATCATGACGCGCGCTGTGCTCACCGCCGCGGCGGCGTGCGCCAGGTCGTAGGCCACCACCTGATGGGTGTCGACGGCGCCGGGCCCGAACCCCGCCAGATGGGTGGCGATCCCATCGACGACGGCCTGGGCGGTGTCGACGGCGTGGGCGGCGGCTTGCAGATCGGGTGGCGTTCCCGTCGCTTGACTCATGACCGCAGGCTAGATCCCACCCGGTCGGCGGGCCACCACGGTCACCAGCGGCGGGAGGACCACAGCGTCGGTACCGGGACTGACGCCGGTGAGCGCCTCCAGATAGTCCGCCACCGGGCCAGGGCCGACACCGGCCGGCGCCTCGGCCCAGGCGTCCACCAGCTCCAGGCCGGCGTCGACGGCCAGGGACGGGAGGAGGGCTCCGACATCGGGGTGCTCTGCTTGGGGGTAGGAGAACGGCCTCCCGGCGATCCGCCCGGCCGAGGTGATCGGCTCCTGGATCACCACCCACGCCCCGGGGCGGGCGGCGGCGGCCATGCGCGTCACCACCACCAGAGGGTCGTGCACGTGGAGGAGCAGGAATCGGCCATAGACCAGATCGAGAGGTTCGAGAAGGTTGAGCTCCTCGCCGGCCTGGGTCACAGCCACCACCTGGGCCTGGGCGGCCTCGGCGGCGGCCCGGGCCACCTCGTTGCGCCGCGCCGGGTCCCGGTCCACGGCGTAGATCCGGCCCTCGGCGCCAACGATGTGAGCCAACGCCACCGTCACGTCGCCCCCGCCGGCGCCGATGTCGGCACAGCGCCAGCCGGCCCCTATGCCCAGGCGTTCGAGGGCGGTGGCCAGGGGCCGGCGGTAGACGTCGTTGCGCAGGTCGAGATCGATCGTCGTCAAGGGGTCGATCATGGCACTCACCCATGGCGACAAGGGGTCGTGGCGGGCTCCACAATGGCTCGGGGCGCCCGCGGACACGACCGCGTCGAGCACAAATGAGGGCGATGCCTGCCAGGGCGTCGCTTGGGGCCATGGTGCCGGTTCGGCGAGGCGCGCCCGTGGGGTTTGGCTTGCGCCGAACTCGCCGATGGTGGACGGTTCGCGTCACCAGCGTCGAGGGGCATGGGCGTCCAGAGGGACAGTGCGAGCCAACTGTGTGACGAAAAGGTTCACATCTGCGCTCTTTCGTCCCACAGTTGAGCTGCGCCCCCTCCGGGCCCGGGCCAGCTACGGCCCCTCCCGACCGGCCCAGCCACCCGAGCCCCGCCCCGGCCCCGGCCGGCTCGCCGCCCGCCCGCTACCGCGAGTGCGGCGCCCCAAGCCGGCGCCCAGGCTGCACACGGCGAACGGGACGCTCCAGGTCACTTCGCCAAGTGTGTCTACGGGGACCTCGTGGGGCCGACCCCGACCGCCAGGGATGACGATGACTCCGTTTTCTGGGCACCCAAGGAGGCCACTCAGTTGAGCCGGGCCCGCTGTGCTCGAGCGTGGGCCCGGAGACGGGCTGCGTCGGCATTGTTGTCATCGACGCCGGCAATGCCATCCGCAGTCGTTTCGATGATGGCCGCGGCGGTGTCGTACGCACCGGTCTGCGCCAGCTCGGACGCCACGATGAGGCGTTCGTTGGTGGATCGCTCCGGGAGCGTGGCGGCCAGCTCGGCCACCCAGCGGCGCCCCCAGAGATCTTCGCGACCGGTGTAGCTGGACGTCAGGTTGGCCAGCATGCGAGCCACGATGCTCACCGGCGGGCTGGGGGTCAGCAGCTGCGGCGACCACCCGGCCGGCGATCCCTGGATGGTCGAGAACAGGTCGCGGCAGGCGCCGACGGTGAGGTGGCGGCCGCCCCCGAAGGCGTCGATGAAGACATCGGCCTCGTCACCGCCGGCGACGTAGCGAACGAGGAAGTGGCCGGGCATGCCCACCCCCTCGAGCCGCAGCCCCATCCTCCGCCCCAGCTCCATCATCAGGACCGACAGGGAGATGGGGATCCCCACGCCACGGTTGAGGACCTGGGGGATCGACGAGTTGCGGGGGTCGTCATAGTTCTGCTGGTCCCCCCGGAGGCCCAGGTGCTCGAAGAGCAGCTCGGAGAGCTCGTCGAGGGTCCGCGTGGAGCAGTCGGCAGCCAGAGCGTCGAGGCGTCCTAGCTCCACGTCGACATCGGCCGTCGGGTCGATGTGGGCGGCAATGATCAGGGCCGCCTCGTCGAGGGCGAAGCGGTCCTCGGGTCGTCCGGTTGCCCGAGCCCAACGGTCGCGCAGATCCACGACCCGAGGCTACCTGGGGAACCTCGCCCTCCCCCGTCTACGCTTCGCCAACGATGACGACCTACGACCGTCCCTTCGGGCGCTACTTCGAGGACTTCGAACCCGGTGATATCTACCGCCACTGGCCGGGAAAGACCATCACCGAGTACGACGACCACCTGTTCTGCATGATCACCATGAACCATCATCCCCTGCACACCAACGCCTGGTTCGCCGAGCACGAGTCGCCCCAGGGGCGCAACGTTGTCGTCGGCAACCTGGTCTACAGCCTGGTGCTGGGCCTCAGCGTGCCCGACGTCAGTGGTTCGGCCATCGCCAACCTGGAGGTGGAGAGCCTCAAGCACCCCCGACCCACCTTTCACGGCGACACCATCTACGCCGAGACCCGGGTCCTCGAGCGGCGGGAGTCGTCGTCGAGGCCGGAGGTGGGGGTGGTGACGGTGGAGACCAAGGGCATCAACCAGCGGGCTGAGGAGGTCTGCTACTTCCGTCGCAAGGCCATGGTCTGGAAGCGCGACGCCGCCCCCCAGCGGGAGCGACCCTACGACGAGGCCATCTGGGAGTGACACATTTGCCAATGGGCCCGATGGCGGCGTGGCACCGGGAATCCCGCCGAGGAAGATCGCAGACCGACTGCCGGCGATGGAGGAGTCGTTGCTTGGTGGTCGTGCTTGGTGGCCGGTCTGTCGGCGGGAGGACTGGCAGTGCTGGCGATCGCCGGGCGACGCCGATCGTTGGGGTGAGCTGAACGGTGTCCGAAGCCAGGATCCGGACGGGCCCGCGCCGGTTGCCCGGCTGGGTGCTGGTTGGCCTGGCACTGCTGCTGTTCCTGACCGCAGGGGCAGTCACGGCGGCAAACTGGCCGACGCGAGTCTCCCCGGGGACCGTGCCCCGCCTGCCCGTGCTGTCCCGACTGGCGGCGCCTCCGACCGGGGCCGCCACTCGGATCTCGCCTGCGGGGAGGCCAGCGGGCGCAGGCGTCGCCCCGCTGTTCGATCTTGGTCGGCGGCTGTCCGGACCGGTCCGCCCGGTCGGGTTGGTCATCCCCCGCTTCCATGTCGAGGCCCCGGTGGTAACCGAACCCGTGTCTGCCGGGGGCTCGTTGGGGGTACCGGATGATCCGATGACCTTGGGGTGGTGGTCTGGCGGACCAGAGCCGGGCGCCCCGGAGGGGACATCGGTGATCGACGGGCACGTCGACTCCGCCAACCGAGGCCGGGGTGCCCTCGTCCGTCTGCAGGGTCTGTCGCCAGGCGATCCGCTGGCAGGCAGTTGTAGGGCGCTTGGTGGTGGTGACCTGCGGTGGATCGTTTGACTCTGCCAGCCACACGTACGCGGACAAGGTGGTGGTCTTTGCCACCCCGACGGCCAGGTAGCAGGCCAGCGCCGATGTCCGCTCAGCCCGGACGCTTCCTTCCCGCCTCCTTGATGACCGTACGGCTCCTCCCGGGTTGACAGCTCTGAGCACCAGGGTCGCTGCCAGCCCACTGGCCGAGTGCCTGTTGGCGTGGTCGGCAGACACCCTCCGGGACCTGCCGTGGCGCACGACACGTGATGCGTGGTGGATCCTGGTCAGCGAGACGATGCTGCAACAGACCCAGGTGGCGCGGGTGAGGGGTCCTTTCGTGGCCTTTGTGGGCCGCTGGCCCGACGCCCCGTCGCTGGCCGCAGCACGCCCAGCGGAGGTCATCGACGCCTGGCGGGGACTCGGCTACAACCGCCGGGCGGTCCGCCTGCGGGCCTGCGCCCAGGCCATCGTCGATCGCCATCACGGGCTTGTCCCTGACGACGTGGCGGCGTTGCTGGATCTTCCCGGGGTCGGGGACTACACGGCGCGTGCCGTGCTGGCGTTCGCTTTCGAGCGTCCCGTGGGCGTGGTCGACACCAACACCGCCCGGGTGCTGGCTCGGGCCGTAGCCGGCCACCGTCTGGCCCGACGTGAGGCCCAGATCCTGGCGGATGAGTTGGTGCCGGCTGGCCGGTCCTGGGCTTGGAACTCGGCCGTTCTCGACCTGGGGGCCATGGTGTGCACGGCCCGGCACCCTGCCTGTGACCGCTGTCCGCTGGCCCGCTCCGGCACCTGCGCATGGGTTGTTGCCGGTCGACGCGAACCCGACCCGGCGGTAGGCACTGCCGGGGCATCGGGGCCGCAGAGCCGCTTCGGGGGATCGGATCGCCAAGGTCGCGGCCGCCTGGTAGCCGAGCTCCTGCGTGGCCCGATCGGGCCACGGCGGTGGGCCGTCGCCGCGGGTTGGCCCGGTGAACAAGCCCGAGCCGAGCGCGTCGCGGGGACCCTGGTCGGCGACGGTTTGGCCGCCGTCGACGACGACGGCCGCCTGTGCCTGCCCTGATGCGCGGCGGGGGCTTGGAAACGGTCTACTTTGGGTATTTTCCGCACAGTCGCAGGGGAGGGGGAGCGTGCAGATCGAGTTCTACGGAGTGCGAGGATCGTGCCCTTGCCCGTCGGCGGAGAACCAGCGGTACGGGGGCAACACGGCGTGCGTCGTTCTTCGGGTGGAGGGGGAGCCACCGATCATCTTCGACCTGGGCACCGGCCTGCGGGTCTTCGGCAGGACCCAGCCCACCGACGGCTCGTTTCGGGGCACGGCGCTGGTCACCCACATCCACTGGGACCATGTGCAGGGCCTCCCGTTCTTCCCACCCATCGACCGGATCGGGGCCCACCTCGACATCTACGGCCCGGTGCATGATCAGGTTTCGCTCGAAGAGGTCTTCGGGGGCTTCATGCGCCCCCCGTACTTCCCGGTGCGCTTGTCCGACTTGCGGGGCCAGTTCGTTTTCCACGACCACGACGAGGCCGATCTGGCCATCGGCAATGCCAAGGTGACCATCCGGCCGGTCCCCCACACCGGCCCTACGGTGGGGTACCGCGTGGCGTGGGATGGCGGGACCGTGGCCTACGTCAGCGACCATCAGGCTCCCCTCGACCTGGAGACCGTGGACGACGGGGTCCTGGAGCTGGCTGACGGTGCCGACGTGTTGATCCATGACGCCCAGTACACGCCCGACGAGTTCGCCGAGAAGGCGCACTGGGGTCACGGCACGGTTGATTACGCCGTCGCCGTGGCCCGCCAGGCCGGGGTCAAGACCCTCGCTCTGTTCCACCACGACCCGAGCCACGACGACGACGCCCTCGACGCCATCGCGCTGGAGGCGAAGCGCCTCTCCGGACCGCATGGGCCAGACGTGATCGTGGCCTACGAGGGCTTGACGCTCTCCCTGTGAACGCCTGAGCGCAATCGTGCGCCTGACGCGCGACGCCGAGCGACACGGAGTCGCTGAGCGACGGTGTTCGGCGGTCTACGACACTTCGTCGATGAATGACCCACCGTCGGACGCGCCGGCTTCTGCGGTCCGGCGATGACTCGACCGGTGACTTGACCGGTGCCCGCTGCGGCGTCCCAGATTGGCGGCGAACTGGTTGAGGCGTGGCGGTCGGCGCACGAAGTGGCGGCGCCGCCGGGCTCGCACCCCCAGGAGCACGAAGAACACCACCAAGAGCAGCAGCGTGACTCGTGGGACCAGGAAGAGCATGGTGGTTTCAGCCTAGGTGGGTCTGGCGCTCTGGAGCCCCGCAGCTCAGGAGTCGATGCCGACCTGGGTGAGCACGAACGCCTGGACCCGGGCCTCGTCGCGCCAGGTGTCGTAGCGGCCAGACGCTCCCTGATGGCCGGCGCCCATCTCCGTGCGCAGGACCATCACGTGGTCGTCGTTGCGCAGGGAGCGCACCTTTGCCACCCACTTGGCCGGTTCCCAGTAGCCGACGCGGGGGTCATTGAGGCCACCGGTGACGTACATGGCCGGATAGGTGCCGGCGGCGACGTTGTCGTAGGGCGAGTAGGACAGCATCACCTGGTAGGCGTCGGGATCCTCGAGGGGGTTGCCCCACTCCTCCCACTCGGTGACGGTGAGGGGCAGGGAGGTGTCGGACATGGTGGTGACCACGTCCACGAACGGCACCTCGGCAACGACGGCCCGCCACAGGTCGGGGCGCTGGTTGGTCACCGCACCCATCAACAGGCCCCCGGCGCTCCCACCCCGGATGACCATCCGGTCGGGGTCGGCCCAGCCGGCACCCACCAGGTGCTCGGCGCAGGCGATGAAGTCGGAGAAGGTGTTCGCCTTGTGTGCGAGCCGGCCCTGCTCATACCACGCCCGACCGAGCTCGCCGCCGCCGCGGACGTGGGCGATGGCGAAGGTGAAGCCCCGTTCCAACAGGTTGACCCGCAGCGCCGAGAACGTTGGGTCGATGGTGATCTCATAGGAGCCGTAGCCGTAGAGCAGGCACGGCGCGGTCCCGTCGAGCGGTGCGTCGGCTCGGGCCACCAACGAGATGGGCACTGCGGTGCCGTCGGCCGCAGTGGCCCAGATCCGCTCGCTTCGGTAGTCCTCGGGGCGGTACCCGCCTTGGACGGGTTGCACCCGGATGACCTGGCGGCGCCGTGACCCGACGTGGCAGTCGATGCTCGACAGGGGGGTCGTGAGTGAGGTGTAACCGAAGCGGTACCGGTCGGTGTCCCAGTCGGCGTTGAGCCCCCCGGTCAGGCTGAACACGGGATCCGGCTGGTCGATCAGCCATCCGCCGCCGGGCGCCGGGCCCTTGTCGCCCAGGGACAGCACGCGCAGCTGCTCGAGCCCGGCGGCGCGCTCGGAGACGATCAGCTGCGAGCGGAACGCCTCGACCGCCTCGACCTTCACCTCCGGGCGGTGGTCCATGACTGGGGTCAGGTCGTCCCAGCCGCCCGAGCCGACGTCCAGGCGGGCAATGGCGAAGTTGGTGGCGGCCACCCCGTCGCTGTCGGGCGCGTTGGTCCGCACCAGCCACACGTCGCCGGAGTCCGCCCACAGGGCATGGTCGACGTCGTACTCGACGCCGTGGCGGCGGGGCAGGATGATCGTCGGCTCCTCGGAGGGGCGGGCGCTGTCGACGGCCCGGGACTCCGACGTCATCTTGGAGTCGCAGCTGATCACGACGAAGCGCTCGGAACGGGTCAGGCCGACGGACACGAAGAAGCGCTCGTCAGGTTCGCTGTGCACCAAGGTGTCGCGGTCGGCCGGCGCGCCGAGCTCGTGGCGCCACACCTGCCAGGGGCGCATGGCCTCGTCGGGGCGGACGTAGAAAAACGTTTGGTTGTCTGCCGCCCACGCCGAGCCGTAGGTGACGTCGTCGACCTCGTCGGCGAGGTCCTCGCCGGTGCTCAGGTCTCGGAACCGCAGTCGGTAACGCTCCGATCCGTCGGTGTCGGTGGCGTAGGCCAGGGTGGCGTGATCGGGACTGATGTCGAAGAGGCCCAGGGCGAAGTAGTCGCTGCCCGCGGCCATAGCGTTCTCGTCGAGGAGGGTCTCCTCGCCGTCGATGAACCCGTGTCGGACGGCATCCGACAGCTCGGCGGCGTCGCCGGAGCGTCCCGGGTCGGCCAGGCGGCAGTAGGTCCGGTACTGGGCGCCCTCCGCGGTGCGGGTCCAGTACCACCAGGGGCCGTGGGGGGAGGGGGCGGAGGCGTCGGTCTCCACCACCCGCTCCGTGATCTCGTCGAACAGCGCCTCCCGGAGCTTGGCGGTGGGGGCCAGAGCGGCGTCGGTGTAGGCGTTCTCCGCCTCGAGGTAGGCGATCACCTCGGGGTCGTGACGATCCGCCATCCAATACCAGTCGTCGACCCGCTCGTGGCCATGAGCGGCCAGCGTGTAGGGACGACGGGGAGCAACGGGGGGATCGGGGAGCGAAGGTCCAGCATCGGTCATGGCCCCGAGCCTGGCATGCGGCGAGGAGCGGCAATGGCCGGCGTCGTAACCTGGGCGCCATGACGCGGCCGTCACAGGATCCCCAGACCGGGGCCAGGGTTGCCGACGGCCTCGATGACGCTGCCGCCGGAGCCGGTCAGGGCCAGACGGTCGTCCTGCTGATCGACCCGGCGTCCGCGCCGGATGCTTTATCTGCGGTGACCCCTCTTGTCGCTCCTGGGCGTGTGGCGCTCTTCGTGGGCGACCCGGCCAGCTCCGCCGACCGGGCGGCGGCGGAGGCCATGGCCGAAGAGCTCTACGGGCACAGATGACCCCGGTTCGACGGCGTTTCGCGGGAGGCAGACCACAGCGAGCAGGACGAGCCCGGCCAGGGCGGCAATGAAGATCCACATCGTCCAGCCGCCGGGTGGGGACCACTGGGGGTTCCGAAAGAACAGGCGGGGGCCGACGGCGCCGACGGCCGCCTGGCGAGCGTTCGCCAACCAGGCCACGCCCAGCTCGCCGACCAACACCGCGCTCAACAGGCTCGGCACGACCCTGGCGGGCAGCCTTCGCGCTCCGATCCGTTCGTGCACCAGCCACGCGGCGATGAGCAAGGTCATGGCCGTCAGCGGCATCACGTAGCGGACCTGGAGCCCGAAGCCGAAGGGCAGCTGCGTCACCGCGTCGATGAGAACGGCTCCCACGGCGGTGGCCGCCACCGACAGTGCCAGGACCAGGCGCTGCCGTCGGGTCCCGACGGCGAGACCCATCACCACGACCAGGGCGGAGATGGCCAGGGCGAGGCCCGACGTCAGCGCGGGAGGTTTCGTGTCGACCCATCCGAAGACACCGAAGAGCTGGGGGAGCGATCGGTAGGACTGGCTCAACGCCGGACGCAGCTGGTGGACAACGATGTCAAGCGAGGGAACGACGGTCGGAAGGGCGATGGCGTCCCAACCGATCGTGGCCACCGCAGCGATGCCGACGGTCGTCAGCGACCCGAGAGCCACACGGCCGCCAGTGCGGACAGCGGTGCGGGCGCCGCTCCACCCGAGAAGGCCAGCTGCCACGCCTAGGTCTGCGAGCACGAAGATCGGCCCGAACTGCCGGGTGAGGGCCAGGGCGACCCCGGAGAGGGCATAGGCGAGCCAGAGCCCACGGTCGTTGGAGCGGCGGAGCAGAGCAAGGACGGTCGCTGCCTGGGCGATGCCAGCACAGACCTCGATGCCGCTGGTCGTGACCGAGCCGGCGAGGAACAGCACCATCGGCGAGGTCACCACCAAAAGCCCGACCAGGAGCCATCCCTCGGCGAAGGCGAACACGGCGAGGCCGAGGAGCAGGAGGCAGACCACGGCGCCCGCGGCGCGCCCGGCATAGAGGGCCGCGTCCGGCGAGCCCCCGAGGCGTGCGGCCAGGCCGATGGGCAGGTAGGAGGGCTCCGGGTACAGGCCGACGATGCTCACGCTGCGACCGCCGCCTCTGCCTGATTGCTGAGGTGGCGCTGTGTTGAGGCATGAGGCGCTCTGCGTCGTGAAGGCTTCGCATGCCCAGCGGGGATCGGGGCGGATCGCCCTCGGGAGAGCGAACGATCGCGTGTTCTGGGTGATGAACCGGTCCCGCAGGGAGGCTGTTGTCGGTGCTGCGGCGGTCGGTCTGCCGATCCCCTCTCCCATCGCCGTGCCGACGGCCTTGACGAGGTGCGCGGCCTCGTCCGGGGCGGCACCGGGGGGGTTGGCGCCCACCCAGGCGGCGAGGAACAGACCCAGGCCGGCGACCAGCACAAGGCCGCGCAGGCGCGTCGCCACCCGCCCGGTAGGCACCGTCCCTCCCGCCATGGTCGGAGAACCTAATGGGGGCGCTGAAGGAGCGTTGGACGGCCCCTACAGTGACCAGTCATGCAGATCAGCACCATCCTGAGCTACGACAAGGGCTTCAAGGAGTCGGCTCGCGAGGTGGCCGAGATGGAGCAGGCCGGGCTCGACCTGGTGTGGGTGGCCGAGGCCTACGGCTTCGACGGACCGAGCATGATGGGCTACCTGGCCGCCCTGACCGAGAAGGTCCAGATCGCATCGGGCATCCTGCCCATCTACACCAGGACGCCGACCTTGATCGCCATGACCGCCGCCGGCCTCGACGCTCTCTCCGATGGCCGCTTCCAGCTCGGTCTGGGAGCATCGGGCCCGCAGGTGATCGAAGGCTGGCACGGTGTCCCCTATCACGCCCCGCTGGGCCGGACGCGCGAGATCATCGAGATCTGCCGAGAGGTCTGGGCCCGGGAGAGGCCGCTGGCCCATGACGGCAGGCATTACCAGTTGCCCCTCCCCCCGGGGCGGGGGACGGGCCTGGGCAAGTCGCTCAAGATCATCGCCCATCCGGTCCGCCCCGAGATCCCCGTCTGGGTGGCAGCCCTGGGGGAGAAGAACGTCGCCCTGACGGCCGAGGTGGCCAACGGCTGGCTGCCCATCCTGTTCATCCCTGAACGAGCCAGGTTGGTGTGGGGCGACGCCCTCGATGCCGGCATCGCCAAGCGGGATCCGGCGCTGGGCCCGTTGCAGATCTCGGCGGGCACGATGCTGGCCATTGGCGAGGGCGACGAGGTCGCCGGCATCCGGGAGCTGGCCCGGCCCATGGTCGCCCTCTACGTGGGAGGGATGGGGGCGAAGGGCCAGAACTTCTACAACACGCTGGCTCGCCGCTACGGCTACGAGGCAGAAGCCGAGGAGATCCAGGACCTGTACCTGGCCGGTCACAAGAAGGAGGCGGAGGCCAAGGTCCCCGCCGAGCTCCTGGAGCTGACGTCGCTGGTCGGCCCCGCCTCGTACGTGGCCGAGCGCATCGAGGCTATGCGCGATGCCGGGGTCACCCACCTCCAGGTCACCCCCATCCCCACCGGTGACCAAACGGCCGCAGACCTCATCGGACAGCTGGCCGACCAGGTCAAGTCGTAGCGCTTCGGCCCCCGCCACTACGCTCGACGCCCATGCCTCCTGCCGCCAAAAAGGCACCCCTCGACTACCTCTTCGCCATCTTCGTCGGCCTCTTCGTCTTCGGGACCAGCTTCGTCGTTGATCCCCCGGCAACGAGGTACATCGTGATGATCACCGGCGCGGTCATGTTGCTCGCAGCGCTGGGCGCCGCAGCCAGACCCGACAAGGCCGACTCTTCGACCGACGGCCAGGGGTCCCGCTCGACGCGAAGCTGAACCGACGGGCCCCGCGGCCCGTCCCCGAAGTAGGTTCCACCATGACGGACCTGACGGCAATCAGCGAGGACAGCGTCCTGTCACCGGAGGGGGCCTCCGCACCTGAGCTCCCTATAGGTCCGCTTCGGGGCGAACGTTGTTACTATCGACGTAGGAGAAATACCTCGTCGGCGTCTGTTGGAGTCGGCGACGGCGTCGCCAACCGGAGGTACTCACTGTCATGACAACCACAGAGCTCGATCTAGGTCGGTACAAGTTGGGTTGGAGCGACACCGAGGACTACTACGTCTACAAGCCCAAGAAGGGCATCTCCGCCGACACCGTTCGGGAGATGTCGTGGATGAAGGGCGAGCCCGACTGGATGATCGACAAGCGTCTCAAGGCGCTGCGGTACTTCGAGCGCCGGCCCATGCCGCATTGGGGCGGCGACATGTCGGGCATCAACTTCGACGACATCTACTACTACGTCAAGCCCATCGACAAGCAGGTCAACGCGTGGGACGAGTTGCCCCAGTCGGTCAAGGACACCTACGACAAGTTGGGGATCCCCGAGGCTGAGCGCAAGTACCTGGCCGGGGTCACCGCCCAGTACGAGTCCGAGGTCGTCTACCACCGCAACCGTGAGGACCTCGAGGCTCAAGGTGTGCTGTTCTGCGACATGGACACCGCCCAGCGGGAGTACCCAGATCTTGTCAAGCAGTACTTCGGCAAGATCATCCCGGCCAACGACAACAAGTTCGCGGCGCTCAACACCGCCACCTGGTCGGGTGGCAGCTTCATCTACGTCCCGCCCGGTGTGAAGGTGGAGATGCCCCTTCAGGCCTACTTCCGGATCAACTCGGAGAACATGGGCCAGTTCGAGCGGACGCTGATCATCGCCGACGAAGGCTCCCAGGTCCACTACATCGAGGGCTGCTCGGCGCCGGTCTACACCTCCGACTCGTTGCACTCCGCGGTCGTGGAGATCGTGGTGAAGCCCAGCGCCCGGGTGACCTACACGACCATCCAGAACTGGTCCAACAACGTCTACAACCTGGTCACCAAGCGGGCCCGTGTGGAGGCCGAGGGTCACATGGAGTGGATCGACGGCAACATCGGCAGCCGGCTGACCATGAAGTACCCCGCCGTGTGGCTGGTGGGGCCCAAGGCGTCGGGAGAGGTCCTGTCGGTCGCCTACGCCGGCGCCGGTCAGCACCAGGACGCCGGGGCCAAGATGGTCCATGCCGCCCCTGAGACGTCGTCGACCATCATCTCCAAGTCGATCTCCAAGGACGCCGGGAGGACGTCCTATCGCGGCCTGGTCCGCTTCGAGGAGGGGGCCCGCAAGTCGAAGAGCTTTGTGCGCTGTGACGCACTGCTCCTCGACGACCTGTCCCGCAGCGACACCTACCCCTACATCGAGGTCGGGGAGCAGGACGCCCAGGTGGGCCACGAGGCAACGGTGTCCAAGGTCGGTGATGACCAGCTCTTCTACCTGATGAGCCGCGGTCTCTCCGAGCAGCAGGCCATGAGCATGATCGTCAACGGGTTCATCGAACCGGTCACCCGGACGCTGCCGATGGAGTACGCCGTCGAGTGGAGCCGCCTCATCGAGCTCCAGATGGAGGGCTCGGTCGGCTGAGGGCGTCCCCGATCCGGAGAACAGCCCGGATCGAGGCGCGCGTTGGTCCTCCGGGATGGCACCATGGAACGGTGCCGATGCGGGACGACTGCAAGTTCTTCCAGACCCGGACCTACCGGTCGGGCGAGGTTGCCCGGTTCTGTGCGCTGGACCTCGCCCCCGAGGCCCCGTGGCGCTGCCCGGAGCATTGCCCGCGCTACACCAAGCGGGTCGGGGGTGCCGGTTTCACCCGATCCGACCTGATAGGCAGTGCCGGTCCCGACGATCCCGAGTTGGGCGTCGGTACTGCCGACCTGCTTGGATCGGCCGAAGAGGTCATCACCGCCGCCGGCTCGGAGATCATGGCGGAGGAGACGCGCCGGCGCCGTGCCGAGGCGGTGGCCTCCGCTCGGGAACCGTGGTGGAAGAAGGTGCGGCGCTCCCCGCCGTGGCGACGCTGAGCGGCCCCGGGCCGGTAGCATTCGGCCCATGACCGCCGCGGTCGCTCTCGCTGTCGTCCTTGTCATTGCCGTGGCCGGCCTAAGTCTGGCTATGCAGACGCAACGGCCGGTCGGGCCCACCCAGGCCCGCCCCCGACCTCAGCCGCCCATCCCCCGCCGTCCCCGGGAGCGCAGGGCCCAGCCGGCGGCGTCGACGCCCCCGACCCCGCCTCCGCCCAAACCGGCGGAGCCCGAGTCCAAGGGTCCCGAGCTGCTCCGCACGGGGACCAAAGCTGACGCCAAGGTGGTCTCAGTGGTCGACGAGCGCACGGTCGGACCGGTGACGCGCAGCCGGCTGGTGTTGGCCATCACCACCGAGGGTGGAGAGGCGTTCGAGGTGACAACGAGGACGGCGTTCCCATCACCGGGGGCGCGCTCCGCGGTCAGGGTCGGCGGGACCGTTCCTGTCCGCTACGACCCCAGGGATCACGGGCGGGTCGTCCTCGATCTGCCCAAGGACGGCCCGGCGAAGAAGGCTTCCGGTTCCGGGGAAGGGCCCAACACGGACTGACGAGTGGGAGCCCAAACGTCCCGGGCACAGTGTTTGGCCGCCAACGCCGCCCTGCCCGTAGACTGTCCGGTTGGCCCAGCCAAGGCCGGTACCCAACGTTGACCACGGGAGTCCCTTCTGTCCGCCTTCACCGCTGATGTCGTTGCCGCCCTGCCCGGGGCGGATGAGGTGCGCGGCCGGCGCTCGACGGCCTTCCAACGCTTCGAGGCCGCAGACCTACCCACCGAGAGCGCCGAGGAATGGCGCTACAGCCGCGTGGAGGGCCTCGAGCTCAGCCGGTACCGGCCTTCGGCGGTTCCCCCCGAGGCGCCCTTGCACCTGCCCGCAGAGGTGACTTCGCTGCTCGCCGACGCCATCGGCACCGTCATCGTCACCCATGATGGATGGACCGCCGAGCTCCCGGCGCTGCCTTCGGGCGTGGAGCTCGACGACCTCAGCGTTGAGGATTCCGACGTCATCGGCTCGATCAGCGGGGAGCCTGACCCGTTCGTGGCCCTCAACGCTGCGCTGGCCCCTTCGCCCCTCCGCTTGCGGGTCGGCCCCCGCACCGTGGTGGACGCGCCGATCGTGATCGTGCACGTGCAGACCGGCGCCGGGACGGCGACCTTCCCCCGCACCGTGGTGGAGCTGGGCTCCCAGGCCGAAGCCACGGTGCTCGAGATCATGGCCGTCGCCGACGGCGCCACCGGCGACACCTTGACCGTCCCCGTCACCGAGCTCGACGTGGCCGACGCCGCCAACCTGCGCTACGTGCACGTCCAGCTGCTGCGCACCGGTGACTGGCAGATCGCGCTACAGGCCAGCCGAGTGGCCCGCGATGCGACCCTGACGTCGACCGCGGTCGCCCTCGGCGGCCACTACGCCCGCCTGCGCACGGACTCGGCGTTGATCGGCCAGGGCGGTACCACCCGCCTGCTGGCCGCCTACTTCGGCGCCGGCGAGCAGATGCACGACTTCCGCACCGTCCAGGACCACCGCGCCCCGAAAGCCTCCTCCGACCTGGTGTACAAGGGGGCGGTGGCCAACCGGTCCCGGTCGGTCTACACCGGCCTCATCCGCGTTGAGAAGGGGGCGGCGGGAACCAACGCATTGCAGACGAACCGCAACCTGGTGCTCCACGAGGGAGCCCACGCCGAGTCGGTGCCGAACCTCGAGATCGAGGACAACGACGTGCGCTGCAGCCACGCTTCGGCTGTCGGTCCGATCGCCGAAGACCAGCGCTTCTACCTGGAGAGCCGGGGCGTGCCCAGCGACGTGGCCGAGCGCCTCATCGCCCTGGGGTTCCTCGACGAGATCTTCGTCACCCTGCCGGTGGCCGGGACCGGTGCCTGGCTGCGAGCAGCCGTGGCCGCCAAGCTCGACGCCGCCGAGGAGGTCGAGGCCGGACTGGCGGGAACGGGAGCCGACAGGTGAGCGAGACCGTGCGTCTGTCGTTGTCGGAGATCGCTCCGGGGACGGCGAAGCGCCTCGATGCCGGACCTGACGGGGTGTGCGTGGTGCGCATCGGCAACGAGGTGTACGCCATCGGCGATCGCTGCAGTCACGCCAACGTCTCCCTCTCCGAGGGCGACATCGACGAGGAGGACCGGATGATCGAGTGTTGGAAGCACGGCAGCGCCTTCTCCCTCTCCGACGGCGAACCCCAGTCCCTGCCGGCCACCAAGGCCGTACCCGTCTACGACGTCACCGTCGACGGCGACGTCGTGGTGGTGACGGTCCCATGAGCACGCTGGTGATCGAAGGGCTGACCGCAACGATCAACGGCCAGGAGATCCTCAAAGGCATCGACCTGGAGGTGGCCAGCGGCGAGGTCCACGCCGTCATGGGACCGAACGGTTCGGGCAAGAGCACCCTGTCGCACGTGCTGATGGGTCGTCCGGGCTACACGGTGACCGGCGGGCGGGTCACCCTCGACGGCATCGACCTGTTGGGTCTGCCCACGTGGAAGCGGGCACAGGCCGGACTGTTCCTGGCGATGCAGTATCCAATCGAGGTGCCCGGCGTGAGTCTGGCCGACGCACTGGGCGAGGCCCTGGTTGCGGCCGGGCGGGACCGCTCCCAGGTGGTGGCCCTGACGGTGGACGAAGCCGCCCGGGTCGGCTTCGATGAGCGATTCCTGTCCCGGCCACTCAACGTGGACCTCTCCGGCGGTGAGCGCAAGCGCAACGAGACCGTGCAGCTCGGCGTCCTCGCTCCCCGCTTCGCCATCCTCGACGAGATCGACTCCGGCCTCGATGTCGACGCGTTGCGGTCCGTGTCCCGCCGGGTGGAGGCGGCGACCAAGGAGATCGCCCTCGGGGTCCTGGCCATCACCCACTACACCCGGCTCCTCAGCGAGCTGCACCCCGACCGGGTCCACGTGCTGTGGCGGGGCCGGGTCGTCGAGAGTGGAGGGCCGGAGCTGGCCGACGACCTCGAGACGACCGGGTACGCCCGCTGGACCGGCGCCGACAACGAGATCCCGGTCAAGGCCGCGAAGCCACCGACAGACCTGTTCGGCGATCCGCTGGCCTGAGCGCTGCCGGGACGGCCCTAGCGCCGGTCGGAGTCACCATGATGGGTGGAGCTCCGCGGGCCATGGCAGCCATCCTGGCCCATCCTCGGGCATCGTGGCCAGGGCCGGAGGGAAGCTGCGATCCGGTGGCCAAGCTGACGCCAGGGGCGTTCACTCGGCCCCCGTGGGTACGGCAGCGGCGTCGTCGGCCGCCAGCTCCACGGCACTGAACCGGTAGCCCCGGCGGACCGCCGTCTCGATGGCCCCGCCCGCCGCGCCCAGCTTCGAGCGAAGCCGGGCCACGACCGTCTCCAGCACGTGGGCGTCCATCCCCCGGTCATGCCACACCTCGCCCAGCAGGGTGGCCCGGTTGACCGTCCCCCCGGAGCAGGCCATGAGCTGGGCCAGGACGGCTCGCTCGCGCTCGGTGAGGCGGACCACGACATCGTCGTCGACGATGATCGTGGAGCCCTGCACTGCGAGCACATGGTCGTCACAGCGGAACCGGCGTCGGCGGGTGGCGAGCTGCTCGACGACCAGGCGGACGAGCGAGCCGAGCCGCCAATGCTCGGGGACGCTCGGGTCGCTCACCCCGGCCTCCCGAGCGGCCCGGGCGCACACCGGACCCATGCACGCGGTCAGGACGCCGGTGTTGAACGCCTCGGCCAGCTGGTCGGCCTGTCGGTGGCGGGCGGCGATCTCGAACAGGTTACGGATTGCCGGGCCGGCGGTGAACGTCACTGCGTCGACCAGCCCCGCGCAGCACAGGTCGATCAGGCGCTCTGCGGGGCGTTCGTCGTCGGGGAGGGTCCAGCGGTACACGGGGACCTCGATGACCTCCGCTCCCCGAGAGCGCAGCAGGGCGGAGAGGTCCTGGCGGTCGTCGCCGTGCAGCTGCAGGACCACCCGGCGGCCGAGGAGATCCTCGGTGCAGAGGTGTTCGCCGACCGAGGTGAGCTGCTCGGACCCGGCCCGCCACCATACCGTCAACCCCCCGATCTGAGCGGCGCCGGCGGCCTTCGGCCCTCGGGCCGCCACCTTGGTGGTCCTCAGGGCGCCGACGAGGGCTTCGTCGAGGCCCCAGGTGGCGGCCAAACCGAACCAGCCCCGGATCCCCAGGCCGGTGTTGGCCACCAGGTAGTCGGGGGGATCGGCGATGAGCGACTCGGTCAGCTTCCGCAGTCCGGCGTCGTTGGCGACCGGGAGCGTGTTGATCGTCGGGGCGTGCAGAACCGTGAGCCCGAAGCGGTCCAGCATGAGCGACTGCTCGTCGTGGCGGCGGTCGGCGGTGACGCCCACGGTGAAACCGCCGAGGTTCGGGGAGGACGCCACGGCACGAACGTAGGGTTCCGCGAGGTCCCGGCAAGCCGATCGAGCCGCGTGAAACACGATGTTCACGTCCTCGGAACGCCCCCGCGACGCGACGGGCCTGCGCCCGAGCCTTGCCCGCCCAGGCCAGCGCTGCCCAGATGGGTCAGATGGTCAGCTGATCCGGACGGCCTGCACGAAGAACGAGCTGAGGCCGGTGATGTGGACCACGGACCCGGTGTAGGGAGCCTCGATGACCTGCCCGTTGCCGATGTACATGGCCACGTGGTCACCGGGATTGGAAGGGAACACGAGATCACCGGGCTGGAGCTGCGACATCGAGATGTGGGTGCCATTGTTGAACTGGGCGCCACTGAAGTGGGGGAGGCTGATGCCGACCTGCGCGTAGGACCACATGGTGAGACCCGAGCAGTCGAACGTGCTGGGCCCCGCAGCACCGTAGACGTAGGGGTCGCCGAGGCGACTCTCGGCGGCGGCGATGGCACCGCCGGCACCGTGACCGGCCGGGGGAGCGGGGTTGTTGGGGGCGATGAAGCCCCCGCCCGAGGAGCCCCCGCCCCCTGAGGAGGCCGAGGCTGAGGCCGCGACGCTGGCGGCCTGGCTGGCCGAGGACGATGAGGCCTGCTGCTGGGCAGCGGCTTGCGTCACCAGGGCCTGCCGGGCGGCTGCGGCCGCAG
>JALYZO010000161.1 GCA_030945745.1 Actinomycetota bacterium
ACGTCGAGCAGTAGGTGAAGTCAGCGACCCACAAGGCGTCGGGGCGCTCGGCGACGAAGTCGCGCCCGACAAGGTCCGGGGCGCGCACATGAGCAGGGTCAGCCTTGGTGGTGAACCGCTTCTTCGCCCGGCTCGCCCCACGCAGGCCTTCTGCGGCCATGAGCCTGGGCACCTGGTCCCGGCCGGCGTCGATACCGGCCCGCCGGGCCGCCTTCCACTGTGATGATGAAATCCATGAGGTTGCAGTCGGAGCTTGACCCGTGCATTCCACCGGCTTCGTGCCCTAAGGCTGACCTGTCGGCTCCGGCTGCAACTGTCTGTGAGCCTAGCGGGCTGTTGACCGTCGAGGTCGATCGTGGGTCGGCCAGCTCGAGGGGCAGGCACCCGGAGCGGGCGTTTCTGGTCCGACTCCGACGAGCGGAGACGAGCGTGATCGTGACCGTCGGGTTGTCGCAGGTCGCGGCGCAGCGTCTGGCCGATCACATCGCAGAGGTCGTCGGTGGTTCCCGCCCGGCTGCGGCGAACCATGACCGCAACGAAGCCGCAGTCACAGCCGACGAGAGGGGCATCCACCACTACTCCAGTCCTCCTCGAACACGATCGCCCGGTGGCGGCCACGACACCAGGTCTGACCCTCGTTATTCCACTGGCCCAGTGCCTGGAAGCTGACCTGTCGGCTTGGTGCTCAGGCCGCCGCCGGCGCACCCGACCAGACGGGCAGTGACCTGATAGGAGCCTGGCTTGAGGCCCCCTCACAGTGCTGTCCCGCCCGCCGGGCCGGGCTCGCCATCACCACCCCACTCGAACAAGGAGGATGGCATGACCAACATCGCGCAGATCGGCCCCACCCGTGTGATCATCGGTGTCGACACCCACAAAGACCAGCATGTGGCGGTGGCCCTCGACGGCCTCGGCCGGCGCATCGGCTCAACGACGATCCCCACCACCGCGGCGGGTTACCGCCACCTGGTGGCCTGGGCCAGCTCACTCGGCGACATCGAGGCGTTCGGGGTGGAAGGCACCGGCTCGTACGGGGCCGCCCTGGCCCGGCACCTGCGAGCAGGCGATCACCAAGTTGTCGAGGTTGTCCGCCCCAACCGTACCGCCCGGCGACGCAACGGCAAGTCCGACCCGGCCGACGCAGAGGCCGCGGCGCGTGCAGTTCTCTCGGGGGAGGCGACGGGGACCCCCAAGTCCGGCGACGACCTCGTCGAGATGATCAGGGTGCTGCGCGTGGCCCGCTCGACGGCCATGAAGGCCCGCACCCAAGCTCTCAACGCCCTCAAGTCGCTCGTGGTCACCGCTCCCGTCGAGCTGCGAGACCAGCTGCGCGGGCTGTCGGCTGCCGCCCTGGTCGCCACCGCCGCCCGCCTGCGCCCAGGGCCCGACGTGACGACCGCGGCGGCGAACAAGACAGCGTTGCGGGCCATCGCCGGCCGCTACCAGGCCCTCGACACCGAGATCGACGCCCTCGACGCCCAACTCGCCGAGCTCACCGCCGAAGTCTCCCCCCAGCTGGTCGCCACCTTCGGTGTCGGCCCCGACGTCGCCGGGGCCCTGCTCGTCGCCGCCGGCGACAACCCCGACCGTCTCCGATCCGAAGCCGCGTTCTCCATGCTCTGCGGCGCGTCCCCGGTCGAAGCCTCATCGGGCAAGACCGTCCGCCACCGCCTCAACCGCGGCGGAGACCGCCAAGCCAACGCCGCCCTCTACCGCATCGTGATCGTCCGGATCCGCTACCACGCACCCACCCGCGCCTACGTCGAGCGGCGAACCGCCCAAGGCCTATCCAAGCCCGAGATCATCCGCTGCCTGAAGCGCTACGTCGCCCGCGAAATCTACGGCATCCTCCACGACACCGTCACAACCGCCGTCCCCGCGGCAGCCTGAACACAATGACATGAGAACTTCTCCGCCTACGGGCTTGACATCTATAGGAGCGTCAGCAGCTTGCGCCGCCCGTAGACCGAGTAGTTGTGGACCCACAGCGCAACTAGCAGCGGGGCGATGACCGCGTCACGCAACGCCCGCGCAGACGGCATGCGGGCCTTGGCGTCGTAGTAGGTAGAGGGGGCGACCTGCAGCTGAGCACAGATCGACTCGACCCATCGACACCCACCGGAGCTGCGGTCGCGGTGGGTGTCGATAAAGGCGACTACTTGCTGCGTCGGCGGTCGAGCTCCGCCCCGAAGAAACTCGCCGCGGCCTGCAAGATGTCATT
>JALYZO010000185.1 GCA_030945745.1 Actinomycetota bacterium
GCCGGGACCCACGGCACCTGGACCTCCCCCCGGGTGGATCCAGGTTCCCCCCTCAACCCCGAGCGGTCCGCCCCCGGGTTGGCTACCGGTTCCCCGCCGGGCTGCCTCTCAGGCTGATGCGACACCGCTCGCCGCTCCGGCCACCCCAGCGCCCGGCACCGTGCCGGCCCGGCCTCCGGCAACCCCCCGGGCAGCTCCCATCCCCGAACGCCAGGACGAGCGGGACTCCGCCGCTGCGTCCGCCGCCGGTGATGCTGGCGGGTCGGGACGAAGGCGACGAGCTCGGGTGTTTCGAGAGAACGAGGGTCCCCGCCGACCGCTGCGCTCCACCCAGGAGGCGAAGGCGGTGGCCGCCCGGCGCCAGGAGCAGATCACGGGCCCCGGGGCTGGGGGGGAGCCGGCCGGACCCCGTCCGGCTTCCGAAACCGCTCCCAGTGCAGCATCCCCAGGCGATCCGCCCAACGGTTCGAAGCCGCGGATCCGGGCCGCTCCGGCGGCGGCGTCGACCGAGAGTCCCTCGAATGATGAGCCTCCGGTCGTCGAGGCGCCCGGCACCCCTCGACAAGGGGCGGACGGCGCCAACGGGTCAGGCCCCCACAACGAGCGGCCCGGGACCGAAGACAGCAGCGCCGATTCCGGGACCAGCTTGGCCAACGGGACGGCACCGGCTTCTGCCGCGTCTGCCGGGGAGGACACCCATGGCGAGCCGTCCCGTCGCCGCGGCCTGCTCCGCCGCGGGCGCACCAAGCGCAAGAGTGGCGAGGCCTGAGCCCCGAAACGGCCGTGCTCGAAGACCTCGCTGAGGAGCTCCGCGTCATCGGCCGCCGGGCCGGTCTCGACGCCGTGGGCTTCGCTGGCGCCGAACCCTTCGACGACACCAGAGCGGTGCTCGAACGACGCCGGCGGGAAGGTCTGGCGTCGACCATGCAGTTCACCTACCGCAACCCGGCCCGCTCCACCGACCCATCGCGTTCCCTGCCCTCTGCCGCCTCCCTCGTCGTCGGAGCTCGCCGTTACCTCCGCCAGCCGGCGGACGCTCCCGCGCCCGACAGCGCTGCGCCCGAAGGCGTTGAGGATGGTGGAGCCGTCGCCGCCCGGGTGGCCCGGTACTCCTGGGTCGACCACTACCAGCCCTTGCGCGCAGCGCTCTGTGCTGTGGCCGACCATCTCCACGCCGCCGGATGGTCGACGCGGATCCTCGTCGACGACAACGCCCTGGTCGACCGCGCCGCCGCGCACCGCGCCGGCCTGGGCTGGTTCGGACGCAACACGAACCTGCTGCTCAGCGGGGCCGGCTCGTGGTTCGTCCTCGGCTCGGTGGTCACCGACGCCCCCCTGCCGCCCGGCCGGCCGGTGGCGGAGGGGTGCGGCACGTGTCGGCGCTGCGTCCCCGCCTGCCCAACCGGAGCGTTGAGCCACGATGGTGCCCTCGACGCCCGTCGGTGCCTGGCCTGGCTGGTCCAAGCCGCCGGCGTGTTCCCCCTCGAGCACCGTGAGGCCCTCGGCGATCGGATCTACGGATGCGACGCCTGTCAGGAGGTCTGCCCCGCCAATCACCGGGCTGCCCGCGCCGATCCCCCGGTGGCCGCAGAAGGCGACGCCTCGCCCGTCGTCGACGCGCTCGGCTTGCTGGAGGACAGCGACGAGGAGCTCCTGGCCCGCTGCGGCCGCTGGTACATCGCCGAGCGCCACCCTCGCTACCTTCGGCGAAACGCGTTGATCGTCATCGGCAACGTGGCCAACCCCGAGCATCCCCGAGTCCTCAGCGCTCTGCGGGGAGCGCTGAGCTCACCCGACCCGCTGATCCGTGCCCACGCCGTGTGGGCGGCCGCCCGCATGGGCCGCAGCGAGATGGTGGCGGCCATGGTCACCGACGGGGACCCTCTGGTCGTCGCCGAGGTGTCCGCGGCGCCAGCAGTGACGCCTCGATCTGACGGGGCCCCGGGAAGCGTGCGATTGTGGCGGACAGTCCGCTCGCGGGGTTCGTCCCCACCGTCAGCCTGAGCCCCGCCCTTGCGCCACCTCCTCGTCACCAACGACTTTCCCCCCAAGATCGGCGGCATCCAGTCCTACTTGTGGGAGCTCTGGCGACGCTTGCCGCCCGAGGACGTCACCGTGCTGACCACAGGACACCGTGACACGGAGCGCTTCGACGCCGAGCAGCTGTTCCGGGTTGTGCGCACCCGCGAGCCTGTCCTGCTGCCCAATCCCCACCTGGTCCACCGGATCCGCCGGCTCGTCGCGGAGACGGGCTCCGAAGGCGTGGTCCTCGATCCGGCCCTGCCGGTCGGTCTGGTCGGGCCGGCGCTCGGCGTGCCTTATGGCGTGGTACTCCACGGTGCTGAGGTAGCCGTCCCTGGTCGTCTCCCGGCCAGCCGGCAGCTCCTCGGCCGGGTGGTTCGCAAAGCCTCCCTGCTGATCGCCGCCGGCAACTACCCGGAGGCGGAAGCCCGTAGGGCGGCGGGGGGCCGGGGAGCGATGCCCCCCGTGGTCCAAGTGCCCCCGGGTGTCGACACCAAGCGGTTCGTGCCCCTCCCGGCCATCGATCGGGCGGCATGGCGCACGCGTCTGGGCTTGCCAGCCACGGGGCCCCTCGTCGTGTCCGTCAGCCGCCTGGTGCCCCGCAAGGGGATGGACACCCTGATCGACGCTGCCGCCGTCTTGGCCGGCGACCACCCGGACCTGACCGTGGCTATCGCCGGTGAGGGTCGCGACAGCGGACGGTTGGAGCGCCGCATCCGCCACACGAACACGCCGGTGCAGCTCCTGGGCCGGGTGGCGAACGTCGATCTGCCCAACCTCTATGCCGCCGCCGATGTGTTCGTGCTGTGCTGCCGAACCCGGTGGAGGGGTCTCGAGCAGGAGGGCTTCGGCATCGTCTTCCTCGAGGCCGCCGCCGCCGGCGTCGCCTCCATCGCCGGGGACAGCGGCGGGGCGGCGGACGCCGTGGTCAACAATGAGACCGGCCTGGTGGTGGCCAACCCCGAAGACCCGGGGGCGCTGGCCGGTGGGTTGCGCCGCCTGCTCGACAATCCGGTCCTGGCGACCAGGCTCGGCCAGGCGGCCCGCCGGCGAGCCGAATCGGACTTCAGCTACGAGCACCTGGCGGCCCGCCTGGGTCACGCCCTGGAGGCGATGGCCACCCCGACGAAGCCGGCGCCCGACGACTACCGTTCCACAGAAGGCGAAATCGGCTCGGCTTCGTGACGGTGTCGGCCTGAGAGGGAGAGGACCTGATCGTGGAGGAGCTGGTCACCGAACGGATGGTCATCGGAGGGACACGCGACCACTGCCTCGAGGTGCTGATGTCCTTCGAGCGCTATCCCGACTGGGCAGCGGACATCAAGGCGGTGACCGTCGACGAGCGCGACGAGCAGGGCCGTGCGACGAAGGTGACCTTTCGGGCGGCGGCGTTCGGGAGGAGCACCGCCTACACGCTGCTCTATCACTACGGCGACCTCCCAGAGGAGCTGTCGTGGGTGCAGGTCGCCGGCGACCTCACCCGCCGTCTGGACGGTGCCTATCGCCTGGTTCCGTCCGGAGGTGACGCCACCGAGATCACCTACCAACTCACCGTGGATCTCAAGGTCCCCCTTCCCGGTTTCGTGAAGCGTCGGGCGGAGGAACGAATCATGGGCACGGCCCTCCGGGAGTTGAAGGCACGGGTGGAAGGTCCTGAAACAAGCCATTGACCCCGGTTGTGACACGATGTCAGGGTCGGGCCAGTGCCGGCCCCTGACCCGGTGTTCATCGCCGACCCCTATGACCCCCGCCTGGCCGGCTACGTGGGTCTCACCGACCGCCAGCTACGCCGGCAGATCGAGGGCACTGCGGCGGTCTTCGTCGCTGAAGGCCCCTTGGCTGTCGAGCAGCTGGTGGCGTCGAGGTTCGAGGTGGCGTCGGTGCTGGTCGGCGCCCGCCACCTGGACCGGGTTCGGGGGCTGCTGGCCGCCACCGCCGCCCCCCTGTACGTCACCTCGGCCGAGGTCCTGGCCGCCGTCGCCGGGTTCAACATCCACCGGGGCGTGGTCGCCCTCGGCCGGCGCCGTCCCGATCCTGATTTCCACGATGTGCTGGCCGACGCCGCTGCGTCGGGAGCCAGGACGATGGTGGTCACCGAGGGCATCAACGATCACGAGAACCTCGGGGCCATCTTCCGCAACGCTGCCGCCTTCTCGGTCGGCGCCGTCCTCATGGATCCCACCACCGCCGATCCCCTGTACCGGCGGTGCGTCCGGGTCTCGCTCGGCCACGCCCTGGGGGTCCCCTTCGCCCGTCTCCACCCATGGCCGGGGGCGCTGGCCCACCTGCGGGCGGAGGGCTGGACGACGGTGGCCCTGACCCCAGCAGCGGGCGCCGAATCACTCGACGGCGTGGCCGGAGCCCGGCTCCGTCGGGTTGCCGTCCTCCTCGGAGCCGAGGGACCGGGGTTGCGGGCCGAGACCCTCGACGCCGCTGACCGCCGGGTGCGGATCCCCCTGGCCAAGGCGGTCGACAGCCTCAACGTGGCCACCGCCGCCGCGATTGCCCTGCACCACCTGGCGGCGGGCCGGCCGGGGGAGGAGTGACGACCTCGGCCGAGGCGCACCCGCTTCCCCCGCTCGCCGTGACCGAGGCTGCATGACCGAGGGACCGTTGATCGGCATCGACATCGGTGGCACCAAGGTGCTCGGCGTCCGCCTCGGCCCCGACCACCTTCCCGAAGCCGAGTTGAAGGTGCCGACGCCGGGCGACGGGCGCCGGGCCGTGGAGGTCGTCGGTCGGATCATCGCCGAGCTGGCTCGGGATGCAACCGGCACCGGCCCGGCCGCCATCGGCGTCGGTGTTCCCGGACTGGTCGATAGCCACGACGTGCTCCGCTTCTCTCCGCACCTCCCCGACCTGGTCGGCCTGGGTCTGGCCGAGCACCTCCTGGCCGCGCACCCCCGGGCCCGGACCTGGTTCGGCAACGATGCCACCGCCGCCGGCTGGGCCGAGCATCGCCTGGGTGCAGCGCGCCACGCCGACGAGGTGGTGATGGTCACGCTGGGCACCGGCATCGGCGGGGGCCTGATCAACGGGGGCCGCCTGGCGGAGGGTGCCCACCGTTTCGCCGGGGAGTTCGGCCACATGGTCGTCGACCCCCACGGCCCGCTGTGCCCGTGCGGCAAGCAGGGGTGCTGGGAGCGCTATGCGTCGGGCAGTGGGCTCGGCCTGCTGGGCCGGGAGGCGGCCATGGCCGGCCTGGCGCCGCAGGTCATCGCCCTGGCCGGCGGTGATGCCGAGGCGGTGAGAGGCGAGCACGTCACGCGTGCCGCGGCCGAGGGCGACGTCGCCGCGGTGGCCATCATGGGCCGCTTCGCCTGGTGGCTGGCTCTCGGCCTGGCCAACCTGGCCAACATCGTCGACCCGGACGTCATCGTGGTCGGCGGCGGGCTGGTCGACGCCGGCGACGTGTTGATGACCCCGGTGCGCCGCGCCTTCGACCAACTGGTCGAAGCCGGCGAGCAGCGCGGCGGGGTGGCCATCCGGCCCGCCGCCCTGGGATCGAGAGCCGGTGCGGTCGGCGCCGCCCTGCTGGCCGCCGGGAGCTAGGAACCGAGCGTCCCGGGGCTGATCGGGGCAATGCCCGGGTCCCGTCCGGACGGGTCCACTACCGTGAACAGGCGTCACCGGCGGTGTCCCCCCTGTCCGCCCGGTGGCTGAGGAGGACCAGCGCCGTGGAGTTTCGCCGGATCAATGGGCTGCCGCCCTACGTGTTCGCGATCATCAACCAGTTGCGCGACGAGGCCCGCAAGGCCGGTGATGACGTGATCGACATGGGGTTCGGCAATCCCGACATCCCCAGCCCCGATCTGGCCGTCGAGAAGCTGGCCGAGGCGGCTCGCAACCCGCGGAACCACCGGTACTCCGCATCGAAGGGCATCCCCAAGCTGCGCCTGGCCGCCGCCAACCTCTACCAGCGCCGCTTCGGC
>JALYZO010000022.1 GCA_030945745.1 Actinomycetota bacterium
GCCTTGGCGTCCAGGTACGCCAAGGCCGCCGCGCAAGGGTCAGGGTGCACGGTCACGCTGGGCGTTGGTCGGGAATCCACCGTGGCAGGGACCGGAACCTTCGCAGGGATGGGAACCGTTGCCGGCACCGGCGGGGTGAGGACGGGGATGGCGCTTTGGACAAGGGGGGTGACAGGCTGAGGGCTTCGAGGCAAGCCCTGGCCGACCACGGCCGTCGGCTGCACGGTGGCCGGGGCTTTGGCGCCCGCGCTCTGGGACCCGGCGCAAGCCGCGCCGATCACGACGATCGAGATAAGGCACATGAAAGGCAATCCCCGACCACGTGCGACGGCCTCCGGCACGTGGCAGAGCGAAGTCATTCTTCTCCATCCCACCTGTCCCCCTCCTTCGGGGTTGAACAGGCGAGGTGGGGTTCGTGATTCGCTCCTCCCCGGCTACACGACCAACTACGCCGGGGTCTCTCAGCTCCCTCACCCTGTGTGGTGACGAACCTATCACATTCACTGTGCGTGGCCGGCGATCAAGGCAGGCGTTGATGCGGGGACGGTTGCGCTTGGCCGACGAACGACTGTTCTCCGCCACCGGGGTTGACCGGACTACTCTGAACGGTCGCCTCGCCACGGAGAACGGTCAGGTCGGCTAGTCTTCGAGGGTATGGCTGACGGTGCGATGTCCGTTGGTGGGGAGGCAGAGTTCGGATCGGGCGGAACTTCGCCGAGGTTCGGAGGAAGGCGGGCCCCGTTTGTGGTGGCCGGCATCGCAACCGCGACCACGCTGCTCGCGATCCCGTTCTGCCGCCACAACCTCGGGCTCTCGACTTCGTTCCTGCCTGCGGTCCTGGCGATCGTGGCGTGCTTCGACGTCATCTCTGTTGTGCTGCTTGCCGGTGACTACCTCGACGGTGGGGACCGGCGGTTGCTGGCCACCTCTGGCGCCTTCGTCTGGTCCCTGATCGTCATGGGTGGATACGCGATGTCATTTCCCGGAGTGACACCCCATGCTCCGCTGGCGTCGACGCCCTCAGTCGCCCCGTGGCTGTGGGCGGGCTGGCACGTGGGCTTCCCCGTCCTCCTTGGGGTGGCATGGGCTCCGTGGCCCGCGCGGCCACCTCGAACAACGACCCTCCGCGATCGCCGGGTCGCGCTCTATGGCGTTACATCGCTTGTTGGCACGCTCGGCGTTGTAGCCGTGGCCCTCGTCGTCCACTTCGCCGACCAGATGCCCGTGCTGGTCAACGGCCTCAACACAAAGGGCTTGACGGCCGTCACCGCCCCCTTTGCTCTGCCGTTGGCAACGGTTGCCCTCTTGGCCGCCTGGCACGGCAGCCGCCGTCGGGCCGGGCCCGAACGCTGGATCATCGTCACCTCCTTGGTCTGCCTCTGCGACCTGACCTTGACCTACGCCGCCCACTACCGCTTCAGCCTTGGCTGGTACCTCGGCCGTGGACTGACCCTCCTCGGCGCAGCACTCGTCATGATCACGATGTACACCGAGTTTCGGCGGCTCAAGGGCACCGCCGAACTCCAGGCGGGAACCGATCAGCTGACCGGTCTGGCCAACCGCCGGACCATCATGGACACGCTCGCTGCCGTGCTGGCCCGGGCCAGCCGTACGCAAGGCACGACCAGCGTGCTCATGCTCGACCTTGACGGTTTCAAGGCCGTCAACGATCGAGATGGCCACGATGGCGGAGACCTTCTGCTGCAGGCGGCGAGCGTGGCCTGGTGTTCACAGCTCCGTGCCGGAGACCTGCTCGCCCGGGTGGGCGGTGACGAGTTCCTGGCCGTGCTTGCTGACACCGACGAGACTCAGGCCCAGGCGCTCGTCACCCGCTTGAGAAGTGCCACTCCGACCGCCGTCACGGTCAGTATCGGGCTCGCCGTAGCTCATGGCAACCATGACATCTTGGCGCTGGTCGCTGCGGCCGACCAGGACATGTACCGGAACAAGCTGGCGGGCCGGCGTCCGTCCACGTTGCGCCCCGGAGTCGACGCCCCCCTGCATGGTGACCGTGGGATGTCCAGCCGGTGACTCTTCCATCTCGCCATCGTGCTCTCGCCGGTAGCGCACTGATGGTCCTCCTCGTTCTCCTGCTCTTCGTTTCGTTCGTTCTCCGCGACAGGCAGGGCCTTGAGACGCCGGGCTAGCCTGCAGTTCCTCGGGGCCGCCGCCCGGCGACCATCGGCAAGTCCTCGGCTAGCGTTGGCGCGGTGAGCGAGTCGAACGCGAGCGCACCCGCCGGCCGGGGCGCTCGTCTCGGAGTGCTTGCCTCCGGGAGCGGCACGGTGCTCGGAGCCATTCTCGACGCCGACCTCCCCGTCGTCGTCGTGCTCGTCGACCGACCGTGCCCAGCCGTCGAGGTGGCCGAGGCGGCCGGCGTCCCGGCCGTGACGGTGCTGCGGGCCGGCTTCGGCACGGGCTTCGACCGCTCCGCTTTCACCGACCGGGTCGTCGAGGCCCTCTGGAGTTACGCCGTCGACGTCGTGGCCATGGCCGGGTTCGGTACGGTCCTCGGCCCGGCCATCTTCGATCAGTGGCCGGGAAGGGTGCTCAACACCCACCCGGCACTGCTGCCTGCGTTCAAGGGGTGGCATGCCGTCGCCGACGCCCTGGCCGCCGGCGTTGACCGCACGGGCTGCACCGTGCACGTGGCCACCGAGGTGGTTGACGCCGGGCCTGTCCTCGCCCGGGAGGCGGTCGCCGTCGAGCCCGGCGACACCGAATCGAGCCTGCACGAGCGGATCAAGGTGGTGGAGCGACGCCTGTACCCGGCCACCATCGGACGCTTCCTGGACGAGCTCGCCCGATCGCAGGGCCCGGAGCCAAACCTGACGATGAGCAACGAGAACCGGAGAACCCCGTGAAGGTGGACCAGCGTTGAGAGTGCTGCTGTCGGTGTACGACAAGACGGGCCTGGTGGACCTGGCCCGAGGTCTGGTCGATGGTGGTCACGCCCTGGTGGCCAGCGGCGGCACGGCCAGAGCGCTGGGCGACGCCGGGATCGCGCATGTGACGGTGGAGTCGGTGACCGACGCTCCTGAGATGCTCGGCGGCCGGGTCAAGACCCTCCACCCCAAGACCTTGGGTGGGATCCTGGCTGATCTGTCCAAGCCTGAGCACGTGGCCGACCTCGAGGGTCAGGGCATCGAGCCGATCGGCCTCGTGGTCTGCAACCTCTACCCGTTCCTGTCCAACCCGTCGATCGAGCTGATCGACGTCGGAGGTCCGACGATGGTGCGGGCGGCAGCCAAGAACTGGGCCCACGTGGGGATCGTCGTCGACCCCGCCGATTATCCCGAGGTGCTGGCTGAGCTGGGCGGCGCAGGCGCCCTGTCCGACGGGCTACGTCGCCGCCTGGCCCGGGCGGCGTTCGCTCACACCGCCGCCTACGACGCAGCGATCACCACGTGGTTCGACGGGGAAGAGGTACAGGCGGACCTTCCGGTGACCATCCACCTGGCCTTGGAGCGGGCCCAGTCGCTGCGCTACGGGGAGAACCCCCACCAGCGCGGAGCCCGCTATCGGGAGATCGGCAGCCACAGCTGGTGGGACGACGTCGTCCAACACGGCGGCAAGGCGCTCAGCTACCTCAACCTCTACGACGCAGATGCTGCCTGGCGCCTGGCGCAGCAGCTCGCCGATCTCGGCCCGGCGGCGGCAGTGGTGGTCAAGCACGCCAACCCTTGCGGGGTGGCGGTGGCGGACGACCTGGCCACCGCCTACGAGCGAGCCTTCGAGTGCGATCCGATGTCGGCTTTCGGGGGCATCGTCGCCCTCACCGGCCACGTCACCTCGGCGGTGGCCACCGAGCTGGTGGCCAACGCCAAAGCCGATGTCCTCATCGCCCCCAGCTTCGACGACGAGGCCCTGCGCCTGTTCGCGGAGACCAAGAGCAGCAAGTACATGCGGGTGCTGTCTGCACCGACCCCCAACCCTGGTCGCTGGAACCTGCGCCAGATCAGCGGAGGCTGGCTGGTCCAGGATCCGTACGTGTTCGCCACCGGCCGCACCGACTGGCAGGTGGTGACCAAGGCCGCCCCCAACGAGGGGCAGTGGCGGGATCTGGAGCTGGCATGGCGGGTGTGCGCCTGGGTGAAGTCCAACGCCATCGTGCTGGCGGCCCAGGGCAGTGCGGTGGGCATCGGCGGTGGCCAGCAGAACCGGGTGACCCCCGGCGAGATCGCCGTGGCCCGCGCCGCGGGCCGAGCACGGGGCGGGGGGGCGGCCTCCGACGCCTTCTTCCCCTTCCGCGACGGCCTCGACGCGGTCGCCGCCGCAGGCGTGGCAGCCGTGATCCAACCCGGTGGCTCGATGGGCGACGACAAGGTCATCGCCGCTGCCGACGAGCACGGCCTGGCCATGGTCTTCACCGGCGAACGGCAGTTCCAGCATTGAGTGCCACCTTCCTTCCCGGGGCGCCCGTGGCCGAAGCTGTCCTGGCCGACGTCGCCACCCGCGTCGCCCGGTCGAGGGCCGCCGGGAGGCCGGTCGGGCTGGGCACCATTGTGGTCGGCGACGATCCAGCCAGTGTCGGCTATGTGGCCAAGAAGCACCGGGCGTGCGAGCAGCTGGGCATGGGCAGCTTCGATGAGCGGATCCCGGCCACCGCCGCCCAAGCCGACCTATTGGCCGCCGTGGCCCGTTTCAACGCCGATCCGGCCGTCGACGCCTTCATCATCCAGAACCCCCTGCCCGCCGGATTCGATTTCAACGAGGCCATGCTGGCAGTCGATCCGGCCAAGGACGCCGACGGCCTGCACCCCACCAACCTGGGCCTGCTAGCCCTCGGCCATCCCGGTGCCCCCCGGCCCTGCACCCCGCTGGGGATCAAGGCCCTCCTGGCCCACCACGACATCGGGGTCACCGGTCGCCATGTGGTCATCGTCGGCCGGGGTCCGACGCTCGGGCGTCCTCTGTCGATGCTGCTGGCCCTCAAGGAACCGGGGGCCAACGCGGCGGTGACCGTCGTGCACACCGGCGTCCCCGACTGGGCGGAGCTGACCCGCCGTGCCGACATCGTCGTCGGTGCCGCCGGGGTGCCCAGCATGATCACCCCTGACGTGATCCGTCCGGGGTCGGTGGTCATCAGTGGCGGGATCTCGTGGGAGGGTCGGCGCCTGATGCCCGATGTCGACGAGGCGTGCAGCGAGGTCGCCGGGTGGATCACCCCCCGCCTGGGCGGGGTGGGGGTGACGACGGTGGCCATGTTGCTGGCCAACACCGTTTCCGCCGCCGAACGACGATAGGCCGCGGCTTGGGCTGAGTCCGCTTCACACGCCGGGTTGGGCGGTGGGCACCCCTCACGAGTGGACTCGCCATGAAAACCAGCGTCCACGAGACGACGAGGTGGTCTTTCCGCCTTAGTTCAAGGACGGCTGATCGGTGCGGATGCTCCGCCCGCAGCGCCCCGCTCGCTTCGCTACCGCCCACCACCGTGAACAGTGTCGTCGGCTGTGAGCCCTGCGAGTTTGGTCGAAGCAGTTGACGCGCTGCCGCAGGTGGACGATCATCCTACTACCACGACACTTACGTCCTAGTGGCGAGTTCGGGTGCTCGCGTCCCGGCTCCGATTAGCTGGAGGG
>JALYZO010000067.1 GCA_030945745.1 Actinomycetota bacterium
GGGTCAGGGTTTTAGGTGTGCCCAATGTGGCGGACCGAATCGCCCAGACGGCGGCAGCGATGCTGCTGGAAGAGAAGCTTGAGCCGATCTTCCACCCCGACAGCTACGGCTACCGTCCTGGGCGCTCCGCCCACGACGCGTTGGCTGCGGCTCGGAAGCGCTGCTGGAACCAGGACTGGATCGTCGACCTTGACATCCGGGCCTTCTTCGACAGCGTTGCCCATGATCTGTTGTTGAAAGCGGTCGCTCACCACACTGACGAGCGGTGGATCCTGCTCTACATCGAACGGTGGCTAAAAGCCCCCATGCAGATGCCGGACGGGACCGTCGTCGCTCGAGAGAAGGGAACCCCGCAAGGCTCTCCGATCTCACCCCTGCTCGCCAACTTGTTCATGCACTACGCGTTCGACCAGTGGATGGTCCGGGAGCACCCCGGCTGTCCATTCGAGCGCTACGCGGACGACATCGTTGTCCACTGCGACACCGAGGGACAGGCCCGAGACCTTCGGACTGCCATCGCCGAGCGGCTCGGGGCGTTGGGCCTCGAACTGCATCCCGACAAGACGAAGATCGTGTACTGCAAAGACGCGAAACGCCGAAAGGACTCGGAGCACACCAGCTTCGACTTCCTCGGCTACACCTTCCGGGCACGCCGGGCGAGTGGTCGACACGGACGCTTCGTGAGCTTCCTGCCGGCCATGAGCACCACGGCGAAGAAGGCGAAGGGCCGACAGATCAGGGCTTGGCACCTCAACCGTCGCAGCGGCACGGACCTGTCCGGCCTCGCTGAGGGCATCAACCCTCAGGTTCGGGGCTGGATCAACTACTACGGGGCCTTCTACCGCTCCGAGTTGTACTCCCTCGCCATGCGCATCAACGAACATCTCGTTCGATGGGCCATGCAGAAGTTCAAGCGACTGCGGAACCAACCGACCAAGGCATGGGCCTGGCTGGACGCTGTGCGACACGACAGCACCAACCTCGCCTGTTCGCCCACTGGCACCTGCTTCCGCGCATCAGCAACCGACCTGTGGGGGCCGGATGAGGCGAGAGTCTCACGTCCGGTCCTGCGAGAGCCGAGGGGTGCGACTCCCCTCGGCTACTTACCAGAACCGCACGCCCGGTTCGATGGGGGGGAGTTGGACAAGGAGCCGCTATGGCAGCCGATGATGGCGGCCCTCGGGAAACCGAGTGACCTGAGCCCGGCGCCGCCTACGGCAGTCACCTCGCCAGCTCCCTACCCGACCAACCTCGGCTGACGACGTCAGCGGACATAGCCGCCAGCTTGTTTGGCTGGGCCGGGGATTGATCCGCACTCGGCGGCGATGATGTTGCCTTTGTTGGCGAGATCGACGGTGTCACCAGTGTTGGCATCACCGGCTGCGTTGATGAGGTTCGCGCCGAGGTCGGCCCACTTCGGGCCTGGCACGCTTGACGCTTGGGCTTCGGTAGATCCCGCCAGGAGTGGCCTCGTCGCTTTGATGATGTCGCCGCCGGTCGCCTTTTGGCTCAGAAACTTGGAGAACGCCTCACAGGCCTTGGCGGCTTGAACGTCCGAGGGGTCGGGCGGAGATGACGTTGACGACGACGAGCAGCTGGCACCAAGAAGTGTTATGACCAGCCCAACCAGAAGTCGCCGTCTCATGGGTGCGTCCCCTTTCGTAGTGGTCCCGGACGGGTGCGGACGGGTAGTGGGCGGCCGATCCTTCGCCCACCTGGCGTAGCCGTTGACTCAGGGAGGTCCGGTCTTACCGTCAGCCGAGAACAGCGCCCTGTCGACCCTTCGAAGCGATTCCCCCGCCGTGTCGCTCAGGGATCGACAGGCCCTCAAGTAGTCCAACCACTCGGGCTCGCTGGCATCCTGCCGTCCTGGGCCGAGCAAATCCAGCGCCCGAATGGACTGGAGCGAACGGGTGTCCATGACCGTATAGCGCCCCGAATCGCTGGCCATCAGAATCGAGCTGCCCAGAGCAGGGCCGACGCCAGAGAGCACATCCACGATGAGTAGTGCCCCGAGGTCGTCGTTGCAGGCGAACGCTCGTTGGGTCAGATCCTCAATCCGTCCATCCGGTTCCCGAGCGAGGTACCGGGTGGCGTTTGCCTTGCGGTGGGCCATGTTGTTGAACTTCCACTTCACCATCACAGCCATGGCTTCGCGGTCGAGGGAGTCCCGGCCTGCGTATGCTGCGAGCGGCTCGTCCGCCGAGGCCGGGTACCGATCAGCCCATGCCCGCACCCATTCCCGAAGCTGCTTCTTGTTCATCATCTCGCCCTCCCGCAGCGTCAGCGTTCTCCAACGCGTCGAACGCTACTGGTCAGACTCGGAGAGGGTGACCGGGCCGGGAGCACGGGCCCCAGGCTGTGACCAGTCCAGCGGGCGACACCGAGGCCCGCGAGTTGTTCCTCATCGCAAGGGTGGAAGCGCAGCACTTTGGCACGAATGAAAAGTCCAACGGCGTCCGGGACGCCCGCGAAGAGTCAGCCAGAGGACTCTGAATTGCCGACTCCGCCTGAAGTCGGTACTCATCAGGGCTCTACCTTGCCCCTGGTGACAGCGACCCGAGCGTCAGGCCTGGAGAGTCTGTTCGGCCTCTCCGAAGTAGCCGACCGCACCAGGAGGTGGACCAGGCCCCATGGCATCTCGACGGTGGTTGTGGTCGCGAAGCCGAGACTGGCCCAGCGCTCGGTCATCTCGTCACCGTCTTCGACTTCGATGAACAAGGCCTGGCCGTCGGCATCAGAGAGGGTGCAACGCTCGGCCACGATCTGTTGGAGAGCGTCGGGGGAGTCCGCTGCCATCGAGAACAACGCGTAGCACCGGCCGCGCGCAGATCCCGGCGAGCCGTGCGCAGGGCGGCGAAGGCGCTGGGGTGGCGAGCTCGCATGGCCAGGACGCGGTAGGAGCCGACGAGCAGGAGAGCTGCCCAGACGGCGAGTATCCACAGCTGGGAGTGGGCTTCGGGTGAAAGCCGCGACGACCACGGCAACGGCGGCGACGATCGACGACATCAGCGTGAAGCCGACCAACATGGACGGGGGGCGACCGGAGGCCACCCCGCGGTCGACATCGTCGGTGTCAGTACCGTTTGGACGGCCCGCGGGGCTCATGACGGCAACGCTGGTGGAGAGTCGTCACCCGGAGCCTCGCCGTTGGCGGCGGCCAGCCCGCGACGAAGTAGGCGGCGCCTCTGACGTGGCTGACAACACCGAAGCGAGCAACGCCAACGGTGAGCGAGGCGGTCACCCTGGGCCTCGTGGTCGGTGTCGGGGACGTAGTCAGGAAAGACTGCTTGCAGCGCTGGGCCGAGTCGCTCGAGGCGGGAGATCACTTCACGCTGGCCTGGACCAGCCCCGCCTGCCGGGCGACGAGCGCTTCGAGCCCGGCGATCCGGCGCTCGTACTCGGCTGCCGAGGGTGCGTTGCCTGCCATGTACAGACTGTCGCGATCACCTCGCGCGATTCCTGCCTACATGGAGGAATTTCTGAGAATCGCGGCGTCGGCCGGTGGGCAGCTGAACACCTACGCTGGAGGCCACCCGCTGCTCAGCCGCGCCCAGCTTGTCCAGAATTCGAGCGACCAGTCCCTCCCCACCCCTGAGCGCGCACGGGACGGTGGCTTGGGCGAGATATGGTGACGGCGCTCTCGGGGGGCGTCTGGAGGCGGCTCGTGCAGGAGACGACAGCTTCGGCGCCTGGCTCCGTTGAGAAATTCCGGCTTGAGTTCACCGAGGAGATGAAGAGCTATTTCACCTTCGGGGAGGCCGACCACCAGCGGGGGTTCGACCTCGGCCCGGGTCGCGGACTGCGGGCCTGTTCCGTCTCACCGTCGGCAGCACCGACGTCGCCGTCGCCTTCATCGCCGCTCGACCCACCTGGTATCGGCGAACGGTTACGTTGCCAACGACGCCCTCGGCGGGCCGCTTCGCGTGGGGCGGGCGGTGTTTAACTTGTTCGTCGACTGCGCAAGATCAACGCCGAGCCGGCCCGGCGCATGCTGTACTGGCTTTGGTCCGCCGACGGCGTCGGGCACCCCTTGACGCTGGTCGGGTTCAACGACATCCACCACGCCGTCGCCGCCGGCTCGGCGTTGCGGGACGTCTGGGCCGAGACCACGATGCTGTACACCCGGCTCGACGCCCGCCCGGTCGGAGCCGGGAGCATCCACATCCTGCCCTTCGACTTCGCCCGCCAGCTGACGACGTTCCGGGTCAGAGGCCCCGCCACGGACGCCGGT
>JALYZO010000078.1 GCA_030945745.1 Actinomycetota bacterium
GTTGACGACCCCGGCCTGTGGGGTCCAGGCTCATGATCGCCAGGTACACACACTTGAGCGCCGCGGCCTCGGTTGGGAAGTGCCCCCGGGCCTTGACTGCCTTGCGGATCCGGGCGTTCACGCTCTCGATCGTTATCTTGAGCCGCGCCGCCACGTAAGAGCGTGACCTGCAGGTTTGCGTTGTGGACGGTGTCGTCGATGGAGGCAGAGCAGGGGGCTGGTGGGCGGTCGGAGATTTTTTCTGGATTGATGGATGGCTGCTTCATTCAGCGTGGCAGGGGCGGTTCGTGCCAGGTCTCGCCGGTGGTCGTGGAGCGGCGGAGCCACCGGTAGCGCTTGTGGGCGCCTTGGGAACTCACGCCGAGTGCGGTGCCGATCTCAGTCCACCTCGCCCCCGCGGCGACTGCTCGGGCGATTGCCGTCTCGCGTTCAGCTTCGAGGGTGTCGATGTCGGCGGTGAGCGACGCGAGGAGTCGAGCGGGGGTCGATTGCTGTTCCTGGCCATCAACTGTCGTCGTTGATGGCTTGGAGGTGGTCGGCGGTCGTCGGCTTGGCATTCGGCGGCGCCGATGTTGGCGTGGTGGCCGGAAGGGTCCGGTTGTGGCCGAGTGCTTCGGCGAGGGCGGCACGCAGGCGGCGGTTGTCGGACTCGAGCTCGCGAATGCGGCCGAGGGCGGTGTCGATCCGTTGTCGCAGGGAGGCGTCGGTGCCTCGTTGGCGGTCTGGCACTGGGCGATGCGTGCCAGGGCGACGGTTCTGGCGGAGTCGTTCGATCTCGGCGCGGAGCTCGGGTTGGGTGTAGAGCCAGGCTCGGGAGACGCCGGCGTGTCGGGCGACGGAGTCGAACGTGATGGCGGTCCCGGTGGCGTCCATGCGTCGTAGCGCTGCGACGGCTCGGCCCATGGTGGCCTCGGAGCGGCGTCTGGCGGCGGCGATCACATGGTGGGTGTTGTCAGCCTGCATCGGCCACCCTGTCGCCGGCGGCGGCGTCGTCGTCGAGGCTGGCGATGACCCGGTCGAGGTTGGCGAGGACTTGGCGGTTCATCTCAACCAGGCGGCCCTGTCCGCGGGCCTCCGCGGCGGTGATGAGCTGCACTGTCTGGTTTCGGTGCTCGCGGTGTCGGGGCAGGAACTCGACGGTGGTGAGGAACATCGGACAGGTCAGGCAGGCGTTGGCGTGCGGGCACGCCTGTTGGACAGGTAGGCCGCAGAACCCGTTCGGGAGTGCCTGGGTGGCCTGGCCGAGGCGCTGCTTGGCCCAGGCCGCTTCGGCCAGGGGACCGTCGGGGTCGACGGTCACGGTCTCTCCGGTGATGTCGACCTTGCGGGCGGCTTCCCAGTGGCGCCGGACGGTGGAGTCATGTAGCCGGGCATAGTGGGCGGTCATCTGCGGCGAGTCATGGTCGAGGATGCGTCGCACGACTTCTTGAGGGACGTCCCGGTTGATCAGGCGGGTTCCGAGGGTGTGGCGCCACTGGTGAGGTGTCAGGTGGACCGGCCGGCCGTGCGCGTCGGTGATGTTGCAGTCCCCCAGCCAGCGGTAGAGGGCGCCCCGGTAGGTGGAGCTGGCGACTGGCGTCCGGCCGTCGGGGTTCTTCGTCTGCCGTGGGAACAGCCACGGCGCCTCTGCGACCCTGGCGGCTTGGTCGCCGATCAGGGCTCGGATCTCCTCGTCGATGGGGACCAGCGCTTCGCGTTTCATCTTGTGGTTGACGTAGCGCAGGTAGGGGGCTCCGCCGGCGTCGGTGACGACACAGTCACGGGGGAGACGCAGCGCGTCGTTGACCCGCAGCCCGGCCCGGATCAGGATCATGGTGACGAGCCGGAACGCCGGGTTGACCCAGCGGTCGAGGTTGTCGGGCCGCTCGATCTGGGCCATGACGGCCTCGCCGAGCGCCCTGGGGGCACGCTCGGAACGCTTCGGGTAGTCGTCGTTGAAGATCAGCGCGCCTGCTGGCAGCGAGTCGTCCCAGCGGTGCTGGCGTATGGCGGCCAGGAACGAGGCCAGCTGGCCGATGTGGTCGTTGTGGCGTTGGCGCCCGGCCCACTCGGCGTGCAGGTCGGCCAGGTAGCGTTCAAGTAGTGCCCGGTTGATGCCGCCGAGGCTGGTGACGCCGGCGGTGTCGCAGAAGGCGGAGAAGCGGGTCACCGACCGCAGTCCGCGTCGCGCGGTCTCGAGGTTCAGCCCTGTGCCGAGCCGCCAGCGCAGCCACCGCATCGCCAGGTGCCGCAGCCACGGCTGGCCGACCACGGTGAAGTCGAGTGTCTGGTTGCCTTCGTAGCCGAGCCGGCGCAGCTGCCAGATATTGCGGCCGAACTCGCCTTCCCACCCGTCCGCGTCGGCGAGGTCGGCCACCTTGCGTCGGGCGTAGACCAGAAACGCCCGTGGGTTGGCGTCTTTGGGGGCGGGACGGCCGATCAACGGTCGCCAGTCGTCCTCGCCGCGGTCGAGCAACGAGACCACCTCCTGGGTTGCCAGGAAGCGGACGACTGCCATGACGACCGCCGGTGATGTCTTGGTGGCGCGCTCGTCGCTGCGGCACTGCAACGCGAACTGGATCTCGAGGCGCAACTGTGGGATGAGGTCCCCCAGCCGGATGATCTCCTCTTCTGTGGTCGTCACCTCGGCGAAGCGCCGGGCGAAGCTGGCGGCGTCAGGGCGTCCGTTGGCTCTCCAGGTGCTGGCGTGCGCGTGACAGAACGGCAGCGCCGCCTGGGGCCACAGTTCGCATTGCTCCAGCGCGCAGGTCGAGCCGGCCCGGGGCGCCTTGACCGGCGGGGCGTCCGACAACCAGCCGTCCAGCTCGGCGCGCCCGGCCCGATCCCAGCGCTGATAGTGCAACTGGCACAGCCCGGCCCGGGCGACACCGTAGCCGCAGGTCCCGGCCCGACAGACGGCGTTCGGCCGCTGACGGCGCCACCTGACGTCGGTCGACACGACGAACACGTCAAGGTCGCATCGCCCCTCGGTGACCCAGCGCAGATGGTGCCCGGGGCACAAGCCCTGGCCCCTGGCGGAACGTGAGCACCCGCCGACCCGGCACTCCCCGCCGCCGAAAACCGCGTCGGTTGCCGCGAAGACGAGGGTGTCGGCCCGGAACTCCGGGCGGACAGCACCGACCAGCGCCTCGAGCAGCGGAGCCCGCCTCCGGCCCGGCTCGCTCACAGGCGCCGCCGCGCTCACAGCCGCACCGCTCGATCGGCGAACCATCCTGCGCCCTCGAGCACCCGACGGGCATCCTCGACGCTCAGGTGGCCGTAGGTGTCAACCGTGGTGGTCACCGCGGCGTGGCCCAACAGCTTGCTCACAACCTCCACCGGTGCGCCGGCCCGCAACATCGAAGTGGCGTAAGAGTGGCGGAACCAGTGCGGATCGAAATCCACCCCCGACCGCCGACGGAGCCGGCGCACCAGGTCGTAGACCGCCGGATAGCTCACCGGCCGGCCGTGCGGCTGCCCCCACAAGTTGACGAACACGTAGTCGCTGTCCAAGTCGCCGTACTCGCCGTGCATGTAGTCGGCGTAGAGGCGGACAAGTTCCACACTGACCGGGATCGTGCGCGCCTGGCCCGACTTGGAACGGGCGCCGTTGTCGTTCGTCCTTGGCGTCACCGTGACCTGACGCTCCGGGACCGCCCAGTCCTCGTGCCGCAACCCGAGTGCCTCACCGACACGCATCCCGGTGTCGTAAAGCACTGCCATCAGCAATCGGTCCCGGAGCCGGTCACAGGCGTCGAGGATCGCCTGGGCCTCACCGGGAACGAGGGCCCTGGGCTGCTTGCGGGAGGTCTTCAACCGGATCTGTCGGCAAGCCTGCGGTTTGCCCTTGGAGATGTGATGCAGGAACGGCCGCCACGAGCTTCCCCGCCGCCCAGCCGGCTGCCAGGCCGTCAACAGCTCCCCCAGCTCGACCCCGCCGCGCGCCGCGTGCTGATAGAACGCGCTCAGCGCCGACAGCTTCCGGTTCACCGTCGCCTCGCCACAGTGATGCTCCACGGACGGCAACACCATGATCCGAGCGGCCCGGGCGCCCGGCGGTCGTCGCAACCACGCCACGAACTCGCCGACATCCTCCAAGCGCACCTGCCGCCAGTCCAAGCCCCGCTCGACAAGGAACACGAACCAATCCTTCAAGTCATGGGCATACGCCTTCACCGTGTTCGGCGACCGCTCGATGTCGCTCAGATAGGCCAGGTATCGCTCAACCGGCTCCACCGGAAGACCACACTCCCCCAGAACCGTCCACGACTCACGCTGCGAGTCGGGCACCACCACCCTTTGAACGAACACCGAACCTCCCTGGAACCTGCGTGCTGGACCGGGGTAGATAACCACGTCCAGCACCCATATCCCGGGACCCCACAAGCCCGTCGTCTACGTCACAGACACCCTCCAGCTGGCTCCAGATAACGACGCAGTTCGTCGAGCGCAGTGTGCGGGCCAGGGTTGGCGGCACGCCAAGACGGGCGACGGTGAGGGTCTCCGCGAGTCCTTCACGTAGCGAGCCGGCGGCTCCGGGATGAGATTTGTCGAGCTGGCGGGCCAGGTCCTCGAGGGAGGCTTGGGCGACGAGAGGATCGTCGGACCGGTAGGCGGCACACATCTTCGAGGTGACCGTCGCGGCCACCTTGTCGGCCAGTTTCGCCTTGACGTTGCGGATCTTGTGCAACTGGCACCGGGCGATCACCGGCTGGTCGAAGACGGCCTTGACCGCAGCGGCGAGGGCCTTGGCGCCGTCGAGCACGAACAGTGTCGGCTTTGTC
>JALYZO010000080.1 GCA_030945745.1 Actinomycetota bacterium
CAGGGGGGCTGCAAGCAACGCGCCAGCCTCCCGCGCCGGGACCGCTCCTGGCGCGCCGGCCGCTCGCACGGGGTCCACGGGCACGGCCCGCGGCCGCCGTAGCGAAGTCGACGAGGAGGCGCCCGCCCGCCCGCTGCGTCGGACCCGGGTCGTTCCTGCCGTCCCCCGCCAACGACTGGGCCCCGACGGCCGGGTCCTGACCGAGTCGACGACCGCGCCAGCGGAACCCGAACCGAGACCGGCCGCCTTCTTGAAGGAGACCATCCGGACGCGCCAGGTGGTGCGCCACGTGGAGACGTGGAGCGTGCTGCGGGTGTCGTTCCTGTTCTACCTCCTGGCCATGGTGGTGACCCTCCTGGCCGGCGTCGCCCTGTGGAACGTGGCCAGCGCGCTGGGCACCATCACCAGCATCGACAAGTCGATCAAGACGCTCTTTGACCTCAAGACCTTCACCCTGCGGCCTCTGCCCGTCCTGAGCTACAGCGCGGCCGGAGCCGCCGCGCTGGTCGTGGTCGGCACGTTGGTCAACACCATGGTCGCGGTGGTGTTCAACCTGATCTCCGACGTGACCGGTGGCGTCGCCGTGCGCATCGTCGCCCAACCTGACGACGAGTAGCACCCGCCCGGCGCCCGCCCGGTGAGCCCCCTCCACCTCCAGGGGCGCACGATCGCCCTGGTGGCCGCCGGCGGCCTGGTGGGCGCCCCGGCCCGCTACGCCATCTCCGGGGCCCTGCCGAGCTCCGGGAGCGGGTTCCCGACGGCCACGTTCGTCACCAACCTGACGGGGGCCCTGGCCCTGGGGCTGCTGCTCGAGGTCCTGGCCCGCCGGGGCCCCGACGAGGGCACTCGGCGCTCCGTGCGGCTTCTGGTGGGCACGGGGATCCTCGGGGCGTACACGACCTACAGCACGTTCTCCGTTGACACCGACCAGCTTCTCCGCAGCCACCGGGTGGGCCTGGCCATCGCCTACGCCCTGGGCAGCGTGGTCCTCGGCGTGGTGGCCACCGGGGTGGGCGTCGCCGTGGGGGCCCGGCATCATCGGGGTGGCCCTGGGGTGACCGACGCTGGCGTGGACCCCGATCTGGAGGGGGGCCGGTGAGCCCCACGGACTACCTGTGGGTGGGCCTGGCCGGCAGCGCCGGGGCCGTGGCCCGATTCGTCGTGGACGGGGCGGTGAAGGACCGCTTCGCCGGGAAGCTGCCGGTGGGGACGATGCTCATCAACGTGACCGGCTCCCTGCTGCTCGGCCTGCTGGTCGGTCTCGTGGCGTTCGACGGAGCCTCCGACCTGTGGATGATCGTGGCCGGGACGGGGTTCTTCGGGGGCTACACCACGTTCTCGACAACCAGCTTCGAGACCGTCCGGCTGATCCAGGACCGGTCCTACCGCCTGGCTGTCCTCAGTGGGGGAGTGACCCTGGTGGCGGGCGTTGGGGCGGCGGCCGTGGGGATGGCCATCAGCCAGGTGTAGGCCCTCCGCTCGCTGTGCGGAGTGCCGGGCCGGCCGTGCGGGCTGGCAGTCCGCGGAGCCAAAGGTCACCGATCAACCGGACTGTGAGACTTCAGACCCGGGGGGCCCCGCTACTCCCGCTCCGGTGGAGACCGTCCCGGCCGGCCGAGCCCGCTCGGCGGCTCTGATACCGAGAGCGCGCGTCGGGGCACGGTCGTGTACGTTGATCGTTCGCATCTGCGGGGCTATAGCTCAGCTGGTTAGAGCGCAGCACTGATAATGCTGAGGTCCCTGGTTCGACTCCAGGTAGCCCCACCGCAAAAGCCCAGTTCAGAAGGGATGTAGGTCTTTGGCTGTCGACTCGGCTCTCGATGCCATCGAACAATCATCGAACATCCGGGACAGTCCGTAGGGGTACGCTGGGAGCTGTGAGCGTTCACGTACGGGACACAGCGAAGGGTCGTCGCTACGACGTCAAGGTGCGCTCGGCGGACGGCGTGCAGCACTCCAAGACCTTCGCTACCAAGCGGGCTGCGGTCGATTACGAAGCGCGGCAGACCGCCGTCCTTGCCGACGGGGTGTTCATCGCGCCGCGAGCGGGAGCGACGACGGTGACCGTCCTGGCCGAACGGTGGCTCACGGCAGGAGCCAAGCGGGAGTCGACCCGAGAACGCGACCGGTCGATCGTGACCAACCATCTGCTGCCCGGCCTCGGTGCCACGCGGGCGTTGGCCAAGGTGTCCCGGGCGGACTGTCAGGCGCCGGTGGACCAATGGCAGGCGGCAGCGGCGAGCCTCGGTGATTCTGCGCTCACGAGGACTGTCGCCTCCGTCGGATTGCAGTGGATGTGCCATGAATGTGCCATGACGCAGGCCCGGGACAGGCGCTCGCAGTCGATGCCGGCGTCCTGCTGCTTGGGGTCATAGGAGCCCGGGGAAGCGACGTCGTAGCCGAGGATCGCAAACTCGAGCCGATCCTCGAGAACGAAGTCGACCTCGGCCTCCCACGCCAAGTCGGCGCCGAATGGTTCAAGGCTGAGGGTGACCGTCTCGCTGATGGCCGGCCAGTCATGACCGAGCAGCCTGATATTCTTCGTACCCTCGAACGAGTACTGCGGGAAGTCGACGCTGAGTAGATCGCCGACACCGCGCGGGAAGATAGTCCTCGGTGATCCTGTGTCGATCAGCGCCTTCGCCCGGATCGAGAGGTCGTCAAGGGCGACGGTGACATCCACCGTCGGCCTGAGGATCCGCTCGCCCGATCGGAGTGACTCCTCCTCCCGCCACGGAAAGGCGTGCGCTCTTTCCGTGATCGCTATCCAGCGCCGACGACGTAGCTGTCCGTAGTGGGCCGAACGAACTCGATCACGACCTGGCTGCGCCTCCGATGGTCCATGTCGTTGAGCATGAGAGCCAACTGGTGCGATGTCTCGGCGGCGGCGACCACCTCCAAGCCGATGACGGCCACCCAGAGACCCTCGTACCGCGCAAGTCTTGCAGGCCGAGGAAGCGGGGAGACGCGGCGCGCATGAATGGGCTCTTCCACAGTCGGACGGTACCCTCCCGTCAAGCGGCTCCACCAATGGCGCATCCTCTTGCTCATCTCATGAAGTCTATGAATTTTCTAGACTGCGACTGTGGATCCCGCTGCCGATGTCGTCTATGGCCCCAACCCGGTCCAGAAGAGCGGCACGGTGACGGTGCCGCGCGACCTGATGCGAGAGGTCGGGCTCGAGCACGGTGACCGAGTCCACTGGGCGCTCAACCCGGATATCCCTGGAACACTCGTGCTTGTTCCCTCGACGCTCCTTGCCCGGTCGATGACGGAGGTCTTCCAGTCGCTCCGCCGTCACGCCGAGTAGCACGCAGGCCAACAGGAGTCAGCGACCGCGCAAGGCCTCTCAACGTCGTACGGGCGCAACCATGCTCCTCCGTGGCCGATCCGAGGTCGTGCAGAGCGGGACGTCACAGCGCTACCTTGCCCAGTGACCGCGGTGGTGCCTGGGCTTCGCCCCGATCGGTGCAAGTACCGTCTCCTGTCGTCGTCGGGTGCGGCAGCGGCGACTGCTGCCATGCAAGCCCTGTTGGTAGATTCGACCCGGGAGGGATGGGCATGACGTTCTCGTGCGGGAACGTCGGGTAGCTGGGCCAGCAGTCAGGGAACTTCTCGGTCCCCAAGGCGTCGACGCGTGGTCGAGGACCATCGCAACGAGCACGGCCACCTGCATCGGCTGCGGCGAGGCGATCGAACCGACCTCCATCGAGGAGGTGACGCTGTCGGCCGTGTTCTGCATCGGGGACGACGAGGAACTGCCGGATCCAGCCGCCAGTGTGCCCCCGCCTCCGATACGAACCTCTCCACCACGACGGCAGCGACGGTGAGGATCCACTTCCCCCTGGCCGCCGGCACTGCCGTGTGCTCGGTCACGGTGGCACCGTCCGGCAAACCGATCTTCGCCAAGCCCCTCAAGGGCGCGGGAGGTGCCGGTGAGGAGTTCTGGGTGCGGATCGGCAACGCCACCAAGCAGCTCTATGGTGACGACCTGATGCAGTACCGCAGCGAGCATTGGGGCTGAGCGGGCCTCCTTGGCCGTTGCTACGTTCGACACCAGAGCCCGTCGTGACAGCGACGCCTGCGAGCGGTGGAGAGCCACGATGACCACAGCGACAGCCGAGTCCCCACCGGAGGTCGGGGATCTCGTCCGGGTCCGGGGTCAGCAGTGGGTGGTCTCGGCGCTCCGCCGGTCCCACCAACCCATCGACGAGCTGGCCGCCTCGGTCAGCCCCGGGCGCACGTTGGTCCCGCTGACCAGCGTGAGCGACGACGACCTGGGCGACGAGCTGACCGTGGCGTGGGAGATCGAGCCCGGCCGGGAGGTCCTCCCCGTCAGCCGCCTGCCGGAGGTGACTGCTCAGGGGATCGATGACCCCGAGCGACTCGGGGCCTTCCTCGACGCGGTCCGGTGGGGCACGGTGGCCACCGCCGACACCACGACGCTGCAGGCGCCGTTCCGGTCCGGGATCCAGATCAAGGACTACCAGCTGGTGCCGGTGGCCAAGGCGCTCGAGATGCCGCGGGTCAACCTGCTGATCGCGGATGACGTCGGCCTCGGCAAGACGATCGAGGCGGGGCTGATCGTCCAGGAGCTGCTGCTGCGACACCGGGCGCGGCGGGTGATCGTGGTCTGCCCGGCATCGCTGACCGGGAAGTGGCACGACGAGATGGCCGATCGTTTCGGCCTCGACTTCGAGATCCTCGACACCGCCCGCCTCAAGGCGCTTCGCCGCTCCCACGGGCTGGAGGCCAACCCCTTCGGCGTCTTTCCCCGCACCATCATCAGCCTCCAGTGGCTTCGCTCGCCGCGCATCCAGCGGCTGCTCGACGAGGTCCTCGACGGCGACAGGCCAGGCGGCAGCGGTGGCCCGGCCTACTTCGACCTGCTCATCGTCGACGAGGCCCACCACTGTGCGCCGCCGGTGCCACGCCGGTCGAAGGGTTTCGCCGTCGACAGCCTCCAGACCCGGGCCGTCGCCCGGCTCGGCGAACACGCCAGCCACCGCCTGTTCCTCTCCGCCACGCCGCACAACGGGTACCCCGAGTCGTGGCAGGCCCTGCTCGAGATGCTCGACCCGACCCGCTTCGCCCGGGGCGTGGAGCCCGAGCCGGCCGTGCTGGCCGAGGTGATGGTCCGCCGCCTCAAGGACACCATCGTGGACGCCGACGGCCGCCCCGAGTTCACGTCGCGCACGACGCGGGCCATCGAGGTCACCTACGGCGACGACGAGCGTCGGGTCCACCGACTGCTGGCCGACTACACCTCCGCCCGGCGCCGCAGCGCTGTGGGTACGACCGGGGTCCGCCTGGACGATCTGGTCACGTTGCTGCTCAAGAAGCGCCTCTTCTCCTCGCCGGCGGCGTTCGCCGCCACCCTCGCCTCCCATGCCGACACGCTGGCCCGCCACCGATCTGCGGCGGCCGGGACCGCGGGGGGCGACGAGCTGCCGGAGTGGCTGGTCGACGCGCTCGCCTGGGACGACGAGCCGGGCGGGGACATGACCGACGACGACGCCGAGGGGCACCTGCTCAATCGGGCCGCGACGGCCGCGCCGGGCGGCGACGACGGCACGGCCGACGCCCTCCTCGGCGACCTCCAGGGG
>JALYZO010000114.1 GCA_030945745.1 Actinomycetota bacterium
GCTGGGGCTGCCCGGCGAGGCGGTCGTGGGGGCGCTCGACCCAGGTCTCGTTGAGGCAGGGGCACCGCCTCGGTGATGGATGGTGGGGTGGGGCCGGGAGACAACGAGCACGACGGCGAGAGCAACCAGCAGGGCGACCCCAAGGATCACCGCGATGCCGGGCACCCGGCGCACATGGCCATCTGCCGGAGTCATTGTGGTGGATGGACCGCTCTTCCTGTCGATGCTCGCTCGATGATCGTGTACCGCGAGCGCATCGAAAAGTACCAGGCCTGCCCGAGAAGTCTTGCGGACTTGTCCTACGCAGCTCACTCCCGGTAGCATCAGGCAACGAACGGCGCCTGGTAACTGGGGGAAATCCATGAATTTGCGCAGCAGGACTCATGTCAACGGACGCGGTGACCGGCGCAGCCGGAGGTGGCGTTCCTGGTGCGCCTTGGCGGGCGGGGCTCTGGTCGGCGCCAGCCTGAGCGTCGTGGCCTCCGCCGGACCGCTGGTCAGCTCAGCCGGCGCTGACAATGCGACACCCACGCCTCCGCCGTCGCCCGCCGCGATCAGCTCCCCGAACCCCGAAAACCTAGGACGCTGGGGCGAGCGACTTACGGCGGCGGGCGCCGACCTCAACGGCGACGGTGTCAACGACGTGTGGGTGGCCGATCCGTACGGCTCTTACGGCGGGGTGAGCCAGGCCGGTTCGGTCTACCTGGTAAGCGGGGCCAGCCTCGTCACCAACAGTCCTGGCGTGCCCCAGCCACCCAGGGTTCTGTACCAGATCCACGCCCCGGTGCCCACCGTCGGCCAGCACTTCGGGTTCGTGATCACCAACATCGGCGATGTCACAGGCGACGGCAAGCCTGACCTCGCGGTCGGTGTCGACGCCAACGACGCCACCGGCGCTTCCGTCGGCACCGGCAACGTCTGGGTCTACAACGGGGCCACCGGCGCGTTGCTCTACACGTTGAACAGTCCGACCGGCGTGGCCGGCGAGCGGTTCGGCTCCCGTCTGGGCAGGGCGGGCGACATCTACAACACCTCGTCGCACTCGTTCGGCGGGGGCGACGGGAAGTCGGAGATCGTCGTCGGTGCCTCGGCCTCGAGCGTCCCCGCGGGGTGCGTCAAAGGTACGGCTGGGTGCCACACCGGTGAGGGCCGGGCGTACATCTTCGACGGCAACCCCCTCGCCTACCCCGGTGGGTCGGGCAACACGCCGATCCGCACCCTGACCTACCCCGACAGTGCTGCCGGAGGGTGCTCGTCCTCGTGTGGATCCTTCGGCCTCACCGTGCAGGGCCCGGGGGACATCAACGGCGACCGCGTGCCCGACCAGATGGTGGCCGCGCCCACGTACCAAGGATCTGCGGCCTTCCAGGGCCGGATCTACGTGTTCAGCGGTTTGACCGGCGACCTGCTGCGGACCATCGACGACCCGGTCCCGCAGGCATTTGCGTTCTTCGGTTTCCAGGATGTGACGCCCAACTCGCCGGGGGACGTCAACGGCGATGGCAAGGCTGAAATCTATGGGGAGGGCTGGTTGCAGGCCGTCAACGGGGTCAAGGATGCGGGCGAGGCGTGGGTCTTCAGCGGAGCGACCGGAGCCGTGCTCTTCAGCATCAACGATCCTCACCCGCACACGGGGGGACAGTTCGGCTGGTCGATGACCTCCTCCACCTACGCCAACTCCCCCACCCGGGTGCTTCTCATGGGGGCGTCGCCTCACGACGGCGCCGGCACCAACCAGGATGGGGGGCTCAACCTGTTCAACTCCCAGACCGGACGCCTGCTGAAGGCTCTGCCGTTGCCCTCCCGCTACCAGCAGTCGAGCACGCCCGACCAGGGCCCCAACCTGGGGTGGACGGTGGCCGCCCCCGGCGTCCTCAACCATGACGGCTATCAGGAGTACCTGGGTTCGGCCCCCTTCTGGAACAGCGCCACCAACGTGAACGAGGGCCTGACCTTCACCTTCTACGCGCCGGCGTACGCGCCGCCTTACTGCGAGCCCAACGCCGACGGCAGCCCAACGGG
>JALYZO010000117.1 GCA_030945745.1 Actinomycetota bacterium
AACGCTGGTACCGACGACTCCTGCACGACGCCGGCCTTGCTCCGAGTCACGTGCGCCAGATCCACGCCATCGTGCGCAATGCACTCGCCCATGCTGTGCGGTGGGGATGGTTGTCCGTCAACCCTGCCGATGCGGCCCGGCCGCCGAGCGTCCCCAAGCGAGAGATCCGTCCCCCGGAGGTCAGCCATGTCCTGGCTGCGGTCGACGCGGCGGCTCCGGAATTCGGCGTCTTCGTCCGCCTGTCGGCGGCCGCCGGTTCTCGCAGGGGCGAGGTGACTGCGCTGCGATGGAGGGACGTAGATCTCGACACCGGCGAGCTTGTCTTCGAGCACTCGGCGTTTAAGCATCCCGACACCGGTGAGATCTGCCTTAAGGACACCAAGGCCCACGCCAACCGACGGATCGCGCTCGACGACGCCACGGTCGGCGCTCTCCGCCAACACCTGCTCGGGCTCGAGGAGGTCGCTCGGGCGTTCGGTGTCGCGATCGTCCCCGATGCCTTCGTGTTCTCGCCTGAGCCCGACGGCAGCCGGCCGTGGGACCCCTACCATTGGACGACCGCCTGGAGGCGTCTTCGCGAGAAGCTTGGCTTGCCTCCAACGACCCGTCTGCACGACCTGCGCCACTTCGCGGCGACGCACCTGCTTGCCGACGGCGTCGATGTCAAGACCGTCGCCGGCCGCCTTGGTCATGCGAACGCGGCGACCACGCTGAACATCTACGGACATTTCGTTCCCGCCGCGGACCGCGTCGCGGCAACGAAGATGGGCGATCTCCTCTCCCGCTGAAGCACGTGTACCGAAAGCGACTGTCAGCGATCGGGCCTCCGACTCGCTCAGGTTGGTCGGCGCTCCCCGCGTCTCCTGCTCGACGACTCCTTCAGTGCCGGGTCGTCGAGCGGGGACTTGTCGAGCTCGTCGAGAACCGCGGTGAGACTCTCCAGCACCTCGCGTGCCTTCTCGACGCCACCGAAGCGGTCGCGCAGCAGACGCTGGGCGCGTGCCAGAACCAACTCGTCGGCTAGCGGGTAGACGTCTTCGGCCACGGGGCCGAGGTTCTCGGTGCTTCCATCGGCGTAGATCCGGAGGCGGTGGCGGGGATCGGGCCAGCTGAATAGGAACTGCTTGTACTCCGGGATCGTCTCGGGGGTGCCCAGCACGGCATGCAGCATCACCAGCGGGTCGAGGCCTTCGGCGCCCGCGTCGGCGGTGGCGATGCCCACACCGTCCCACGTCGTAGGGGGCGTGAAGAACCAGACGAGGGGCACGCGAAAACCCCGTGCGAAGGCCAGGAGCTCATCCCCGTCAAACTCTCTGACCCGACCGGCGTCCACGGAGCGCTCGATGGCCGAGAAGCTCGCAGGCGACAGCAGGGTGCCTAGGTAGGGGGCGATGGCACGCGCCGCTTCTTCCTGGGTCCACCCACGCATCAGACGCGCCTTGGCCACGTTGAAAGCAATGATCTGGTTGACAGTGAGCAGCTGGGGTGTCTGCTTGCGTCGACGAGGCACGACCTCACGCTAGCCGAACGCACCGCCAGAGCGTTCAATGGGAAGCTTGCACGATCAGGCAGGGCAATCTACACTTGCTTGCCCTGGAACACTCAACGGTGAGGTTTGGCCAATGGTAACCGCAGGAGTGCCCGTCTTCCTGACTGTTGAAGAGGCGGCGCGCATCCTCAGGATCTGCCGCACCGCGGCCTACCAACAGGCTCACCGCTGGCTCGACACAGACGGCCGAGAGGGTCTGCCGGTCCGAAAACTCGGCAGCTCACTGCGAGTTCCAACCGCCGAGTTCGCGGAACGCTTCGGCGTGCGGGTCGCGGACATTGCCGCGGCATTGACGACCGACGCACGCAAGGTTGGGTCGCAGGACGTCTCCCGTTCATTGCAGCGTTCCGGTCGCAGTCGGGCCAAGGCTGGTTCCACCCAGGCGGGCCTGCCGTTCGGCGGCTGAGCCCCACCGCCGGCCGGCTCCGGTCACATCGGGCCTGCCGCCTGGCTTGAGGCGGGATCTCACTGCCCCGTCGTCGGTGGCCAAGATCGTCCTGTCGTAGAATGATCGCTGTGGCTGTTGCGCTTCCATGGGGTGCGCCCCTTACCTACGACGATCTTCAGGGGATGCCCGACGATGGTCATCGTTACGAGCTCGTCGACGGCGTCCTGCTTGTGACCCCGGCGCCGGGCACGATCCACCAAACGTGTGTTGTTTCCCTCGTCGCCCTGC
>JALYZO010000142.1 GCA_030945745.1 Actinomycetota bacterium
CCTGGGGAAAGCCGCTGGGCGGCGACGCCTGAGCCCACGACGGCGATCAGCAGAAGCGCGGTGCCCAGGGTCTCGGCCAGCAGCCGCCGGACAAGATCGCGGTCGATCACCCTCAGCAGCAGGCCGATGAACCAGCGGAGACCGTGTCACCCACGACCACGGCGCAGCAACTTGCCCCTGTCTCCGGGTCGACCGTCCGCAGTTGACCCCCGGGCATCTCCACGTCCTCCAGTACGGTGTAGATCTCCCACGGCTCGCCGGAGGGCCCGTCCACCCACACCTTGTCCTGGCGGGCGTAGCAGCAGTCCACGCCTTCTTCAGTGGCGGTCGCCATGCCTGCGCCGGCCAACCGGGTCTGGGCGGCACCTACTTCCTCGGGAGTCTCGACCTCGACGCCGAGGTGGTTGATGGTGCCGCCCTTGCCAGGCTGCTCGAAGAGCACCAGCTTCAGGGGCGGGCTCTCGATGGCGAAGTTGGCGTAGCCGTCCCGGAGCTTGGCCGGCTCGGTGGCGAACAGCTTCGAGTAGAAGGCGACGGCAGCATCGAGGTCGTCGACGTTGAGGGCCAGTTGCACACGGGACATGGGCACTCTCCTGGGTTGATGAGGTACGTCTATGAGACTCGCTGACGTATAGACGGCTGTCAATGGACAGGTAGACGCATGGCGACGAAGATCCACGTGGCCCCCTCGGCCTTGGAAGAGTGCTGCCCGGCTGTGCTGGCGGCTCCCCTGACTGAGGCCAGAGCTGAGGAACTGGCGGCGACCTTTGCGGTGCTGGCGGACCCGGCCCGACTTCGTCTGCTCAGCCTGATCGCCTCGGCGGCCGCGGGCGAAGCGTGCGTGTGTGAGCTGGTGGAGCCGCTCGGTCGTTCTCAGCCCACCGTCTCCCACCACCTCAAGATCCTGGCCGAGGCCGGGCTGATCGCTGGTGAGAAGCGCGGGCGGTGGGTCTGGTATCGGGCGGTGCCGGAGCGGATGGGGCAGTTGCGCAGCGTGCTGGCCTAGGTCCGGAGGCGATGGCCTCCGTATCAGCGCCTCAACCGCCGGGCCGGAGGCCGCTGAAGAACTCCCAAATCATCCGTGAGGCATCGACGGCCCCGGCGATAGGCCCGAGGCCATTGGCGAACCAGGTGTGCCCGCCACCGTCGAGGGTGACCAGCTTGACCGCGCTTCCTCCGGCACAGCCGGTCCAGGCCGCGGTGGTCACCACTCCCGCGGTCGTGGTGGTGGAGGCCGGGCAATGGTCGAGGTCGGCCCACCGCTGGGCCACGGCCGGCGTCGGCGGCGAGTCCTGGGTGGCGCCCCCGGCGGTTTTGCCGCCCTGATAGGGCACTTCACCGTCGGCCGTGCCGTGAATCTCAATGACCGAGACCGGTTTGGCCGGGTGGCAGTCGTCGAGGATCATGGCGCCGGCCACCGAGCCGACCCCGGCGATGCGCCCGGCCATCTCGCAGCCCAGGCGGTAGGCCATCATCCCCCCGGCTGACACGCCCACTGCGTAGACCCGGGCCGGGTCCAGCTTCTGCGCAGTCCCGACGTCGTCGATGAGCTTGCCGAGGAAGGCGACGTCGTCGGGCCCACTCGTGGCCCGCCCCAGGCAGCAGTAGCCGGCGTTCCAGGTGTTGTTCACTCCGTCGGCATAGGCGACGACGAAATTGCCCGTCTCCGCCACCCGGTCGAAGTCGGTGGCCCCCACCATGTCCTCCGCAGAGTTCCCGAAGCCGCCGAGCACGATCACCAGCGGGGTGGGGTGGCTGCGGTCGACTGACGGCGGGGTGTACAGGCGGTAGCTCCGGGCCACACCGCCCATGTCCAGTTGCTTGTGCTGCACCGCAGGTCCGAGCGGTGGCGCGGCCGGACCCGTCGAACCACCACAGGCAGCGAGGACGATGGCCAAGAGGACGAGAGCTGTCCACGGTGCCCGGCGCAGTGCTCGGCCGCCCTGAGATGCCTGGCTGATCAAGGCACTCGGCGGGGGTCGTCAACGGCCGCTTTCGCCTCTTTGCAA
>JALYZO010000153.1 GCA_030945745.1 Actinomycetota bacterium
TTGAGCTTGAGCGTGGTGCGGTAACGCTTCTGGGCTGCCGGCGAGACCTATGCCCGGATCGCCCACGATGAGTCTTGCCGTCCTCGAGCGTCTCAAGGGCCAGACGATGCGAGCGAGAGGTCCGATCCATGAGCACCGAGGGTCTTGAGGCCGGGATGGCCCGGCTGCGGCGCGTGATGGCCGACCAGGTCGAGCGGGGCGCGATGCCTGGTCTCATCGCCCTGGTTGCCCACCAGCATCGAGCACACATCGAGGTGGCCGGCACCTTGGACTTCGGCGACGCCACGCCGATGCCCCAAGACGCCGTCTTCCGCATCGCCTCGCTGACCAAACCGATCATCGCGGCGGCGGTGATGATCCTCGTCGACGACGGTACCCTGCGCCTCGGCGCTCCCGTCGATGACCTCATCCCCGAGCTGGCCAACCGCCGGGTGCTGACCAGCCTCGACGCCAAGATCGACGACACGGTGCCCGCCCGGCGCCCCATCACCGTCGAGGACCTGCTCACCTTCCGCCTCGGTTTCGGCTGCATCATGGCGCCTCCGGACACGTACCCGATCCAGACCGCCGTGGAGAACCTTCACCTGGCCACCCTGGGCCCGCCGTGGCCGCCCACGCCGCACACGCCCGACGAGTGGATGGCCCGTTTGGCGACGCTGCCCCTGATGGAGCAGCCGGGGGAACGGTGGAGGTACAACTCGGGAGCCCACATCCTGGGTGTCCTGGTCGCCCGGGCAGCGGGTAAGCCGTTGGAGGCCTTCCTGCGAGAGCGCCTCTTCGACCCCCTGGGCATGCCCGACACCGGGTTCAGCGTGCAACCGGGGCAACCCGATCGGATGACCACGGCGTACAGCCCGGATCCCGAGTCTGGCGCTCTGACGGTTCTCGACGGCGTCGACAACAGCCATTGGAGCCGCCCACCCGCTTTCCCCGACGCTGGCGGAGGGTTGCTCTCCACCATCGACGACTACTGGGCCTTCGTGCAGATGATGGTGAACCGCGGTCTCCACCACGGCCGACGGCTCCTCTCCGAAACGTCGGTGCAGCTCATGACCACCAACCACCTGACACCCGAGCAACGAGCGGCTTCCGCCCTGTTCCTGGGCGATGGAGGCTGGGGCTACCTCATGGCTGCGCCGACCGCCCGCAGCAGCGTTCCCCGCGGGTTCGGTTGGGACGGGGGCACGGGCACGACGTGGCGGTCGGACGTGGACAATGACCTCACGGGGATCCTGTTCACCCAGCGGGCGGCGACCTCCCCGCAACCGGCGCAAGTGCTCCTCGACTTCTGGAGCTGTGTGTACCAGGCCATTGGGGCCTGAGGCGATCCCGGGTTCCTTTGGGTCCGCCGGGATCTCGTGGGTTTGGCGGGGGTTCGCCGGGGCCACCCGGGTAAACGCCGACCCCAGGTCTACGGTCAAGCCAGCACCGACGGTCAGGCCAGAACCGACGTCAGAGGAACGCCCGTCAGCCCATGCGCCTCGGCCACCGAGGCGTGCGTCACCGACCCGTCGTGGGTGTTGAGGCCGACGGCCAGGCCCGGGTCCGCCCGCAGAGCATCGAGCCAGCCCTTGTCGGCGATGGCCAGGATGTAGGGCAGCGTCACGTTGGTGAGGGCGTAGGTGGACGTGTGGGGTACGGCGCCGGGCATGTTGGCCACGCAATAGAACACCGACTCGTGGACTCGGTACACGGGATCGGCGTGGGTCGTCGGCCTGGAGCTCTGGAAGCAACCACCCTGGTCGATGGCGATGTCGACCAGCACAGAACCCGGCTTCATGCGGCCGACCAGTTCGTCGGTGACCAGCACCGGCGCCCTGGCCCCAGGAACGAGGACAGCGCCGATCACCAAGTCGGCGTCCAACACGGCCCGCTCCACCTCATAGGCGTTGGACGCCACCGTCTGCAAGTGGCCCTGGTAGATCCGGTCGGCGTCGCGAAGCTTGGCGATGTTGTTGTCCAACAGGAGCACCTCGGCCTGCATGCCGAGGGCGATGGCCGCTGCGTTCATGCCCGACACGCCGGCGCCGATCACCACGACCTTGGCTGCGTACACCCCAGACACGCCGCCCATGAGCACCCCCCTCCCACCGCCGTCACGCTGGAGGTGATGGGCGCCGGCCAGGGGTGCCATCCTCCCGGCGACCTCCGACATCGGGGCCAGCAGGGGGAGCGACCCGTCCTCCAACTGCACGGTCTCATAAGCGATGGCGGTGGTCCCCGCCGCCAGCAGAGCATCGGTGCACGGCCGGGACGCAGCCAGATGGAGGTAGGTGAACAGCACCAGGTCCTTTCGCAGACGGCGGTACTCCTCGGCGACCGGCTCTTTGACCTTCAGCACCAGCTCGGCCTTGCCCCACACCTCATCGGGATTGGCCACCAGCTGGGCGCCCGCCGCCTCCAGCTCGGCATCAGGGAGGGAGGAACCGAGACCGGCGCCGGCCTCGACGATCACCCGGTGGCCATGGCGCACCAGCTCATGGACTCCGGCGGGGGTGCACGCCACCCGGTACTCGTGGTTCTTGACCTCTTTGGGGATACCGATCTGCAACGTCGCTCCTGACGTCGGGGCCCCGGGAACAGGCCACACGACCAGTTCTAGGCGTCGTTCTCACCGGACACCAGGGGTTGGCTCCGTGAACGTCTCGTCTGCGGGCAGCGCCTCGGGCTGGAGGGCATGGCGGAGCCTCAAGACGCCGTGCAGCAGGGAGTGGTGGGCAACGTCCTCGTCGAGCTCGCCTGACCCTCACCCGGGGCATCAGCCCCCGGTGCCGAACGTCTCGTTCTCCACCGCGGCCTCTTCCAGCTGACGCTGGTAGTTGGCGTGGATCTCGGCGACGGGCAGGCATGATGCCACGGCCCAGTAGAAGATGGCCACGCTGAAAGCGGCGACCACGAACATGTCGATCCAGAAGGGCAGGATCTTCTGGCCCTGGACGTAGTCGGGGCCGATGAACGCCAGGAAGATGGTGCCGCCTATCCAGACCGGGATCCACGCCACGTTCCTCCAACGGAGGGGTTCACGCTTCTCTTCGGGCGTGAAGTACCGCCCGACGGCCAGCAGGAGGCAGCCCAAGATGATGGCCACGCCGATGCGCCAGTCGATGACGTAGCCGCTCCAGTAGACGATCAGGTTGGCCAGCACGAACGCCACAGGTGTCCAGATCTGCGGTCTCGGTACCCGGTAGGCCCGCTCGTGATCAGGAAAGGCGCGCCGCAAGGTCAACACGGCGATGGGGGCCAAGGCGTACATGATGAACGTGGCCGAGGTGACGTAGTTGACCAGCTTGGACCACGAGGACCCGATGGGCAGGAACAGCAGACAGCCCACCGCGGCAGCCAACAGGACGCTGACCCACGGCACCCGCCGCTTGTTGAGCCGGGCCAGGGAGGTGGGGGCCACACCCGAACGGCTGAGGGCAAACGACAGGCGCGACGACGTGGACATGTAGACCAGGGACGTCCCGCCTGGGGAGACGACGGCATCCACCTGGAGCATGGTGGCCAACCACGTCAGACCCACGACCGTGGCCAGCTGGTAGAACGGCCCGAAGCCGTGGACCGCCAGGTTGGCCCAACCCAAGCTCATGATCTTGTGGGGGTCGGTAGCGGCGATGAAGCAGATCTGCAGGGCGATGTAGACCACCGTGCCGAGGAGGATGGAGATGACCACGGCACGCGGCAGGTCACGTTTGGGGTCTCGGGCCTCGCCGCCGAGCTGCACAGCCTGCTCGAAGCCCTGATAGGAGAACAGCACTCCGCCGGTCAGGGCGAGCAGGATGCCCTTCATCCCGAAGGGGGCAAAACCGCCACCACCCTTCACGTCTGCGAGGGTGAAGTTGCTGGTGTGGAAGGCCTCGGTGAGGATGGCCACGATGGCCAGAAGAGGCACGAGGACCTTCCATATGACGATGATGTTGTTGCCCTCGGCCAGCAGCCTGACGCCGACCAGGTTGATCAAGGTGAAGACGAGGATGAACCCGATGGCCACCACGACTCCCTTGGTCGTGAGGAGGTCCTGGCCACCGACGGTGTGGACCAGGCCGGGCCACCAGTTTGAGCTCAGGTAGTTGAGCGATGCCACCGTCTCCACCGGGGCAAGGGCCACTGCCTGGAGCCAGGACACCCAACCGGAGAAGAAGCCTCCCAGCGGGCCGAACGTCAGATAGCCGTAGCGGGCCGTTCCTCCCGAGAGTGGGTACGCCGCCCCCAACTCGGCATAGGTGAGGGCCAACGCGATGCAGACCAGCGCACCGATGACCCAGCTCACGAGGACCGCAGGGCCGGCAAAGGCCGCCGCCTTCTGGGCGCTGAGCAACCAGCCCGAGCCGATCACCGAGCCGACGGAGACAAAGGTCAGCCCGACGACGCCCACGTCCCGGCGCAGACCTACCTCCCGATCACCCTCGTCCACAGGTGCACCACGCGTTGCTTCCGCCACCTGACCCTCCTCGTCTGGTTGGACGTCGCCCGCGTCGCTGGCCGCTCGCCAACGGCGCGGGGTGCTGTAGCCGAAGCTACGCGCCGCGGCGTCGTCTGGCAGCATCTCGACCCCGGGTCGCTCGGGACGCGCGCCCAGGCCCGGGATGGCGCCGCCTCCCAGGGCTCAAGACGGCAGTGCGCACGCGCCCCGATCCTCCCGCTGTGGGCCTGCGGCCGATGGTCGGATGTCGAAGTCGAAGATCGCCGTCGGCAGGTACAAGCTGCAGCAAGCATTGGGGATGTCGACAACACCGCTGATCCGCCCTTCGATGGGAGCGGAGCCAAGTAACAGGTACGCCTGCTCGCCGCTGTAGCCGAACTTCTTCAGGTACTCAACGGCGTTCAGACAGGCCCGCCTGTACGCCAGTGTTGCGTCGAGGTAGTGGTTGGTGTCGCTGTCGTGGTCGACGGAGATGCCGATGAAGGTGAGGAACTGCGAGTAACGGGGCTCGACCCGACCGGGGATGCACATCGGGTTCGTGGTGATCCCATAGATCTCCATCCCGCCCTTGATGAGGTCGACGTGGAAATCAATGAACCCCCCCATCTCGATGGCCCCGCAAAAGGTGATCTCCCCGTCGCCCTGGCTGAAGTGAAGGTCGCCTCCGGAGAAGTTGGCGCCGGGGACGTGCACGGGGAAGTAGATCCTGGACCCCCGGGTGAAGTTCTTGATGTCGTGGTTGCCACCGTTCTCGCGCGCGGGCACCGTGCGGGCTGCCTCGCCGGCCACCCTGCGGAACCCGGTGCCGCCAAACGTCCCCAGGAGGGCGCCGTCCTCCAACGGCGGCAGTGCCAGGGCCGGCACCCGGTCGGGATTCGTGTCGATCAGAGCCTGCTCGCGACGGTTCCAGCGGGCCAGCAGGTCGGCGGAGGGTGCCGTGCCGAACAACCCGGGGTGGGTGATGCCGGTGTAGCGGACCCCGGGCAGGTGTCGCGAGGTCGCCTCCTGGCCGTGGAAGTCCCAGACGGCCTTGGCGCTCCTCGGGTAGTACTCGGTCAGGAAACCCCCGGCGTTCTCACGGTCGAAGATGCCCGTGTAGCCCCACCCCTGCCCGGGGGCCGGTCCACGCTGCTGGGGGATGGGACCGAGGTCGAGGATGTCGAGGACGAGGAGGTCCCCCGGTTCGGCGCCCTCCACCCCGAAGGGACCGCTCAGCATGTGAGCCACCGACAGGTCGACGTCCCGCACATCATTGGACGAGTCGTTGTTGCCGATCTGGCCGTCGGTCCACTCGCTGCACTCGACGCGGAACTCGTCGCCCGGCTTGACCATAGCCACCACCGGGATCTCAGGATGCCAACGGTTGTGCCCGGGGATGTCCTGGTCCCGCATCGACTTGGTGGGGTCAACGGAGAAGATGACGTCAGGCATGCGAGGGTCCTTTCACCGGATGCCGCGATGACGTCGGCGGAGGGCGGTCATCGGGTGACGACCGATGGCTCAGACGCCGAGGCGTCCGCCCGGTCGTGAGCGCCGGCCACGCCCGCCGGTGTCCGGGCCACGCGGAGCGCGTGGAACACCCGCCGGGACGCCTCCCGACACACCGGGCAGGCCACATGGGGCTCGGCCTCGCCCATCGGGCGGATCGTGAGAAAGGGACCACAGCTCCGGCACGTGTACTCGTAGCGCGTCATGTCCGACCTCAGCCGACAGGGTCCGAGACCGCTGGTGACGTGACGGTCACCGCCGTTGTCGAGGTCTTGCACATGTCGTGGCATTGCTTGTCCAAGCTGCAGCACAGCGAGCAGATCGGACCGTGGTGGTACGGGCAGCCGGCCATGTCGGGCCGCTCGAAGGAGGTGGCACATACCGTGCACTCCAGCATGACGGTGGACAGCTGATCGTCGACCGCCAGCGGCTCGGCCAGGTCGTCGACCCTGGCGATGTAGTACTTCCCCTTGGTCAGGAAGGCGAGGATCGGCGAGAGCACGAAGGCGATCACCAGCGCCAGGATGGGGGAGAACGCCGCCGGGTAGGCGCCGAAGGCGTTGTAGAAGGCCAGGATGGAGATCACCGAAGCGACGGTCATGGCTCCGAAGCCGACCGGGTTGATGCTGTAGAGGTGGGCCCGCTTGAACTCGATGAGCGGCGGGCTGAGCTTGAGCGGCTTGTTGACCACCAGGTCGGCGACCACGGCACCGATCCAGGCGATGGCCACGTTGGAGTAGAAGCCGAGCACCGTGTTGAGGAACGAGAAGACGCCCACCTCCATGAGCGTCAGGGCGATGCCGACGTTGAAGAAGATCCACACGACCCGCCCCGGGTGTATGTGCAGCACTCGGGAGAAGAAGTTCGACCACGACAGCGAACCCGAGTAGGCGTTCACCACGTTGATCTTGATCTGGGACAGCACCACGAAGAACACGGCCAGCGCCAGGGTCCCCGCCGTCATGAAGGCCCCGAACCCGCCGAGGTACTGCTGGATCGGTTCGCCGGCCTTGGTCAGCCCGACCCTGTCGACCACGAAGAAGGCCAGGAACCCACCACCGAGCTGCTTGAGGGCGCCCAGCACGACCCAGCCGGGCCCGGCGGCAATGACCGCCGTCCACCAACGGCGAGCGTTCGCCGCCGTCTTCTGCGGCATGAACCGCAGGTAGTCGACCTGCTCGCCGATCTGGGCGATGAGCGACAGGGCAACACCCATCCCCAACCCGAACCCGAGGGTGCTGAACGACGAGCTTCCCGCGCTGCCGGCGAAATGGCTGTAGGCGGTGTACTTGCCCGGGTCGGCGAAGCCGATGTAGATGAACGGCAGGAACATCAGCACCAGCCACACCGGCTGGGTCCACACCTGCAGCTTCGACATGGCCGTCATCCCGAACACGACGATCGGGAGGATGACCAGCGACGCCAGGATGTAGCCCGCGGGCAGAGGCAACCCAAAGCCGATGTTGAACGCCTGGGCCATGATCGAGCCCTCAAGGGCGAAGAAGATGAACGTGAAGCTGGCATAGACCACCGACGTGATCGTCGAACCGAGGTACCCGAAGCCCGCGGCGCGGGTCAACAGGTCCATGTCGATGGAGTACTTCGCCGAGTAGTAGGCGATGGGGATGCTGGTCAAGAAGATGACCACGGCCGCCACCACCACCGCAGCCACGGCATCCGCAAAGCCATGCGTGATGGCGATGGAAGCGCCTATGGCGAAGTCGGCCAGGTAGGCGATGCCCCCCAGAGCCGTTGACGCCACCGTGAACTCGCTCCACTTGCGGAACGACTTCGGCGCGTAGCGCAACGAGTAGTCCTCCAGCGTCTCGTTGCCCACCATGGCGTTGTACCTTCGGGCAGAAGGGTCCCCCTGCCTGGGCGGGCGCCCCCCGGATGGCTTCTGGGTCACGGACTGCGGGGAGCTGTCGATCGTCATGTGGTCTCCTCAGCCTGGTTGATGCCCTAAGTCTCACCCGGGGAGGTTTCCGGGCCATTTCCATCCCGTTACTGCTTGACCACGGATCGGATGACCTGTCTCAGCTGGGCAGAGGGCCTCTGCCACTCAGCTCAGTAGCCGCCACTGTGCGAGGCCGATGAGCTGGTGGTGGAACCCGGCGTTGCGGGGGTCACGGCCGGGTCCCCCGTGGGGTTGACGGCCGACCAGGTGCCTCCAAAGCTGTGGATGCCCTGACCCTTGGCCTGCCCGGCGGCCGAGTCGCCCGAGAAGGTGTAGAGCGGCCACTGGTTGGCGCCGTAGGTGAGGTACAGCTTTCCTTCCGGCGACGGCACCGTGCCCAGCAACGATGCGGCCACCCCACTGCCCGCCACGCCACGGCTGACGCCGCTGGGCAACTCCGTATCGGGCCACACCTTGGTGCAACCATTGGCGTCCGTACACGTGAGCTTCCCCCCGGCCTCCGAGTTGAGCAGGTAGAGGGTGCGCCCCTGCCCGTCGACGAGCACACTGCCCAAACCGCTCACCGAGGCTGTGGCCACCGTGTAGGCCGAGGCTGACGAAGCGCTCGGCGCTGAGGTCGCCGTGAACGGCACCGGTGTCGGCGCTGCCTTGGTGGACGTGGTGGACGCGCTGCCGCAGGCGGCCAACGCCACCGCCGCGGCGGCCGCCAAGCCACCAGCACGCGGGATGCGTGCGGAGAGTCGGTGCGGGGCTGGAAACTTGCAGGTCGTCACTGTGGGCTCCTCTTGAAGGGCGCGGAATCGCGTAGCCAACCGGAGGTACGAACGGGGGGCCGCAAGGGATTGGTGTGCAGTGTGCAGCAACTATCGCCGAAGGTGCCCTGATCCCTGGTCTGCTCGACGACCCGACCCGTCAGCTTCAAAGAGCCTCGAGCGCCTCGGTCTCTGTTCCGGCAGGATCGTCGAGAGCAAGCAGATAGGGGGCAACGAGCTGGCCGTAAGCCGCCTTGCGCTCCGCGGGCAGATCCTTCCATCCGGTGACCGACCCGCGACACAGGGGTGCCCCGCAGAGGCAAAGGGGCGGGAAGTGGTCGATGGTGAGGTTGCGCATGGCGTAGTCGAACGTCAGCTCCTGGCCGGCGCCGATGGGTCGACGAGCAACGATGTCAAAGGCGTGCCCGTCATTGAGGCGGACGCCACAGTTGGGGTCGCAGGAGTGGTTGATCTTGGTGCCCAGGCCGCCATGGCGTACCCAGCGGTCGGGAGCGACCTGGGTGGCATGCGAGTCGTTGCCGCTCAGGACACCGATCAGATAGCCGACCATGACGGTCTCACCCGGTGCGAACGGGCGGGTGGCCAGGACGCCGTCGCCCTTGCCGTCGGCCGTGCGCCGCAGCGCAACGCCCATCGCCACCTCACGGCGCCGGCTCAGCGCCGGTTGACGACCGGACGGTTTGCTGGCCTCGAGGTCTACGTGTGCCATGCCGTTGCTCCTGTAGGGATCGGTGAGGATGTCGACCACGTCACCAAGGACCGGAGCAACGAACAGCAGACGTTTGTCGAAGGCGACGAATCGAGCTCAATCCGGGGCCGGAAGCGTGGAGGGCACAAGGTGCCGGGTCTGGCAACCTCGCCCGCGCGATCAGCCCTTCGGCGCGAACAGCTCCAAGGCGATGTTGTCGGGGTCCCGGAACTCCAAGAGGTAGCCAGCGCCGATGTCCTTGACCCCCTCGTGGGTGACACCGCGCTCGTCGAGCAACGCAGCGGCCGCGTCGAGGTCGCCGCGGGTGGCCACGGCGAAGCTGAGGTGGTCGAGACCCACCCGATCCTCGTTGAAGGCATCGGTGGCCACCGGACGCAGCCCGAACAACGAGTCCCCAAGCTGGTAGATCACCCCGCCGAAGAGAAAGCCGAGCTGCTGGCGGGTGGCATCGTCGGCATCAGCGGGGACCTCGAAGGCCACCGGCAAACCGAAGATGTCGTCGTAGAAGGCTCGCGATCGATCGATGTCGGTCACGGTCAGACGAACATGGGCGTAGGCCCTGGTGGCAATCGGCATGCGACGATCATGACAGACCGTCACTCGGTGGGACAACCCGGCGGGATTCGTGCCGGCGACAACGAGGCGGGCCCGAACGGGAACGCATGAGCCCCCGCACCGAAGGGCACCGGGATGGTCCTCGACTCGCGGGCGGCTGGAGATACCGAGGGCCGAGCTCCTGGCGTACTCACTGCGGGATCGTCGTACTCCGCCCAACCGATGACACTCGAGCGGTAACACGGCTGTACCCCTCCGACCTGCGGGCCTCGCCGGCACCGGTGCGCCTCACGCTTCTGGCGTCGCTGTGCTGGGCCCACCAGGCCGAGATCATCGACGGCCTCGTCGACCTGCTCGTCGGCCTGGTCCACAAGGTCGACGTCACCGCCGAGCGCAAGGTAGGGGCGAGATGCTCGACGACCTCCGCCGGGCCTGGGCAAGCAGGGCGTCCTCTCGCCCTCGCCGCGGCCGCCCTCGACCATCCTGACGACACAGCTTCCTCCGCACCGCCGGCCTCACCGGAACCCCCGAAGAGGCCTTCGACACAGCCTGCGGCGTCTACCTCAACTATCCCACCGCCTGGCTGCCCGATACACCGACGAACGAACGGGCGTGCCTACTAGGTCGTGGCGTACTTCTCAAGACCAGCAGATTGGAGTTCCGATGGCGCGATCGCAACTTGGTAATGCACTGACGCGTTGAAGTTGAGCATCAACGGCTCGGTCACGTGCGGAAGCTGGCTGGCGCTGTCCATCTCGACGATCATCAGGGCGCCGCGTCCCACCCCATTGTCGGTGAAGTAGAGGACCTCAGGCTTGATCGCTCCGAACACCTCACCGATCTTTGCCCCGGCGGTGCCCTTTCGGACATAAGTGTTGAACGGCTCCGGCGGAAAAGCGACTTCCACGATGAACTTCATGACACCCCTCCCACAGGTCAGCGACTGCTGACACTTCAGACTCTACGATAGCGCTGAGAGTCCCGCACCCAGCTTGAAAGCGCAGATCGACGGTTCTGGAACGCCTCGCGTGGCGCCCGTGACACGACCCTAGGAGGCTCCTGATTTAGTCGTCCAGGATCCACCACCCGAGCACGGCGAGCGGTGAGGCTCGGGCATGGCATTGGGTGTGGCTCAGGTGGCGCAGCGATTCGAGAACCCGGCGGAGTTGCTGGGCGATCGGCTCCGGGGGATCTACCGGCTGTTGGCCGATCACGGGGAGCGGATGTTCCCTCACGACTACTTCTCCGACCTGTACAAGCGCTCGAAGCGGGGACGGCCCACGATCCCCGCGAGGGTGCTGGCCACGGTGATGATCCTCCAAGCGCACGAGGGCCTGTCGGACCAGGAGGCGTGCGACCGCTTGGAGCGGGATCTGGCGTGGCAGGCGGCGGCTGGGGTGGACACGGGAGCGGAGGCTTTCCATCCGACCGTGCTGGTCGGTCTGCGCAACCGGCTGCGGGCCTCGGCACGTCCCCGGCGGCTGTTCGCCGACACCAAGGCGGCCGCTTCAGAGGCAGGGGTGATGGGCAGTCGGGTGCGGGTGTTGGACTCGACGCCGGTCTATGACGCAGTGGCTACCCAGGACACGGTGACTCAGCTGCGCTCCGCGATCCGCAAGCTGCTCGGGGCCTTGGACAGGGACTACCCGGCTGTGGCAGCAAAGGTTCGTGCGGTGTTGACCCGTGATGACGATTACGCGGGGCCGGGCAAACCACCGTGTGACTGGGATGATCCGGCCGCCCGCGAGGCGTTGGTCGATGCGTTGGTCAAAGACGCCCTGGCGGCGCTCGCCGCGTTGGAGGGAGAGAGCCTGGAGGGGGCGGCGGCCGACGCGGCGGAGCTGTTGGCGACCGTGGCCGGCCAGGATGTCGAGGCGGGGGAGGACAAGGTGTTCCGTATCGCCCGGCGGGTGGCTGTCGATCGGGTGATCTCGGTGGTGGACACTGAGGCCCGCCACGGGCATAAGAGCCATGATCGCCGATTCGATGGTTTCAAGGTCCACCTGTCAGTCGACCCCGACTCCGAGCTGATCGACGAGGTGATCGTGACCGCCGCGAACGCCCATGACTCGGCGGCGGTCGACGACCTGTTGGCGTCGCATGCCGATGATGAGGTGAAGCCGACCGTGATGGGCGACTGCGCGTATGGGGGAGCTGACACCCTGGCCAAGTTGGCCGGCGCCGGCTACGATGACGTCAAGGCCCGGGTGCCTCCCGCTCGGGGCCGCCAGGGCCGTTTCGGCAAGGACGACTTCGACGTCGACCTGCAAGCGAACACGGTGACGTGCCCGGCCGGCCATGTCGGCGAGATCCGTTTCGGGGCTGACGGCTCGGGCCGAGCCGATTTCGCCGGGCACTGCGGCGCCTGCCCGCTGCGCGAGGCGTGCACGACGTCTGCGGCCGGGCGGTCGGTGACGATCCACCCGAAAGAAGACGTCCTCCAAGCACACAAGGCTGCCCAGGCCGACCCGGACTGGCAGGAGGCGTACACGGGCACCCGACCGAAGGTGGAACGCAAGATCGGCCACTTCGTGCGCCGCGCCTGGGGGGGCCGCAAGGCCCGGGTGCGGGGCCGCAAGCGCATCGCCACCGATGCCGACACCCGCGCCGCGGCGGTGAACTGGTCGCGTCTGGCCACCATGGGTGTGACCCGGGCCGGGGGGAGATGGGCGACCGCCCCTCCCTGAGCCAACGAGCACCCCTGTCCTCGTTGGCGTCTCACCCTCTCGCAGGTCCCCGCTCGTCCCGAAAGCCCCTTAAATCAGGGGGGTGGCCGGGGCGGGAGGGCCGAGAGGGCCGAGAGGGCCGAGAGACACAGAGCGAGAGCCGCACGGGCGCGACGACTCCCGCCCGAACCCCTCGACCCGCCCCAACCCGCCCTTACTTCAGGAGCCACCTAGAGCCTGGGGATCAACACCGAACGTTCCCACAGATCGGCATGCAACTGTGGCCGCAACAGGCTGCGGGTGGGTCACCGCCGAGCCCATCTGCGGCAACCGGGTCTCCGACACCACCTTGCGGGACAGCGAAGCGAGTGGGTCGCCGCTGGGGGTCTTCGACGCGATGGTCGCCGAAGCGCTGGGTGCCTATGACCGGACGTCGGCTTCGATCTCTCCGAGTGCTCCGTGGACGGCAGCACGCATAAGCGCCTTGCGGTGGTGAAGGAACCGGCACCCTACGGACAGCTGGGCTGGAAGTGGTCGCTGCTGTGCGACCGGGCGGGCATCCCTGTTGGGTTCGGCCACCGACGGTGCGAACCGTCACGACTTTGAACGGATCCGGCTGGCCTGGGATCGCGAGGAGGGAACTGGCGCCTGGACACGGTCGAATGTCCGTGACTATGTCGCCGACCACCCGCAGGCCTACGCCGGGACGCGCCTCTCGGGCGATCTGGTGATCGTGTCTTTCACCAGGCTGGCGGCCGGCGCAGTTGCCTCCTCCTGCGGGCACCCCCTCTGACCTGCACCTTTCCGAGCCCGGGAGGAGAATCGAACTCCTGACCTACGCATTACGAGTGCGTTGCTCTGCCGTCTGAGCTACCCGGGCCTACCTGTTGTGTGCTGCAGGCTACCGGTAGCAGTCGTTTCGACATGCGTCTGGAATACGCCGCTCGAGGAGGTGGACATGCGAGGCTCCGTGAAGAGTGGGGTTGCGACTGGCAGCGGCACGTGGCGCAACCGTCGCCGCCGGGCGCGACGCCAGGGCCCTCCCCCTATATCTACCCTCTGTCTCCCACCACCGGCGCCGACGGGGGAGCTGCGTGGGTCGCGGTGGCCGACATCCAGCCGATTTCGACAGACCCCCAATGTCCCAACGGACCGGGATCAGCCCTCGACGGAACGTGCCAAGGTCACCTCCCCAAGGGGGGTGGCTTCGGGTGCGCAGACGGCGCGTTCTGACGCTTCGCATCCCAGCCGGTGCGGGCCAGGCCGCGTGCCGCCACCCGGCGGGTTGGTCCGGGGACAACGTACATGGCCCTGAACACCATGCTCGGCATGTGGTCGAGCTCGAAGAGTCCCCAGCTGGCAAGCGCGACCCAGCGGTCGCGAGATTTGGCCAGCTTGGTCATCTTGGCCTCGTCGTCGTGGACCCGCCACAACTGCTTGGCTCTGCGCCAGGCCAGGTCCCGGGCGACCACGACAACGAGGTTGCCCACCATGTTTTCGACCTTGGACACAAACGCCTTGTCGAAGCCTTTCGCAAATCGGTTCTCGAAATGCTGCCGGAGTTCCTGCATGTGCTCGGCGAAGATCTGGTTGATCAGCTCGTAATCCTCATGGTTGGCGCCCGAGTCCACCTCCCGGCCCATCTCAGCACAGGCCGTGACCAGGGCGAAGGGCAGGTCGAAGTTGACGTGGGCGTTGACCCCGGCAACGGCGAAGATCAGCGGCGAGATGTACGACGCCTCTCGATGGTCGAGGAGGACCTTCCAGCACTTCGGTTGCCAGCTCTGCTGCTTGCCAAGTCCGATGGCATCGAGGTAGCGGTTGGCGAACGCGATGTCGAACACGGCCATGAATTCGCGGTCATGGAAACGTGGATCTTCGGTGACGAGAGCGGTCCCGGTGACGCACCTCAACACATTCCTGGTGATGATCGTGTAGAGATAGTCGAAGCAGGCCAGCCCATCGTGGTCCCTGAGCGGTTCGCGCTGGGAGGCATCTGCTTCGATCTGCTCCAAGGTCTTCACGATCGCCTCGACCCCCGCCCCGATGACCCTGTCGCTCTGCGCGCCGGTGCTGTCGGGGAGCTGGAGCGGCGGGACGGGGTCGTGCGGGCCGGCCACTAGTCCGCACTCACTTCCACTGACTCTTGGGTCATCTGGCCGCGCCGGAGGCCGCTCCCGAATCCGAGCCTCAGCTTTTTCATACCTCTGTCCCCGATCTTGAAGCCCGCAGACCGTTTGCATCGACGACGACTCTGGCGCCGATGAGGCCGAGCGTACCTGCCCGTGGAGCCCGGCGGCCGCAAGCAGCCTGGACGCGGTTCGCCACCCAGCGATGCTGGGCGATGGTGGCTATATGCGAGATGCACCTCTTGACAGGTGTGCCCGGCCCGTCGATGATCTGGCCAGTGGGCCTGTGAGCACCGCTTGAAGCAGGGGGAACGGACATGTTGCACCATCGGCGGCTTCGGCGTGCCTGCATCTTTCTGATGGCGTCGTTGGTGGTGCCGGTCGCGTCCAGCGGCCAGGCCATGGCCAGGGCGGACGATCCACGGTCCCGGCCGCCCCACAGTCTCCGCGTGGTCGGCAAGAGCGATCTCGGTGCCGGAGGTCTGAATGGCCCGGTGGCCGTCGTCGGCGACACGGCCATCGTGGGCTCTGGCATCAATCCCAGCGGTGGGGTCCACACCGGGTTCTACAACCCGTACCCGTGCCCGGCGACCACGGTGAAGCTTGTCGACCTGGGCAACCCCAGGCACCCCAGGGTCGCCGGCACCATCCCCGTCGCAGCTGGTGTGAGCGCCCTGGATGTTGCCGCCATCCATGTGCGAACGCCGTCGTTCACCGGCGACCTGGGAGCCGTCGCCCTGGCCATCTGTGGGAGCGCCGGCGGCAGCGTTGACCGCGGAGTGGCCTACTACGACATCACCCACCCGGCGAACCCGGTGTTCCTGGGGCGTTACCAGGCCGACTCCGAGGGGTTCACCCCCGGGCTGACCTGCGGCCCTACGTCGGCCACCACCGACCCCAGCTCATGCTCGTCGTCGCAGCACTCGGTGGCGATGGTTCAAAGACCCGACGGCAAGGTCCTCTCGTTGTCCACCGAGCCGTTCGCCACGGCTTCGCAGTTTCCCTCCGGGGACCTGCGCGTCGTTGACGTCACCAATCCGATGCGTCCGGCCCAGGTTGCCTCGTTCCCGGCCACCGACCCGGCCAAAGGATTCTCCAACAACGGATGCCGGCCGTTCAGCGCCGGCCATGACGCGGTGGCCTCCAAGGACGGCAGCAAGGCCTTGTTGGCGTACCTTGATCAGGGGGTCATGGACCTGAACTTGTCCAACCCGGCATCACCGGCGTTGACAGCAACGATCAATCCCTATCCCACTTCCGGCCTGGCCGCCCGCCAGACCGAGGGCAACGGCGCCTATGTCGCATATGCCGGGCCGCACCAGAACCTTGGCTTGCTCTCCGACGAGGACTGGAACGCGCCCAACACGACCCTGCGGATCGACACGCCCTCGTCGTCATCGCAAGGCCTCACAGCCGGTTCCATCTTCGGCTGCGAGGCGGAATTCACCTTGTTCGATCCCCACGACTCGGCCCAGATCTACCGCCACGCCGGGAGTCAGGTACCGGCTGGGGCAGGAGCGACGACCGGGATCGTCTATGCCGGTCGCGGATGCCCGATCGATCTCGGGTTTGGAACGACGAGCCCAGACCCCTACCTCAACGATGCCTCGGGTCATCCCGTGGACCTCAACGGCAAGATCGTGGTTCTGGACCGCCGCAAGTCGCCGAACCAGGCCAGCCAGGGACTGACCGGGGGCGGCTGCAGCTTCGCAGAGAAGACCAAGCGGGCCCAAGACAACGGTGCCATCGGGGTGGTCTTCGACGCCTCGTTCCCCCCCGGCAACGCCTTCTCGCCCGACGGGGACCCCACCGGTCTCACCATCCCGGTCATGGCCCTTGACCAACCGGGAGTCACGCAGCTGCGCAACACCCTGTGCCCCTCTACCAGCCCAGCCGGGAGCGGGAACTGCGCCGCCGGCTCTCCCGTGACCGGTGCCATGGTGGACAGACCAGGCGGGACGGTGGGCGATCCGGGCGGGTGGGGCCGCGTGCGGGTGATCGACCAGGCCGGCCATGCACAGGTCGGCCAGTACAAGACGCCTCGGTCACTGGTGTTCCCGCCCCCCGACCTGGGCGTCTACGCACCCGGCCGCGCCGTGGCCAACGGCAACCAGGCCTACGTGGCATGGAACTCCGACGGGTTGCAGGTGCTCGATCTGGCACACCCGGCGAAGCCCGTAGCGGTTGGCCGGTTCGTCCCGCCCGACACCCCGGACCCGACCGGCGTGATCCCCTCGAAGGCCTACGTGGTGGGTGTAGCCCTCGACCAGGCGAGGAAGGACAACGAACAGCGCCAGTATGTCGTGATCACCGACATCAACTCAGGCCTCTACGTCCTGGCCACGTCAAACAATCAGGACGGAGACAACCGGGACGGAGGTAACCGGGACGGAGGCAACCGGGACGGAGGCAACCGGGGGTGAATGACACGGCATCCCGCTCATCGGGGGTAGCCGTTGCCGACATCGACCAGGCGCCACACGCCCCCGCACCCGAGCCAGCACCACGATGACGC